>NZ_JBEXFP010000043.1:0-57993 GCF_040606825.1 Micromonospora sp. NPDC005367 | reverse complement strand
GACCTCGCGGTGTTGCCCGTCGCGCTCGTCGCCGCGCTGGCCGTGGTCCTCGGCGGCTCAGGAACGCCGCTCGCGCTCCTGGGCGAGCCGCTCGTCGAGGCGACCCAGTTCGTAGATGGCGTTCAGATTCGTGGGAAGCCTGGTCACGTTCTCGGCGGTCTCCTCCGGCCCGGGTGGCACCGGCCCGCCGGGGGCCGCCACCGGGGCCGGGGCCGGGACGGCGGGCGCCTGACGTCGCCGCACCAGCAGGACCACTGGCAACGCCAGAACGCCGACGGCGAACAGCAGGGCGGCCCACCGCAGCACCGGGTCGGTCCGGACGACGGTCGGCACCGCGAGACGATCCGAGGTGGACGGTGTCACGCCAGGCGGGCCGGCCGGTTGCGGCACCACCGTCACCACGACGCTGGGCGCCTGGCCGCCACCAGGGCGTACGACCCGGCCCGGGACGCCACCGGGAGCGTTCGTCGGCGCCCCACTGGGCGCGGCCGCCGAGGGGGCGAGCGAACCCGGCGTGGGAATCGACGTGGCGGACGGGCCGGGCGTCGTGGGCGCCGCGGACGGTGGATCGGATGGCGGACTGGACGGCGGGACGGACGGCGCGTCATCGTCGCCGGCGCCCAGCAGCCCGTCGACGAGGCTTCCGAGGCCGCCGACCAGACCGCCGAGCAGACCGCCGGGCACCGAAGGGGACGGCGACGGCTCCGGCGCGGGCGCCATCGCGAGAGTCAGGGCGAGCGCGGCCACCACACGCATGGGTTCACCTCGGAAGGGGTCGATATGGGAGGCACGGTACCGCACGTCGCGGCTGTCCGGTTCCCCCCGTCCGGGGACTCGTCCACCTCCGTCCTGCCGGCCTGCGCGGTGGCCGCCGGCGCCCGCCGTGTCCGTCCGGTCAGGACGGCAGGCATCGACGCGGGGCCGGATCGCAGCCGTATGCGCTACGAGCTGGCCGGGGCGAAGTCGGGCGCTCAGGCCACGGCGCTTCGCACGCCGAGACCGACCAGGATCGCGCCGGCCAGCCGATCGAGCAGGCGACGGGCGGTGGTCGTACGCAGCAGCTTGGCGGCAGCGCCGGAGAGGACGGTCCAGCCGGCCAGCCAGCAGGTGTGCAGGGTGGCATGCCCGGTGGCGAGGAGCAGCATCGGCGCGAGCACCGGCCGGTCCGGGTCGAGGAACTGCGGCGCGAGGGTGAGGTAGACGGCGGCCGCCTTGGGATTGAGCACGTTACCGAGCAGTCCCTGCAGGTAGGGATGGTTCACCTGCCACGGCAGCCGGGGCAGGCGGCTGCGTGCCGAGCGGGACGCTGTCGCGTCGTCCTGTGCCGCGGCCGGCGGGCGGTGCCCGGGACGTGCCGACGAGGCGCGACGGGCCGCGGACCGGAGCAGCCAGAGTCCCAGCCCCACCAGGTACGCGGCGCCGACCAGCTTGACCGTCCAGAACGCCCGCGACGAGGCGAGCACCAGCGCGGCGAGCCCCGCAGCGGCCAGTGCCGCGTGGGCGTAGAGCCCGGTCACCGTCCCGAGAATCACCCACCAGCCCGGCCGGCGCCCGCCTGCGGTGACCCGTGAGACGACCAGGGTGAGGCTCGTGCCGGGGGCCAATGTGATCGGTGCGACGGCGACGAGGAAGCCGAGCAGCGCCACACCCGGCACGCTCACACCACCACCCGGTAGTGGGTCGTGAACAGCCCCGCGTCGTCGTACACGTGGAACGCGATCCCGGGCGGCTGCGCCTGGGTGGTCAGGCGTCCCTCCCCTTCCCACGGCATGCGCAGGGACGAGACGACCCCCGGCGCGATCCGCAGGGGGCGGCCGGCGAAGGTGCTCGCCGCCGGAGTGTGGAAGTGCCCGGTCAGCACGGCGACGACCTGCGGGTGGGCGGCGACCAACTCGGCCAGGGGCTCGGCGGGCAGCAGCCGCGTCGGGTCGATCACCGGATGGTGCAGGGCGACCGGCGGGTGGTGGAACGCGATGAACGTCGGCGCGTCGGCCGGCACGGAGTCCAGCTCGGCGGCGAGCCACTCCATCGTCTCCGCGTCGAGGTGACCGTCGTCGGACCCCGGGACGGTGGAGTCGGCGAGCAGGAAGACGGCTCCGGCCACGTCGTGCCGGGTGTTGATCGGGCCGGTCGCGCCGGAGTCGTCACCGAGCAGACCCTTGCGGTACGCGGCGCGCACATCGTGGTTTCCGGGGCAGACGAGGACCGGCGTCGGGGAGGCGAGCAGGCGCGCGGCGAGCATGTACTCCGCCACCTCGCCGTGGTCGGCGATGTCACCGGTGACCAGGATGGCGTCGACCGGCCGTGGCAGTCCGTTCAGGTGGTCCATCACGCGGGCGGTCCGCTCGGCCGACCGCGGATGGCTGTCCAGGTGGGTGTCGCTGAGGTGAGCGATGACGAGCACTGGCCGCTCCCTAATGTCTAGCTGCATCTGAAGCGTTAGGGACGCTACAGTTGATCTCGCCGGAGGCGCAAGCCGGCCCCGAACCGGAGGAGAAGGATGGAACAGCACGTCGCGCTGGCGCTGGCCGGCACGATCCGGCACGACGGCGACGGCGGGGTGGCCGACGACCTCGACGACGTCACCGGGCTGGCGACGTGGCTACGCGAGAACGCCACCTCGCTGCGGCCGTACGCCGGCGACCTGGACGCCCTAGACGTCGCCGACGAGCGCACCCGGCGGGACGTCGTGGCGCTGCGCCGGGCGGTGCGCAGCCTCTTCGCGCAGGCCGTCCGGCCCGGCCCGCCCAGCCGGGCCGACTCCGCGGCCCTGCTCCCCCCGCAGGAGGCCGTCGACCGGCTCAACGAGGCAGCCGCGGCGGTGCCGGTCTCCCCGGTGCTGACCTGGGCGCCGGATACCGCCCCCACGCTCGGCTGGCGGGGCGGAGTCACCAACGTCCGGCTGCGCCTCGTCGCCGGACTCGCCCGGGCCGCCGCGGAGTTCCTCACCGGTCCGGCCCGCGAACGCCTGAGGGCCTGCCCCGCTCCGCGTTGCGTGCGCTACTTCGTGCAGGAGCATCCACGCCAGGCGTGGTGTAAACCCTCGTGCGGCAACCGCGCCCGGGTCGCCCGTCACTACCGCCGCCAGACCGCCGAGCGGTAGGCGGCCTCCCCCGGCACCGCGGCGACCCGCCTGTTACGCCCCCGCCAAGCTGCCGTAGCGGCCAGGGTGAGCCTGCCGGCGTGATGGCGCCGGTGCCGCCCGACGCCCCTCCCGCCCACGTTGGCCGGGCCCGGTGATCCGACCGGGGACGGATCTCCGAAGCCGCTGCGCGGACCGGATCCCCGCGGCTAGCGTCTGACGCGAAGAGTTTTCGCGGAGATGGGGCGGGCGGATTCGGCAGCCGGACACGGGCCCGCGCGGGCCGGACGGCGGGCGCCGCCGATCGTCCCGGCGCGACCGTCCCGACGTTCAGAGCCGGTACCGAGTCCGCACGGAAGGCTTCGCCATGCCCGCAACGAGCTCGACCAGCCCTGGCGCGCCCGACGCCGAGGCGGAGACCGGCGGGCACCCGAAGCGTTGGGCCGCGCTGGCGGTCATCGCGATCGCGCAACTGATGGTGGTGTTGGACGCCACCATCGTGAACATCGCGCTCCCCCACGCCCAGGCCGACCTCGGCATCAGCGACGCCAACCGGCAGTGGGTAGTGACCGCGTACACGCTGGCGTTCGGTGGGCTGCTGCTGCTCGGCGGCCGGATCGCCGACTACTGGGGCCGCAAACGCGCCTTCATCGTCGGGACGGTGGGCTTCGCGCTCGCCTCCGCCATCGGCGGTCTCGCCGGCGACGGCGCGATGCTGTTCGGTGCCCGCGCCCTGCAGGGCGCCTTCGGCGCGCTGCTCGCGCCGGCCTCACTGGCGCTGCTCACCGTCCTGTTCACCGAGACCCGGGAACGCGCCAAGGCGTTCGCCGTCTACGGTGCGATCGCCGGTGGCGGCTCGGCCGTCGGCCTCCTGCTCGGCGGCGTGCTCACCGAGTACGCCAGCTGGCGTTGGTGCCTGCTGGTCAACATCCCGGTCGCCGCCGTGGCGCTGATCGCCGCGCTTCCGCTGGTCCCCGAGAGCCGGGCGCACGGCGACACCCGGTACGACGTACCCGGCGCGCTGGTGGTCACCGCCGGCCTGGTGAGCCTGGTGTACGGCTTCACCCAGGCCGCCGAGGACGGCTGGACCGCGGCTCCGACCCTCACGTTCATCGTGGTCGGCGTGGCGCTGCTCGCCGTGTTCGTACTCATCGAGCTGCGCACCAGGAATCCACTGCTGCCGATGCGGATCCTGCTGGACCGCAACCGTGGCGGGGCGTACCTCGCCTCCGCGCTCATCGGCGCGGGTCTGTTCGGGGCGTTCCTGTTCCTGACGATCTACCTGCAGACGGTGCTCCGCTACACGCCGTTGGAGGCCGGGCTCGCCTCCCTACCGGTCACCGCCGGCGTGCTGCTCGCCGCGGGCGGCGCCAGCCAGCTGCTGCCCCGCATCGGCGCCAAGCCGCTGATGCTCGGCGGCGCGGTGCTCGCCGCGGCGGGCATGGTGGCGCTCACCCAGGTGGACGTGGACACCCCCTTCGTCGCCCTCCTGCTGCCCGCCCAGATCGTCCTCGGCCTCGGGCTCGGCTTCACGTTCGTACCGCTGTCCAGCCTCGCCCTGTACGGGGTGCCCGAGCACGACGCGGGCGCGGCCAGCGCGACCCTCAACGCCACCCAGCAGATCGGCGGATCCCTCGGTACCGCGCTGCTCAACACGCTGTACACCAGCGCCGTCGCCGGCTACCTGGCGACCCGTACGCCGGATCCGATCGTCCAGGTCCGGGCGCTGCTGCACGGCTACTCGGTGGCCTTCGCCTGGGCCACCGGGCTGATCCTGCTGTCCGGCCTGACCACCCTGTTCCTGATCAGGGTGCGCCGGCAGGACGTGCCCACCGGCGGCCCGGCGCACCTGGGTTGAGCCGTGGCAACCCGGCCGGGCGATCGTCACCGTCACCCGATCGCGGCCGACCTCGCACGTTGGGCTGCGGCGCGCCCGGATGCGTCCGATTCTTGACCTGGCCGGCGCGGGTCCGCGCGGGCACCGAACGGCGGTGACGGGCGAGGAGACCGGGTGGCGACGTACGAGTACCGGTGCCCGCGTGACGGTGACTTCGAGGTGCGGCTCCCCCTCGGCCAGGCCGGGGCGTCGGTCAACTGCCCCGAGTGCCGGCAGCAGGCCGCCCGGGTCTGGTCCGCGCCGCCGCTGGCGCGGACGCCTCGCGCGCTCAGCGCGGCCCTCGACCGGGCCGCCCGGAGCGCGGAGACACCCGAGGTCGTGTCGGGTGTCCCGGGACGGCGGGCCGTGCCGGCCCCGCCGGTGCATCCGGCTCGCGCCCGGCTGCCCCGACTGTGACTCCACCGGCGGTCCAGCAGCCATGGGAACCCGCCGGCCCAGACCGAAGCTCACCACCGTGGCGGGCGGTGTGACGAAGGGAAGCGACTGATGCCCGAGGTCATCTTTGCCTTGGACTCGACGAAGCGGTTCACCGAGCAGGAGAAGATCGGACACAACCGGTGGCATCCCGACATCCCGCCCGTCGCGACGGTCAAGCCGGGCGCGACGTTCCGGGTGCACTGCCGGGAGTGGTTCGACGGCGAGATCCACAACGACGACTCCGCGGACGACGTGCGCGACGCGCCGCTGTCCATCGTGCACGCACTGAGCGGCCCGTTCGCCGTACAGGGCGCCGAACCCGGCGACCTGCTGTTGGTCGACATCCTCGACGTCGGGCCGATCCCGCAGGAGGATTCAGGTCCGCTCGCCGGCCAGGGTTGGGGATACACGGGGATCTTCGCCAAGCAGAACGGTGGCGGCTTTCTCACCGACCAGTTCCCCGACGCGTACAAGGCGATCTGGGACTTCAGCGGGCAGCGGGCGACGTCACGCCACATCCCCGGCGTCTCCTTCACCGGCATGATCCACCCCGGCCTGATGGGCACGGCGCCCTCCGCCGACCTCCTCGACAGGTGGAACCGGCGGGAGCGGACCTTGGCGGAGACGGACCCGGACCGGGTGCCGCCGCTGGCGCTGCCGCCGTTGCCGCAGGACGCGGTACTCGGCACGCTGACCGGGTCCGACTACGAACGGGCGGCCGCGGTGGCGGCGCGAACCGCGCCACCCCGGGAGAACGGCGGAAACCAGGACATCAAGAACCTCACCAAGGGATCACGGATCTTCTATCCGGTCTACGTGCCCGGCGCCAACCTCTCCGTGGGCGACCTGCACTTCTCCCAGGGCGACGGGGAGATCACCTTCTGCGGTGCGATCGAGATGGGCGGCTTCGTCGACCTGCACGTCGACCTGATCAAGGACGGGATGCGGACGTACGGGGTGACGGAGAACGCGATCTTCCTGCCGGGCAACAACAACCCGCAGTACTGCCAGTGGCTCGCCTTCTCCGGGATCTCGGTGACCCTCGACGGGCAACAGCGTTACCTCGACTCGCAACTGGCGTTCCAGCGCGCCTGCCTGCACGCCATCGACTACCTCACGAAGTTCGGCTACAGCCCGGAGCAGGCGTACCTGATCCTGGGCGCGGCGCCGATCGAGGGTCGCTTCTCCGGCGTGGTGGACATCCCGAACTCCTGCGCGACGGTCTACCTCCCCACGGAGATCTTCGATGTCGACGTCCGCCCCTCGGCGACCGGCCCGACCCGAGTCGCGCAGGGCGCGAAGGTGCCGAAGTCGACCTTCTGAGAACGGGACACCACGACCTGGTTGATGTCGAGCCGAACAAGACAGGCCGGGAACGCCGTCGGCCAGGACACAACGCGAGGGGGGCGCGATAGCGGCCGGCGCCGCCGAGTGCCAGACTCCGAGACCGGCGACCGGGTGGACACTTACGGTTCAGCTGCGACCGAGCATCCGGGAGCCATGGAGGGGAAGGGACGGCGCTGTGAGTGACCATTCCGAGCCGGCGGAGGCGACCGCGGCGATCGATCCTGCCGCCCTGCCGAGCGGCACGGGCTGCCTGGAGTGCGAGTCCACCGGCGGCTGGTGGTTCCACCTGCGCCGCTGCGCGGCCTGCGGGCACATCGGCTGCTGCGACTCCTCGCCCAGCCAGCACGCGACCGCGCACGCCGCCACGACCGGCCACCCGATCATCCAGAGCTTCGAGCCTGGCGAGTCCTGGTTCTGGGACTACTCCAACGACCAGTTCTACAAGAACGGGCCCGCGTTGGCCGAGCCGAGTTCGCACCCGCTCGACCAGCCGGCGCCCGGTCCGCGTGGCCGGGTACCCGCCGACTGGCAGACCCGGCTGCACTGACCCACGCCGCTCGGCGCACCGCGGCCGCCCGAGCCGGAGTACCGCTCGGGCGCCCGGCGGCCACGCGGCGTGGCAAAGATCATTGTTGGCCGCGCGGACAGGCCGGGTAGCTTCCGACCACGTGACATCACCGAACGCGCAGGCGGCAGCCACGATCCGCGCCATGCGCCACGACGACCTCACCGCCACCGCCGATCTGCTGGTCCTCAGCGCGGGCGACGACAAGCGGCACCGGCTGCTGGAGCGGCTGGCCAGCACGGACGCCGACGAGATCCACCACGCCATCGTCGCCGAGCGGGCCGGCGTGATCGTCGGCGCCGGAAAGATCATCACCGAGCCGGCCTGGCCGGGCACCGTGGCCGCGCTGGTGGCCGTCGCCCCACACGAGCGCGGACGCGGGATCGGCACCGCGCTCGCGGACGAGTTGGCCACTTGGGCGCGGAGCAACCTGGGCCGCCAGCACGTGGTGACCAGCACGCTCAGGGACGACCTGGAGCGCGGCCGGGAATTCGCCGCACGGTACGGCCTGACCGTCACGCACCACAGCGTCGGCTGGCGCTTCGATCTGGCCGGGCGCGGCGACGAGCTGACGGAGCGTGCGGCACGCGGCGCGGACACCGCGGGAGTGCGCGTCCGCGTCGCCGACTTCTGGGCCGAGGAGGCGATGGTCCTCGACTGCATCACCCGCAGCCTGCCCGGCCTGCCGGTACCCGGCGCCGAGGATCAGGACGTCGACGTCTCGCAAGCCCATCGGCTGTTCACCGACGACGCGGTCGTGCTGCTGGCCGAGCCACGTGACGTACCCGGATCCCCGCCGTGCGGACTGACCATCGTCACGCCCCAGGGCGACGGCAGCGACTGGTACACCGTCTACACCGGCGTTGCGGTCGACCATCGCGGCCGAGGAGTGGCCACGGCCCTGAAGGCCGCCGCCCTGCGGGAGGCCCACCGGCGCGGCGCGACCGCGGTGAGCACGCACAACGACGACGGAAACGAGGCGATCCTGCGTACGAACCGCACGTTCGGGATGCAGCCGAGCGTCGGCTACTGGAGCCTGACTCGCCGGGACGACATCCGCGACGACCGACGCCGGAACGGGTGACGGCCCAACGACCGCCACCCGCGCCTCAACCCTTCACGCACACCACCTGCTTGAGGTGAGCGACCACCTCGACCAGGTCCTCCTGCTGCGCCATCACCTCGGTGATGTCCTTGTACGCGCCGGGGATCTCGTCCACCACCCCGGCGTCCTTGCGGCACTCCACACCCTGCGTCTGCGCCGCGAGGTCGTCGGTGCTGTAGGTGCGCTTCGCCTGCGCCCGCGACATCCGCCGCCCCGCCCCGTGCGAGGCCGAGCAGTACGCGTCCGGGTTCCCCTTCCCGCGCACGATGTACGACCCGGTGCCCATCGAACCCGGGATGATGCCCAGATCGCCCCGGCCGGCCCGGATCGCACCCTTGCGGGTCACCAGCACGTCCACCCCGCCGTAGCTCTCCTCCGCCACGTAGTTGTGGTGGCAGGAGATCGGCTCGTCGTAGCGCACCTGCGGGAACCGGTTCCGCACCACATCGCAGAGCACCGCCAGCATCACGGCCCGGTTTCGGCGCGCGTACTCCTGCGCCCACCAGAGATCCCGGCGGTACGCATCCATCTCCGGCGTACCGGCGAGGAAGACCGCGAGGTCCCGGTCGGGCAGGTCGGCGTTGTGCGGCAGCCGGCGGGCGACCCCGATGTGCCGTTCGGCCAGCTCCTTGCCGATGTTGCGGGACCCGGAATGCAGCATCAGCCACACCCGCCCCTCGTCGGCGCCGCCCTGCTCGAGGCAGACCTCGATGAAGTGGTTACCGCCGCCGAGCGTGCCGAGCTGCCGCTGCGCGCGGACCTCCAGCTGCGCCACCCGGCGGTCGAGGTCGGCGAACCGCCGCCAGAAGTCGTCCCATCCGCCCTGTTCCAGGCCACGTACCCGCCGCGGATCGACGGCCTTATCCCGCTTCGCGAAGCCGACCGGGATCGCCGCCTCGATCGCCGAACGCAGCCCCGCGAGGTCGTCGGGCAGGTCGGCGGCGGTCAGCGAGGTACGCACGGCCGACATCCCGCAGCCGATGTCCACGCCGACCGCTGCCGGTGAGACGGCCTGCCGCATCGCGATCACCGAGCCGACCGTGGCGCCCTTGCCGAAGTGGACGTCCGGCATCACCGCGACGCCCTCCACCCAGGGCAGCGTCCCGATGTTGCGCAGCTGCTTCGCCGCCTGCGGCTCGATGCCGTACGGGTCGGTCCAGACCCGTACCGGCGCGCGGGTGCCGACCAGCGTGTTGAAACCCATCGAATTCTCCTGGTCTCGTTATCGATTCGACTCGGAGCGGCTGGCCGGATTCGAACCGGCGACCTTCACCGTGGCGAGGTGACGCGCTGCCGGGCTGCGCTACAACCGCGATACCGTGCGCCGCTCGGTGCCGACGCGTAGGCCGTACGGGATTCGAACCCGTGACCTCCCGGGTGAGAACCGGGCGAGCTTCCGCTGCTCCAACGGCCCGTGCCCGGGCGGGTGACCCCCCGACCCGCCCGGTGCCGGGGCCACGGACGACAAAGCCGCCCGGACCCCGGCGGGGTGGGCGGCTGCGCGTGTACGCGGGCGCGTCAGTCGCGCCGCCTCCCCCGATGCCGGCCCTCCACGAACCGGCCCCGGCCCAGAGCCTTCTCCCCTGTGGACAGCCACGCGCCGCCGTCCGGCGTGAGCCGCGTGGCTCGGGTGTTGGTACGTGGCGACACGACGTACTCCCTCGGACCGATCGGTTGACCTTGCGGGAACGACGGTAGGCCGACCGTGGGCGGGCTGCAATCGGTATTACCGGCTACCGTCGACGAACGTGGCCCTGATGCGTGTTGACTTCTACTCCGAGGTGCTCACCCTCAGCACCTCGATGACCGTGATCCTGCCGCAGCGCACGTCGTCGCAGATCGGCATGTCCGGCGGTGCGACCGCCGGCGATCCCCCGGTGCTCTACCTGCTGCACGGGCTCACCGACGACGACACGATCTGGCTGCGCCGCACCTCCATCGAGCGGTACGTGGCACCGCTCGGACTGGCCGTGGTGATGCCCCAGGTCGCCCGAAGCTTCTACACCGACGAGGCGCACGGCAACCGGTACTGGACCTTCCTCAGCGAGGAACTGCCGCAACTGTGCCACTCCTTCTTCCGGATCTCGCAACGCCGGGAGGACACGTTCGTCGCCGGCCTGTCGATGGGTGGCTACGGCGCGGTGAAGTGGGCGCTACGCGACCCGGGACGGTTCGCGGCAGCGGCGGCGCTCTCCGGCGCCCTCGATCTCGCCCATCGGCGGCAGCACCCGACCAACCCGATCAACCCGGAGGTCTGGCACACCGTCTTCGGCGGCCGCCCCGTCGCCGGCACCGACGACGACACCATCGCACTGCTGGACCGGGCGGGCGAGGAGAACCCTGAACCTCCCGCGCTCTACGTCGCCTGTGGCACCGAGGACTTCCTGTACGAGGACAACCAGCACTTCGTCGCCGCCGCCAGGGATCGAGGTGTGCCGCTCACCGTCGAATTCTCCCCGGGCGGCCACGACTGGGGTTACTGGGACAGGAAGATCCAGGACGTGCTCGCCTGGCTGCCGTTGCCGGGAACCAGCACGGCCTGAGACGTCCGGACGATCGCCACCGCGCGGCGGCACCGCACCGGCGGCGCGCACCTGCCCGCCGGGGCGGCGCGGACCGCTGACCGGTCAGGCGCCGACGGTGCCGTCGATCGCCTCGCGTAGCAGGTCGGCGTGCCCGTTGTGGCGCGCGTACTCGTGGATGAGGTGCAGCATCACCAGCCGCAGCGACACGTCCTCGCCCCAGCGGGCGTTGTGTGCGGTGACGTCCAGCGACTCCGCCGCCCGCTCGATCCGCCGGGAGTGCTCGACCTCCTGCTGCCAGGCGGCGAACGCCTCCGCCCGGGTCGACGAGCCGGCGTCGTACGCCACCTGGTAGTCGCCGCTGTCCGACCAGAGCAGCGGGACGTCCTCGGCGTTGATGACCTTCCGGAACCAGGTCCGCTCGACCTCGGCCATGTGCCGGACCAGCCCGAGCAGGGAGAGCGTCGAGGGCGGCGACGACTGCCGCCGCAACTCCTCGTCGCTGAGGCCGTCGCACTTCATGGCCAGCGTCGCCCGGTGGTAGTCGAGGAACGCCCGCAGCGTCTCCCGCTCCCCACCGGTCAGCGGCGGCCCGATCCGCTCCGTCGTCACTGCCCGCTCCCCTCTCCGTGACGCCCGCGCCGGCACCGGCCGCGGGCTGCGCCGGTAGGCGCCGGAGAGGATCATGCCCGACCCGCCGGTGGGCCGCTCACCCGACCGACGAGCGGGCCACCGGGGCGTCGAAGAAGGTGTCCGGGTACGGCTCGTCCACGAAGCTGTAGTGCCACCACTCGCCGGGGTAGTTGACGAACCCGGCGTCGGTCATCAGCCGTTCGAGCAGCATCCGGTTCGCGCGAGCCGGGCCGCTGACACCCGGTGCGGCCGTCCGCGCCAGCGGGTCGAAACAGTCGAAGCCGGTACCCATGTCGATGCTGTTGTCCGGGAACCGCTCGGCGCGCGGCGCGGTGCAGGACAGCAGCGGCTGGCCGGGCCTGAACGGCGGCTGGTCGGCGGGCGGCTCGGCAACCAGCGTCAGGTCCATCGTGCTGCCCCGGCTGTGCGCGGTGGGCGCGCCGATGTACCCCTCCGCGAACAGCCGGGACTTCTCCACGTGCGGGTAGAACTCGGCCTTGCTCCGCTGCTCGCCGGGGCGCTTGGACCACGCGACGAAATCGTTCACGGCCGGCACCGGGCGGTAGCAGTCGTACACCTTGAGGCTGTGCCCACCGGCCAGCGCGGCGTCCTGCACCCGGCGCAGCGCCTCCGCCGCCCGCCGGGTCAGCAGGCACAGCGGCTCCCGGTAGCCGGTGATGGGCCGACCGACGAAGTTGTGTGGGCTGGCGTACCGGATGTCGGTGCGGACACGCGGATCGACGTCGCCGAGCACCACGAAGCCGGGCAGCCCCGGCCGGCCGGTGGCGGACGGCGGGACGCTGCTCGGTCGCGGGCCGGTCGGCGAGGGCTGCGGAGCCGGAGGCGTCGGCGCGGGCTGCGGCTGCGACCGGCTACAACCGGTCAGCAGCACGCCGACCGCGAGCAGTGCGGCGGTGAGCCGGGCCGGGGGTCGGCGCGACCGGTGCCGGCTCGTCGCCCGACCGCACCACACCGCCCCCGACCTGCGCACCCGTCCTGTCTATCAGCCTCCACCGGCCCCCGGTGCGAGGTCGGTGTCGTCGGCCAGGTGCTTTCCGAGGAACCGCAACGCCGCCTCGTCGTCCTCGATGCCACCCGCCTCGTGGCCGTTGTAGCGCCACACCGACAACTCGGTCGGCCCGGCGTGCGCGTTGACGGCGGCGAACACGGTCGACGGCGGCACGATGTCGTCCATCAACGCCACCGAGTACCGCGCCGGGAGGTGGCAGCGGCGGGCGAAGTTCACCCCGTCGACGTACGCCAGCGTGTTCAGCACCCGATCCTCGGCGTCCCGGTGGACGGCCAGGTAGTCACGCACCTCCCGGTACGGGCGGGCGTCGGTGACCACGATGGCGCGCGGGATGTCGCAGAGGAACGGCACTCCGGCGACGACCGCCCGCAGGTCGGGCACGAGCGCGCCGACCGCGAGCGCCAGGCCACCGCCCTGGCTGTGCCCGAGCACCGCGACCCGCTCCGGGTCGACCGCCGGCAGGGCCCGGGCGGCGTCGACCGCCCGGACCGCGTCGGTGATCAGACGCCGGTAGTAGTAGGTGCGCGGATCCGCGACGCCCCGGGTCATCACCCCGGGCACCTCCGGGCCCGCCGGGGCGGGGTCGGGGGTGTCGCCCCGGCTCCACCCCGAGCCCTGCCCGCGGGTGTCCATCTGCAGGTGCGCGTACCCGGCCGCGGCCCAGAGCAGGTTCTCCAGCGGGTGGCCCCGCCCGCCGCCGTAGCCGGCGTACTGGACGACGGTCGGCAGGGCCGCCCCGGCACCGCTGGGCACCCGCAACCAGGCCCGGACGGGCTGGCCGGCGAAGCCGGGAAGCGTCACGTCGTACACGTCGATGCCGGCCAGGTCGGTCGGCACCGGCTCGACCCGGACGGCGAAGCCCGCCGACCGGGCCTCGGCCAGCGTGTCCGCCCAGAACCGGTCGAAGTCCTCCGGGTTCCGCACACCGCTGCGGTGGGCGCGCAACCGCTCCTCGGGCAGGTCGGTGTACACCCGGTCAGCCTTCGACCGGCGTGACCGTGAAGCGCGGATGCATCCGCCTGGTGTGGTCGACGTACCGGACCGGCCCGCGCAGCTCCACCGGCGCCACCAGCCGCGCGTCGGTGCTCGACGCCGCCAGTCGCAGCTCCAGGCCGCCCGGCTCGACCACCCGCCGCCCGTCCCGTCCGGTGAACGAGAACAGGTCGGCCGGCACGGTCACCGCGATCCGGCAGGAGGCGCCCGGTTCGAGGGACACCCGCTGGTAGCCGATCAGCCGCTGCACCGGCTGCACCACCGACGCGACCGGGTCGTGCGCGTACACCTGAACCACCTCGCTGCCCCACCGGTCGCCGGCGTTGCGCAGCGTGAAGCTCAGCGCCAGCTCGCCGTCGGTCTGGGCCACCTTCCTCTCGACCACCAGCTTCGACCAGTCGAACCGGGTGTAGCTGAGTCCGTGCCCGAACCCGTACGCCGGGCTCGGGTCGAGGTTGGAGACGTCGCTGACCTGCCCGAGCCGGGCGGTGAGGTACGGGCCGGGCTGCGCGTACGGGCGGCGGGGCACACTGATCGGCAGCCGCCCCCGCGGTTCGACCCGGCCGCTGAGCACCCCGGCGATCGCCGGGGTCCCCTCCTCACCGGGGAAGAAGGACTGCACGATGGCGGCGGCCTCGTCGACCGCGCGCCCCAGCGCGTACGGCCGGCCGGCGATCATCGTGACGACCACCGGCGTCCCGGTATCGAGCAGCGCGTCGAGCAGTTGCCCCTGTACGCCGGGCAGGGCCAGCGACTCGGCGTCGCAGCCCTCGCCGCTGGTGCCACGGCCGAACAGCCCGGCCCGGTCGCCGAGGGCAGCGATCACCAGGTCGGCGCCACGGGCGGCCCGGACGGCCGCCGCGATCCCGTCCGTCTCGGGGCCGTCGATGCTCACGCCGGTCTCGACCACCACCGTGCTGGACGGGAACTCGGCGCGCAGCGCCTGCGCCAGGGTCGGCAGCTCGATCCCGACCGGCACCTGCGGGTGGCGGGGACCGACGTGCAGCGGGAAGGAGTAGCAGCCGAGCACCGCCGTGGAGTTCTCCGCCTGCGGCCCGATCACCGCGATCCGCGCGGGCGCGGCCAACGGCAGGATGTCCTCGTTGCGCAGCAGCACCACGGCTTCCTCGGCCACCTGCCGGGCCAGCGCCCGGTTGACCGGTGAGTCCAGGTCGACGCGGCCACGTAGCGTCTCCGGGTCGCTGAGGTCGACGCCGTCGAGTGCCGGGGGCACCGGAGACCACCCGGCGTCCAGGAGCCCGAGTTGACCCTTCTGCAACAGCACCCGACGCACCGCCCGGTCGATCAGCGCCTCCGGCACGTCGCCGGCGGCGAGCGCCGCGCGCAACGGCTCACCGAACGTCTTCACCGTGGGCAGCTCGACGTCCACTCCGGCGGCGAGTGCCGCACCGGCGGCCTCGCCCCAGCTGCCGGCAACCCCGTGCAGGGCGTGCAGGAACGCGATGCCGAAGTAGTCGGCGACCACCGTGCCGGTGAAGCCCCAGGTATCCCGGAGCAGGCCGGTGAGCAGCTGCTCGTCGGCGGCCGACGGTATCCCGTCGGTGTCGGTGTAGGCGTGCATCACCGAGCGGACGTCGCTCTCCCGTACCGCCATCTCGAACGGCAGCAGCATCACGTCGGCGCGTTCACGCGGACCCATGCCGACCGGCGCGTGGTTGCGTGCGGCCCGGGAGGCGGAGTAGCCCGCGAAGTGCTTGAGGGTGGCGACCACCCCCGCGGACTCCAGCCCCTGGACGTACGCGGTGGCGACCGTGCCGACCAGGTACGGGTCTTCGCCGACGGTCTCCTCGACCCGACCCCACCGGGCGTCGCGGACCACGTCGAGCACCGGCGCGAGCCCCTGGTGCACGCCGACGCGGCGCAGGTCGGCGCCGATGGCCGCGGCCATCCGCCGGATCAGTTCCGGGTCGAAGGTGGCTCCCCAGGACAGCGGCACCGGGTAGGCGGTGGCGCCCCAGGTGGCGAAGCCGGCCAGACACTCCTCGTGCGCCAGGGCCGGAATGCCGAACCGGTTCGCCTCGACGATGCGCTGCTGGGTCCGCAGCAGCGAGAGCGCGCCGAGCGCCGGGTCCACCGGCGCGGTGCCGAACGGTCGGGTCAGCTGACCGAGACCGGTGGGCAGCAGCGCGTCGAGGTCGACCACTTCCTCCATCTCGTGCTGGTACGGCGCTACCTCGCCGCCGTCGGCCGAGGCGCCGACCCAGACGCCGTACAGCTGAGCGATCTTCTCCGGCAGGGTCATCGCGGCGACCAGCGCGTCGACGCGGGTGGCCAGGTCGTACGAGGGGTCGTTCCAGATGGCGATGCTTGGTTCGATGTCCACGGTCACTTGTCGGTCACTTTCCTCCGACGCCCATCGGCCCGGGCAGCGCTCGGTGGGCGTACAGGTAGACGGTCATGCTGTGTCTTCTCTTCCGCGGTTCGCCGGGCTGCTGCTCAGCCCTTGACCGCACCTTGCAGGCCGCCGACGATCTGCTTCTCGGCGAAGGTGAAGAAGAGAAGTGCCGGCAACATCGCCAGCGATGTGAAGGCGAGGATTCCGGCTGTGTCGGAGGTGTACTGGCTCGAGAAGTTCTGCACGCCCAGCGGCAGGGTGTGCAGGTCGGCATCGCCGAGGACGAGCAGTGGCAGGAGGAACGCGTTCCAGCTGGCCACGAACGCGAGGACCCCGACGGTGACGAGCGCCGGCCGCGACAGCGGCAGCATGATGCGCCACAGGAAGCCGAGCCGGCCGGCGCCGTCGATGGCGGCGGCGTCCTCCAGTTCGCGGGGGACGGCGGTGAGGAAGGGGCGCAGGATGACGATCGTGAGGGGCAGCGCGAAGGCGATCTGCGGAAGGATCACCGCGTAGTAGGAGTTGATGAGGGTCAGGTCGCGCAGCATCAGGTACAGCGGCAGGATCGCCGCGCCGGAGGGAAAGAGCAGGCCGAGGGTGAAGAAGGTGTAGAGGCCCTCACGCCCGCGGAAGGTGTAACGGGCGAGCACGAACGCCGCGCAGACGCCGAGCACCACGACGCCGACCGTGGTACCCACGGCGATCACCGCGCTGTTGAACGCCTGTTTCCAGAAGTCGCTCTGCGTCAGCACCCGGGCGTAGTTGTCCCAGACCCACGGGTCGGGCAGGCCGGCCGGGTCGGCGATGATCTGTGGGGTGGTGCGGAAACCGCCGATGATCACGTAGACCACCGGGGCGATCGACACGGCCGCGACCGCGAGGGCCAGCGCGTACGTGAGCGGGGTGCCCCACGCCACCGGGCGTCGGGTCACGGACGGGGACGGGGCGGGATGGACGGCCACTGTCAGTTCACCCTTCCGGTGACGGCGCCCTCGATGTCACGGCGGAGCAGGAAACGCTGGAACAGCAGCGCCACGACGAACGAGATGACGAACAGGATCACGGCGACCGCGTTGCCGTAGCCCCACAACCGGGCGAAGAAGCCGTTGTCCACCATGTACGTGGCCATGGTGGCCGAGGCGCCGAGCGACCGCACTGCGGGTACCGAGGTCACCCAGATGACCTCGAAGGCCTGCAGGGAACCGATCATCGAGAGGAACATCCAGATCCGGAACGTCGGCCCCAGCAGCGGGAGCATGACGTGGCGCTGGGTCTGCCACCAGCTCGCGCCGTCGATCGCGGCGGCCTCCGTCAGCTCCGGCGGTACGTTCGACAGACCGGCGAGCAGCAGGATGATGGCGAAGCCGACGTACTTCCAGGTGAGCACGAACAGCATCGTCCAGATGACGATGTCGAGGTCGGCGAGCCAGGCCCGTACCAGGCTGCCCAGCCCCAGCGACCGCATCAGCGCGTCGACCGTCCCGTTGTCGGTCAGCAGCAGCTTCCACATGATGCCGGCGGTGACTTCGGCGAGCACGTAGGGCACGAAGACGATCAGGCGGAACACGGCGCGGCCACGGAAACGTCGGTTCAGCAGCAGGGCCACGGCCAGCGCGATGGGACCTTGGACGACCAGCGAGCCGACCACGATGATGGCGTTGTTGCGCAGCGCGTCGAGGAAGATCGGGTCCTGGAAGGCGAGCACGTAGTTGTCGAATCCGACGTAGTCGGTCGGCGGTCCGATCCCACGCCAGCGGAACAGGCTGTAGTAGACCGCGAATCCCATCGGGACCAGCACGAACATCACGTAGACGATGACCGCGGGCAGGGTGAGCCCGATGATCTCGTACCACTTGCGCCGGGTCTGCGCGGCGCGGACGGATGAGCGCCTGGAGGGCCGTAGCCCCGCCGACGGCGCGTCCGCACCGCCGGCGGGGCTCAGGGTCGGGTTGGTGGAGGTCACTTCTTCGCGGCCGCCTTCATCGCGTCGACGACCTGCTCAGGCGTTCCCTTGCCGGCGAAGATCGCGACCACGGCGTTGTTCATCGCGGTGCCGACGGTGCTGCCGAACGCCGTGTCCAGCCAGAGCTGCACGTAGGAGGCGCCAGAGGTGGCCTCCAGGACGGACTTCAAGGCGGGATCCTTGACGGTGTCTCCGGCGGCCTTGCGGGCGGGCAGACCGGTACCGGTCTCGGCGTACCCCGTCTGCACCTCGGGGCTCACGATATACTTGAGGAACTCGACGCACTCGGCCGGGGCGTTCTTGGCGCAGGCGAATCCGTCGCCGCCGCCGAGAGCCGCCTTCGGGTCGCCGGCGGAACCGGAGATCGCCGGTACGGGGAACCAGCCGATGAACTTGCCGAGCGCCTCCCGGTCCTCGGCGACGGTGTCCAGGGTCCCCCGGTTCCATTCGCCCATGAGTTCCATCGCGGCCTTACCGTTGGCCAGCAGGCCGTTGGCGCTGGTCGGGTCGTTCTGCCCCGGGGTGGCGATGAAGTTCGGCTGGAACGGGTTGGTGGCGATGAAGGTCTGGAGATCCTGGCCCGCCTTGACGAAGCAGGGGTCGTCGAAGACGCGTTCGGTGGACGCCTTCTTGAGCGTGTCGACCGAGCAGGCGCGCAACGCGAAGTTGTACCACCAGTGCGCGGCGGGCCACTTGTCACCGGCGCCCAGCGCGATCGGGATGACGTTGATGGCCTTCAGCTTGGTGACCGCGTCGTTGAGTTCGTCGAAGGTGGCCGGCGGCGCCGCGATGCCCGCCTTCGCGAACATGTCCTTGTTGTACCAGACACCCTCGACGCCCATCCGGTACGGCAGCCCGTACTGCTTGCCGTCGACCTGCCAGATCTCGGCGACGCTACCGATGTCGGCGGCCTCCGTCTTGACCTGCTCGGTGATGTCCTTCAGGTAGTCGGCCTCCACCTGCTCCCGCATCTCACCGCCACCCCAGGCCTGGAAGATGTCCGGCGGGTCGTTGCTCAGCAGTGCGGCAGGCAGCCGGGTGCGCTGGAGCTGGTTGGTCTCGATCGACTCGATCTGGATCGTGACGGTCGGGTGGAGCGCGTTGAAGTCCTTGGCGACCTTCTCCCAGTAGGTCTTCAGCGGCCCGTCCTGCGAGGCGTTGTGCCACCAGGTCAGAGTCACCGGGTTCTTGTAGAGCTCGCTTTCGGCGGGGGCTTCGCTGTCGCCGCCGTTACACCCGGCGACGAGCAGTGCGGTGCTAAGGAATAGCGCCAGGCCGGCGGCCGCGCGGTGCTTCATCGCCATCGACACGTCTCCTCGACTAGCAGTGGCGGGAATCAGTGCGGCGAGTTTTACAGCCCCGTAACCGAGTGTCAACCGTTGTCGATAACGGTTTCGAAACCCTGACGAGGAACTTCGGGCGGCCCTCTATCATCGTCGGCGTGACCTTCCCGGAGCGTGTCAAAATGTCGGACGTGGCCCGTACGGCCGGCGTCTCGGTGGCTACCGTGTCGAAGGTCGTCAACAATCGCTACGGCGTGGCACAGGCGACCGTGGAACGCGTACGGCAGGTCATCCACCAGCTCGGCTACGAGGCCAGCCTGGGGGCGCAGAGCCTGCGCAGTCACCGTACGAACGTCCTGGGCATCCTGGTCGCCGAGTTCGAACCGTTCTCGACCGAGCTGCTCAAGGGCGCCTCCAAGGAGGTCACCGGCACCGGCTACCAGCTGCTGGCCTACTCCGGCGGCGACGGCGACGGCACCGCCATCGGCTGGGAACGACGCTCCCTGGCCCGCCTGTCCGGGACGCTCATCGACGGGGCCGTGATCGTCACACCGACCGTGGTCGAGACCAAGCAGGGCTTCCACGTGGTGGCCGTCGACCCGCACACCGGCCCCTCCGGCCTGCCCACCGTCGACTCCGACAACTTCGCCGGGGCCGTACTCGCGACCAACTACCTGCTGTCGCTCGGTCACCGCCGCATCGCGCACATCAGCGGACGCCCCGACCTGGAATCGGCCCGCCTGCGCGAGGCGGGCTTCCGCCGGGCCATGGCCGACGCCGGCGTGCCGGTGGACGAGAAACTCGTGCGCGTCGGCGGCTTCCGGATCGAGAGCGCTGCCGCCACGGCCGGGGAACTGCTCGCGCTCCCGGACCGGCCGACCGCCGTCTTCGCGGGAAACGACCTCTCCGCCATCTCCACAGTGGACGTAGCGCGCGGCGCGGGCCTCTCCGTCCCCGACGACCTGTCCGTCATGGGCTTCGACAACATCCCGGAATCGGCGCTGGTCAACCCGCCGCTGACCACCATCGCGCAGCCCCTGCAACGGATGGGCGCCGAGGCGCTGCGGCTGCTCATCGACCTGATCGGTGGCATCGAACGAGACTCGCACGTCCGGCTGCCGACCGAGCTGGTCGTCCGCGCCTCCTGCGCTCCAGCGCCCTCGATCCCACGACCGGCCCGGCCCCTGCCACCCGAGCCGCTGCAGGACGGGACCGAGCGCGGCACTGACGCATGAGCCGCTCTCGCGACGCCCTCATTCCCTCACCGCCGACAGGATGATCCCCACCCGGGCGGGCGTCGTGCCGGGCGATACCCCGATGGGGATCCCGACACTGCCGTGACCGGGACCCCCACCTCGACACGGTGTCAGTGGTGATGCCGTACGGCCTCGCGGATCTCCACCGGCAGTGCCGGCGCGCCGTCGACCGGTGCGGGATCCGCCTCGGTCGGAGCCACTCCCCCGGCCGCGATGCGATCCAGCGTGGCGAGCCCGGCCGCGTCCACCGAGCCGAAGACCGTGTAGCTGGGCCGCAGCGCCGAGTCGGCGTACACCAGGAAGAACTGGCTGCCGTTGGTGTCCGGACCGGCGTTGGCCATGGCGAGCGTGCCCCGGGCGTAGACCCGCCGCTCACCCGTCGGATCGGTCGGCGCGGGAGGCAGATCGGTCGGCAGCTCGTCGCGGTAGCGGTAACCCGGCCCGCCCGAACCGGTACCGGAGGGATCGCCGCACTGCAGGACGCTCAGTGTCGGGTACGTGGTCAGCCGGTGGCACGGTGTCCGGTCGTAGAAGCGGTGCCGGGTGAGGTGCAGGAAGCTCTGCACCGTGCAGGGCGCCGCCGCCCGGTCCAGGGTCAGCCCGATCGGCCCGTGGTCGGTGCGGAGCGTGACCCGCACCTGGCCCTTGTCCGGCGTACGGCGCGGGTCGGGCGGCAGCGGGACCGGCCGGACGGCCGGGTCGTCCGGCGTCGCCGTGTAGCCGCACGGCCCCGGTGTCGTACGGGGACCGCCGGGCGCGGCCGGCACGACAGCGGCGCCGGTCGCTGTCGTACGCGGACCGCCGGGCGCGGCGACCGCGGCGGTGGCGCCGGTTGCCGTGGCGGGCGCGGCGACCGCGGCGGTGGCGCCGGCGGCGACCATCGCGCCGGCGAGCAGGGCCGCACCGGCGAGACGGGGCAGCGTACGCCGGAGCCGACGCGGGGCCGGGGCGGGCAGCAGTCGAGGTTCACGCGACACGGGCATCCTCCTGGACTCGTGGTGCCGGAGCGACCGGAGTCTATGGATATCCGTCGGCGGTTGTCGATCCGGGCCGCGCCCCGGCGAGTCATCCGGTCCGCGCAGAAGCCGCGTGCCGCGCCGGTCGAGCCCGCCGCGCAGCTTCGCTCAGGTGGGGCATTGCGCGTGCAGCCCCGCTCAGGAGGCGTTCCGGCGTGCCGCGCGGCGGCGCCACGACAGGCCGGTCAGCAGAATGACGGTCGCCGCGGCGACGAGCAAACCCACCGACCACGACTTCGACATCCCACTGCCGACCGGTCCGCTCGCGGCGGCCGGCCGCGCCTCCGCGGCGGCCGCGGGCGGGGTCGGGTCCGGCGTGGGCGTCGCCCAAAGCTCCCCCGGCTCGACCAGCCTGCCCACCGTGGCCGTCCGGGGCAGCGAGAAGCCCCAGTCCAGCAGCGCCGCGCCCTGCTCCCAACCGCGGCTCGGCTGGGACTCGGCGCCCAGCAGTGTGGCGACCAGGCGACGGCCGTCGCGTTCGGCCGCGCCCACGTACGTGTGCCGGGCCAGGTCGGTGTAGCCGGTCTTGCCGCCCAACGCCCCGGGGTAGTCGAAGATGAGCTGATTCTCGTTCTGGATCTGGAAGCCCTTCGTCCGCTGCGCCGGTTGGGCGGGGATCCGGGCCACCTTGGTCAGCGCGTACCGCCGGAAGGTCGGGTCGGCGAAGCAGGCCCGGGCGATCAGCGCCAGGTCGTAGGCGCTGGTGAACTGCCCTCGCCCATCCAGTCCGGAGGGGGTGACCGCGTGGGTCTGGAGCGCGCCGAGGCGATGCGCGTACGCGTTCATCTCGCGTACCCCACCGGCCGCGCCGTCGGCGCCGCCGCCGAGCCGCGCCAGCACGTTGGCCGCCTCGTTGCCGGAGTTCAGCAGCAGCCCGAGCCAGACCGTCTCGACGGTGTACCGGCCGCCCTCGACGAGGCCGACCGCGGAGGAGCCGGGCTCGATGTCCATGTCCTCGTCGGTGACGGTGACGACCTGCTTCGGGTCGAGCCGGGGCAGCATCGTCGCGGCGAGGAGGAGTTTCTGCACGCTCGCCGGGGTGCCGTACTCGTGCGGGCCGCAGCCACCCAGCACCTGACCGGTGTCCAGGTCGGCGACGAGCCACGAGGTGGCGGTGATCCTGGGCGGTGCGGAAGCCTCGGGCGGTACGACCAGCCCCGCGGTGGCCAGCGCCGTACCTCCGACGGCGCGGTCCCGCGCGGCACCCGGCGGCGGGGAGGGACGCGCGGGCCGGGAGGCCGCCGGTGCCGCCGCCCGGGGGCACGGTACGGCCGGCGCCGCGCCCGCCTGGCCGGCACGCCCGGAGCGGGCGGTGGCGGACGGTGCCGCCGGAGCAGGGACAGCGACGCCGACGGTGAGCAGGGCGGCGGTCGCCGTGGTGGCCAGCAGCCGATCTCTCATGCCAGCACCCTAATCCCCAAAACGGGCAAACCATGGCTGGACGGTCACCCCCGTCCTCCCGGGTAATCGAAGATGGACGGCGGTACGTCGCTGTCACACGAGGTGGCGCAGCCACCGCCGCTGCCAGGGCGTCTCCACCGCCCGGGGCCGGTAGTTGGCGCGTACCCAGTCGACCACCTGCCCGGCGGGCATACCGTCGAGCACCGCGAGCGCGGCCAGGGCAGTGCCGGTACGGCCCTGGCCGCCACGGCAGGCAACCTCCACACGCTCGCCGCCATGCGCGCGACGCAATGCCTCACCCAGGGCGTCCAGCGCGTCGGCGCGGTCCACCGGAATCCAGAAGTCCGGCCACCGGATCCGCCGGTGCGGCCACGCCGGTGTCGGACCAGGAGCCAGCAGCAACGCGAAGTCCGCGGGGGACACCGCATCGGTGATTCGCCGCCCGCGTACGACCGCACCGCTCGGCAGTACGACGACGCCGGGCAGCTCCGCCCAGGACGACTCGACGCTCATCTCGCCATTCTGTCGTACCGGACAAGAGCCGGTAACGACAGCGCCGCCCCCGACCAGACGGTCGAGGGCGGCGCTTGGAGTGCCGGTGTGCAGGTCGCCTCGCGGCGAGTGGCGCAACGCGGCTCCAGCCGAACGGTATTCCGCGAAGGCATTTATTAGGTGAGGCCCGGGGACACTGGTCACACCGACACCCTGCACAACGTACCCGCGCCCGCGCTTCTTCCCACCTCCCGGAACCATTTCGTGGCCGGCGGTACGCGCGAACCTTGGACCCTTCACGGTCGCCACGAGCGGTAACCGTCCAAGATTCGTCGTCTGCGCCGCCCCTCCCCTACGCCCGGCGCATGGTCAACTCGACTTCCATGAAGTCGGGGCAGCCACGCGTCCCAGACACCCCGACGTCAAGGAACCCGAGTCGATCAGACGGGTCAGGCGGATAGATAGCGGAGGATCGCCAGCACTCTGCGGCTGTAGCCGGTGACGTCGGACAGGTCGAGCTTTTCGAAGATCGCGTTCACGTGCTTCTCTACAGCGCTGAGCGATACGTGCAGCCGCTCGGCGATCGCGGCGTTCGTGTGGCCTTGGGCCATGTGGTGCAGGACGTCCCGTTCGCGCGCGGTCAGCCGGCCGAGCGGATCGGTGCGGTCCGAGCCGGACACGACCTGGCGTACCACCTCCGGGTCCAGGGCGGTCGCCCCCGCGCACACCCGGTCCAGGGCGTCGAGGAAGTCGTCGACCTGGGCGACCCGGTCCTTGAGCAGGTACCCGACGCCCTCTGGGCGGTCGGCGAGCAGTCGGCTGGCATACCGCTTCTCGACGTACTGGGACAGTACGAGCACGGCGGTGTCGGGCCAGCGGTGGCGGATCTCCAATGCGGCTCGCAGACCGTCGTCGGTGTGGTTGGGTGGCATCCGGACATCGGTGACGACCACGTCGGGGCGTTCGCGATCGACCGCTTCGAGCAGCTCATCGGCGCTGCCGACGGAGGCGACCACAAGGTGGCCCTCCTCGACGAGCAGCCGTGCCAGCCCCTCGCGCAGCAGCGTGGAGTCCTCGGCGAGCGTCACGCGCACGGCAGTTCCGCCAGTACGGTCGTCGGCCCGCCGGCCGGGCTGTCCACGCGCAGTCGCCCGTCCAGCGCGGCGA
This sequence comes from Micromonospora sp. NPDC005367, assembly GCF_040606825.1. Classification (NCBI taxonomy): domain Bacteria; kingdom Bacillati; phylum Actinomycetota; class Actinomycetes; order Micromonosporales; family Micromonosporaceae; genus Micromonospora; species Micromonospora sp. NPDC005367. The sequence goes on along the minus strand of NZ_JBEXFP010000043.1, from coordinate 33,468 downwards.
CCCGGCGGGCCAGCCCGGACAGGCCGCGGCCGGAGGAATCCGCACCGCCCGTGCCGTCGTCCCGCACGCGCATCCGGATCGCCCCCTCCCGCGGCTCGATGTCGATCGTGACCAGGTTAGCCGCGGCGTGTTTCGCGGCGTTGGTGAGCGCCTCGCAGGCCACGAAGTAGAGCACCGTCTCGATCTGCCGATCGGGTCGTACGGGCAGGTCGCACCGGATCCGTACCGGCACGGTGGAGCGTTGGGCGACCATGCCGAGCACCTGCCCGAGGTCGCTCTCCTCAAGGGCGGAGGGATAGACCCGCCAGGCCACCTCGCGCAACTCCTCAAGCGCCCGCTGCACGTCCTCGTGGGCCTGCTTGACCAGGGCGTACGTCCGCTCGGTGTCCTGGCTGCGCCGCGCCCGGCCGAGCAGCATGCCGAGCGCGACCAGCCGCTGTTGCAGTCCGTCGTGCAGATCCCGCTCGATGCGCTGGCGTTCGGCGTCCACGGCGGCGATAACACCCGCCCGTGTGCTGGCCAACTCGCGAACCCGGTCCTCCAGCGCCGCTCGGGCGCCGCGGTCGAGCAGCCACCGGGCGATCCGGACGTCCAGCGCGCCCACGCTGCCGATGGCCTGCACGTTCAACATCAGCAACACCATGCCGATGACGACCTGCAGCAGGAACTCCGACACGGACAGGTCACCGCGCACGGTGGCGGACAGCAGGATCCAGGCGAGCACCGCACCGATCGCCAGCAGCAGGTACGCCAGCGCGCCCAGCGCACCCGGGAGCAGCCGGGCCGCGAGATAGGTGACGTCCCGCCAGCCGGCCGTACGGATCGGAGGCAACTCGGTCGCGCCGAGCAGCTCGGCGAGCCGGCGGCGTTCGAGCCGTACCAGCGTCGTGGCGTACCGCGGGATCAGCGTGCCGGCCCGGCGGCGGGCCGGCGGCACGAGCACGGACCCGGCGGCGGCCACGGCGGCAGCCAGGAGGAAGGCCAGATCCCCGGCGGCGGTCAGCGCGCCGGCGGCGACGCCGGCCCCGACCCGGACAGGGTGGGTCAACGTGCCCCACCGTGCCCGCCGTCGTCCCAACCGCCACTGCGGTAGAGGGTGCCGCGGCCGCTCGGGTCGGGCACGCCCGTCCCCGGGTTGCGGGCCGTCGCCGGTTCCGGCTCCCGGCCGGCGCGGCGGGCGCGACGCACCCGGGTCACCACGAACCAGGCGACCGCCGCCGCGCACACCACGATCACGACGTTCTGGAGTACGCCGACGTACCCCTCGACCAGGTGCCAGTTGTCGCCGAGCAGGTAGCCGGCGAACACGAACGTGCTGTTCCAGATCAGGCTGCCCAGCGTCGTGTAGAGGGCGAAGATGGCGATCGGCATCCGCTCGACGCCGGCCGGGATGGAGATCAGGCTCCGGAAGATCGGAATCATCCGCCCGAAGAAGACCGCCTTGACACCGTGCCGGATGAACCAGGCCTCGGTCCGGTCCACGTCGCTGAGCTTGACCAGTGGCAGCTTCGCCGCGACCGCCCGGATCCGGTCCCGGCCGAGCGCGGCTCCGATCCCGTAGAGGGCCAGGGCGCCGAGCAGTGAGCCGAGCGTCGTCCAGAAGATCGCCCCGAGCACGCTCATCCGGCCCTGGCCGGCGACGAAACCGGCCAGCGGCAGGATGACCTCGCTCGGGATCGGCGGGAAGAGGTTCTCCAGCGCCACGGCCAGGCCGGCGCCGGGTCCACCGAGCCGTTCCACCAGGTCCGTGACGTAGCCGACGATCCCGTCCTGCGGCGGTTGGGCGTCCGCCGCGAGACCTCCCGAGGCGAGCAGGGCGTGCGCGGTTCGAATCATGGGTCAACGCTACGAACTGTTCCTGGGAGGCGACCATGAGGATGGCCTTCCAAGCGTGCGGTGAAGCCACAGCGCCGGGATGCGGAAAACCGCATCCCCCGGCGACCGGCGGCGCGGGACGCCGGACCGGGTCGGGAAGGCTCAGTGGTCGCCGCGGCCGACGTGCACCTCTACGCGTTCCAGCAGGTCGTCCAGCCGGTCCGCCGTCCCGGAGGAGAGTTCGTCCCGCTCCGCCGCTTCGGCGATCCGTTCGCGCAGTTTTCGCACGTGCTTGGCCCGGTCCTTCGGCTTGCCGCGGACCAGGTCGGCCAGTTGGTCGCGCAGGTCGTCGGCGGTCCGCCGGTCGACCTGGCCCTGCGCCTGCGCCTGTACGAGAAGTGTCACGAACTCGGTGGCGAGCTGCCGCAGGTCGATCGGCCCGGGCGCCTCGGTCGTCGGTGCGGGTGGGGACGCCGACGTCAACGGCGCCGGCGGCGGCTCGGGGGCGGCGGAGGCCGAGGGTGACTGGGGCGTGGCGCTCGCCGTACCGGCGGCCGAGGGTGTTCCCCGGTCGTTGTCGAGGGCGAGCATCACCCCCAGGGCGAAGACGAGCACCAGAGCGGCGGCCATGATCGCGGCGAATGGGCTGCGGGATCGCCGTCGCGGCGCCGGTACGGCACGCCGGGGCGCGCTGGGCGGTTCGTCGATCAGGGTGGGGGCCTGCGCGGACGCGACAGTCGCCCGGCCGGCCGAACTGGGTCGCAGGGCGGCGGTGGCCGGGTCGGCTGGTGAGTTGTTCAGGACCGCGGTGGGCGGGTCGGCGGGGACGGCGCCGAATCGGTTCGCGAGCTGCGCCGCGCTGGGCCGCCACGCCGGGTCCGCGGCGAGGCAGGAGAGGACCAGGTCGGCGATGTCGGCCGGCAGTCCGGGAACCTGCAGCGGCGGCACGGGCCGGTGCCGCTGGTGCACCTCGACCGCGTCCTCCCAGGTCTGCACGGGCAGCGGCGGGCGGCCGGTGAGGGTGCGGTAGAGCAGCGCGCCGAGGGCGTACACGTCACTGGCCGGGTCGGGTGGTCCGGCGGAGAGCCGCTCCGGGGCGACGTAGGCGGGGGTGCCCATGAGCAGTTCGGCGGTCTGCCCGGCGAGCGGGTGGTGCGGGCCGGCGAGCGTGGCGATGCCGAAGTCGAGGACCTTGGCGCCGGTCTCGGTGAGCATCACGTTGCCCGGCTTGATGTCGCGGTGCACCACTCCCATCCGGTGCGCGGCGGCGAGAGCGGAGGCGACCTGCCCGGCCGTCCGGACCGCCTCGGGCCACGGGAGCGGGCCGCCGGCGACCCGGTCGGCCAGGTTGTGGCCGTCGACCAGTTCCATGACGAGGTACGGCACGACCTCGCCTCCGGGCAGGGTCGCCTCGCCGTAGTCGTACACCCGGGTGACGTGTGGGTGGGTCAGCCGGGCGGCGGCGCGGGCCTCGCGCCGGATGGTGGCCCGCAGCTCCGGGTCGGCGGCGAGTTCCGTGGCGAGGGCCTTGACCGCGACGGACCGGCCGAGCACCTCGTCGTCGGCGCGCCACACCTCGGACATCCCGCCGAGGCCGATGCGCTCGCGCAGGACGTACCGATCGTGCAACCGGAGTGCGGACGTGAACGGCGACATGGCCGTCCAGTCTGCCTGGCCGCCACCGTGCGCCACCACTTCCCGTGCCCGATTCCGCACCGGCTGGCTCGCTCGTACCCGGATGGCCGGTGTGAGATCGGCCCGGCACACGAATCCGGGGTGGCCGCGCGGCGGTCAGCCCGGATAGAGGTCGTCGCGCAGGCGCGTGAGCAGCTGCGGGGTACGCTCCGGCGGCTCCGCCTCGACGCAGAGCCGCTCCATGGCCAGCGCGTAATGGTCCAGGTCGTCACGCTTGTCGAGGTAGATGGCGCTGGTCAACTGCTCGATGTAGACGATGTCGGGCAGGTCCTGGTCGCCGAAGCGCAGGATGCTGAACGCTCCTCCGGCGGCGGCGTGCCCGCCGGCGGTGAACGGGATGATCTGCAAGCGGATGTTCGGCGACCGGGTCGCCTCGATGAGCGCGCTCAACTGGCCTCGCATCACTTCCGGGCCGCCGATCGGGCGGCGCAGCGCCGCCTCGTCCAGCACGGCCCACAGCTGCGGTGGGTCCGCCCGGCGCAGCACCTCCTGGCGCCGCACGCGCAGACCCACCCGCCTGTCGATCTCGTCGGGCGCCGCCGTGCCGTGCCCGAGCAGCACCACCGCCCGGGCGTACGCGGGGGTCTGCAACAACCCCGGAACGAACTGCACCTCGTACGTGCGGATCAGCGCCGCCGCGGCCTCCAGGCCGAGGTAGGACTGGAACCAGCTCGGCAGCACGTCGCCGTACCGGTGCCACCAGCCGGGGCTGTTGGCGTCCCGGGCGAGTTTGAGAAGTACCTCCCGCTCCTCGTCGTCCTTGACGCCGTAGAGGGTGAGCAGGTCGGCGACGTCGCGTTCCTTGAAGCCGACCCGGCCGAGCTCCATCCGGCTGATCTTCGACTCGGAGGCGCGGATCTCCCACCCGGCGCCCTCACGGGTGACCCCGCTGGACTCACGCAGGCGGCGCAGCTGGGCGCCGAGCAGCATGCGCAGCACGGTCGGCCCGGTCGTCGGGCCGCCGTCGGCGGGAACAATCGTCACGTGCCGACCTCCGCGTACCAGCGCGGTCGGGGCACCCGGCCCGACCGACCAGTAAGCATGCCACGGACGCGCGCAGAAGGTGTACCACCCGCGTACCGGCGGTGACGGTCAGGCGATCAGGTGGTCGAAGTCGCCGTCGCGGGCGCCGAGCACGAAGGCGGCGATCTCGTCGACGGTGTAGATGAGCGCGGGTCCGTCCGGGTAGCGCGAGTTGCGTACGGCCACGCCGCCACCCCCGGGCAGCTCGGCCAGCTCAACGCAGTTGCCGCTGGGGTTGCTCCGGCGGCTCTTCTGCCAGTCCAGCGGTGGGAGCTGGTCGGCGGGGACACCGTTAATCGGCTGCTGCATGAGGAGGGGTCTTTCTGTTCAGGAGCCGGCCGATGCCGTGGGGAGGAGCGGTGGCGGCGCGGAGAGAGTGTCGACATCGGACGCTGCTGCACGTGCATCTGCTATTGCATCTGCATCGGACGGCGAGCATGATAACCCACGTGAACGGTACTTATCTGTTCACGTTGAGTTACCTAACCTGGGCCGTGACCAGGGACAACGAGGGCCCGCCCGGGCATGTCGGAACCCGGGCGCTGGCGTGACGGGAGGGCTCGGGTGCCGGATCCGGTGAGTGTGGCGTCCGGCATCTGCGCCGCGGGGGCACTGATCTCCTCATGGCAACTGCGCCGCCGAGCGCTACGGGCCGAGGCCGAGATAGAGCACCTGCAGGCGGAACTCGCCGCCGAGCGGCACGCCGCCAGCCACGACCCGCTGACCGGCCTACCCAACCGCCGCGCGTTCTATCGACTGGCTGCGGCGCTGCTCACCGACGCCTCCGGACGGTCGGTGGTGGCCGTGGTGCTCGACCTGGACGACTTCAAGCAGGTCAACGACCAGTACGGGCACGCGGCGGGCGACCAGGTGCTGATCAGCATGGCGGAGCGGCTGGCCGCGTTCGCCGGCGACAACCTCGTGGCCCGGCTCGGTGGTGACGAGTTCGCCGGACTGCTGGTCACTCCGACCCTCGACCGGCGCTGGATCGACCACGCCAGCCGGCGGCTCTACGAGATGCTCGCCGCGCCCATCTCGATGGGCGGTTTCACCCTGCGGGTCACGGCCTCGGTGGGCCTCGCGCCGGTCACCAGCCCGACCCAACTGCCCGAGGCGCTACGCCAGGCGGACGCCTCGATGTACCGGGCGAAGAGTCTGAACTCGGGCCGGCAGACCCGTCAGCTCGTCGACATCGGACACTGGCCGGAGTGACCCGTACGCCCGGCCACCCCGGAGTTCGACAGGCCTGGGCGGTGGATGCCGACGGCGACGAGCACGCGTCACCTGGCTGATCCTCCCCGGCGCCACCGGGACCACCGTGGCGCGGCTGCTGATGCCGCCCGTGCTGACGAGTACCCTGCCGCGGTGGCGAAGACCGGCGTGGGCCGGTGACGCCGGCGGTAGCCGAGCAGACGTCGCAGTGGGGAGCGGGATGAACGCCAGCGTGGTGGGCGAAAGCGCGGTGCGGCCGGGTGCGGCCGGCCGCGCCGTTGAGCCGGCCGGCGCCGGAACAGGGCGGGATCGGTGGTTCGACACGCTCCGCGCGCTGGCGCTGCTGCGGGTGATCATCTACCACGTGTGGGGCTACGCCTGGTTGAGCATCGCGTTTCCCGCCATGGGCGTGATGTTCGCGCTCGGCGGCTCGCTGATGGCCCGGTCCCTGGACCGTACGTCCGTTCAGGCGGTCCAGGGCCGGCTGCGGCGGCTGTTGCCCGCGTTTTGGATGCTGGGCGCGGTGCTCGTGCCGGTGATGGTCTGGCAGGGCTGGCCGGATCGGCCGGCGTGGCCCGGGCTGTTGACCTGGCTGGTGCCGGTCGCCCAACCGGCGGGCAGCGCCTGGGCGCAGGACGTCACCGGAGTGCTCTGGTACCTGGTCACGTACCTCTGGCTCGTCCTGCTCTCCCCCGCGCTGCTCCGGCTCTATCGCCGGTGGCCGCTGCCGACCGTGCTGCTGCCCCTCGCAGCCGTCGTACTGCTGCAGACTACCGCGCCACCGTTCACCGACCAGGTCCACGCGGTCGTCTCCGACCTGGCCACCTTCGGCGCCTGCTGGCTCGTCGGCTTCGCCCATCGTGACGGTGCGCTGCACCGCGTTCCTCTGCCGGCGCTGTTCCTCACGGCGGTGCTGTGCCTGGGGATCGGGGTCGGGGTCGGGGTCGGGGTCGGGGTCGGGGTCGGGGTCGGGGTCGGGGTCGGGGTCGGGGTCGGGTGGACGGTGACGCACCCCGCGGACGGCTTCGATCTGAACGACATCCCACCCGCCCAGGCGTTCTACTCGCTGGGTTTCGTGCTCCTGCTGCTGCGGGCACGACCCCCGATGGCCTGGCTGGCCCGGGCCCGGCCGCTGGACCGGCTGGTCACCTGGCTGAACAGCCGGGCCCTGACCATCTACCTCTGGCACAACGCGGCGATCGCGGTCTGCTTCGTCGTTGGCGACCAGATCGGTGCCTGGCGGCTGGGGCAGGTCGGATACCTGGCGGTGGCGCTCGTACTGCTATTCGTCATCGTGCTGCTCGTCGGCTGGGTCGAGGACGTCAGCGCTCGACGGCGGCCCCGGCTGGTGGGTTGGCCGACCCACACCCCCACGGCGGCCACCCGCGCCTGACCCACGTCGGGCGCCGGCACAGCACGTCAGCGCAGGGTGGCCAGGTGCCTCTCCAGTGCCGCGTACGACTCGGCCGCGCCCTGCGTCATTCCGGTGTCGAGCATGCCGTCGCGCTCCTGCTTCGTGTCGAACCGGCTGGTGCCGGTGACGACGGTCCGGCGGTCCTGCTCGGTGAAGGCGAGGGTCTCCACCACCACGTGCCCGGGCATACCCTCGTACTCGAAGGTCTGCACGATGCGCTCGGGCACCACGATCTCCCGGAACTCGCCCCGGAACGCGTAGGAGTTGCCGTCCTTCGCGTGCTCGACGAACCGGTACCGGCCACCGACCCGAAAGTCGATCTCGACGTCGAGCGGGTTGCCCCGCCCCCACCACTGCTTCAGGTGCTCCGCCTGACCGTGTGCGGCGAACACCAGTTCTCGTGGCGCGTCGAAGGCGCGGGTGAGGGTGATCTCCTGGTCCGACGGCAGGTCGATCGCGAGGTCACTGAGCTGGCTCATCGTCTTTCCCCTTCAGGTCGTTGAGGTAGTCGTCCAATGTGTCGTAACGGTCTTCCCAGAGCCTTCGGTACTGGTCGACCCACTCGGCGAGGGTGCGCAACGGAGCCGGCTCCAACCGGCACCGCCGCCACTGCGCCTCCCGGGTGCGCACGATCAGACCGGCCCGCTCCAGCACGTTGAGGTGCTTGGAGATGGCCTGGACGCTCACCGGGAACGGCGCCGCCAGCTCGTTGACCGTCGCCTCGCCGGCCGCCAGCCGAGCGAGGATCGCGCGGCGGGTCGGGTCCGCAAGGGCGGCGAACACGGTGCTGACCGGATCTGTTGTCATCGCCTTCTCTCAACCACTTGGTTGATAAACCGATGAGTTGAATATACGTCACGGATGCACCCGGTCAAGCGGAATCCGGTCTTTCCATCGCGAGGTCCAGCAGGCCGGACACCACCGGCCGCACCGCCAAGGCGCTGGCCCTCAACAGCGCAAAGAGGGCCGACAGCCGGGCGTCGGGTGGCCCGGCCGGGATCAGCGCCAGCCGTAGCCGGCGCGCAACGCCCTGCCGACCCGCTCGAAGCGGGCCCGATCCAGGATCGCGCCCTCGCGGCGGATGCTGTCCTCACGCATGGTCAGTACCCGATCCAGTCGGATCCAGCTGGGCCGCATGTCCCGATCCCAGTCACCCGGGCCGAGCGCGAGCCAGTGCCGCTGCCCGTCCCGGGCGCTCTGACTGGACAGCATCAGCCCGAACAGGGTGCGGCTCTTGCGGCCGACCACGAGCACCGGACGGTCCTTGCCCTGGCGCGGGTCGTCCTCGTACGGCACCCAGGTCCACACGATCTCACCCGGGTCGGCCTGCCCGTCCAGCTCCGGGGCGTACGACAGCTCGCGGCGCTGAAGCGCGGCGACGTGACGCCGACGCGCGACCTGAGCCGGCGTGGGCTCCGCACGTCGCTGGCGGGGAACCATCGCTCCACCGGCCCGGCTGATGCGTGCCGCCATGCTTTTCAACAGACCTGCCACGGCCCGGAAGCCTATCTGTAACGGCTCCCGCGAGCTGAGTCAGGGAACCGTCCGTAGCCGTGGCCCGCTTCGAGAGCCGGCTCGGCCGCAGGAAATCCGCTGGCCTCGAGGCGCGGGATCACCCAGCATCGGCGGCATGACAGTCCCTCGGCACCAGATCCGGGCGCTCTTCGACGACGAAACGGTCACCGTGTACCAGGCGTACCGGCTGGAGATCGCGGAGCCAGCGCTGGCCGCGGGGCGCTTCGTACCCCCGTTCAAGCGTGAGCGCATGACGTGGATCAAGCCGTCGTTCCGTTGGATGATGTACCGCTGCGGCTGGGCCACCAAGCCCGGACAGGAACGGGTGCTGGCTGCCCGGATCAACCGGGCCGGATTCGAGTGGGCGCTCGCGAACGCCTGCCTGAGCAGTTTCGACCGGAACCGGTACGCCGACCGCCGCGACTGGTCCCGGCGGCTCAAAGCCAGCCCGGTGCGCGTGCAGTGGGACCCCGAACGGTCACTACGACTCGCTGCCCTGCCGCACCGCTCGCTCCAGGTGGGGCTCACCGGCGAGGCCGCACGACGGTACGTCGACGAGTGGCTCGTCTCCCTCACCGGCGTGACGCCGACCGCCCGGGCCGTACGCGAACAACTCGACGCGGGCGACGATGCGGCCGCTGAGGCGCTACTGCCGCCGGAGCTCCCGTACCCACTGCCCGCCCAGGTGGCGGAGGTCATCGGCGCCGACCCGGAGTGACGGGCTGACGCCGGCGCGGTCGGCGGGCACAGTGGAGCGATGATGGTTTCTACCGGGCCCGTGGCCCGATACGCGGAACGGATGCACCGCCTGATCGGCCCCGGGCACCACATCGCCTCCCCGCTCGGCGCGTGGCTGCTGCTCGCCCTGGTCGGCCCGGCCGCCACCGGCCGGACGCGTACCGAGTTGGAGGAGGTGCTCGGCGCCGACGCCGACCGGGCCGCCGCGACGGCACGGACGCTGCTGGACGCGCCGCACCCGCTGGTCGCCTCGGCCAGCGCGCTGTGGGAACGCACCGCGATCGACGCCCTGGCGCAGTGGCGGGCCGCGCTGCCGAAGAGCACCGAGACGGGGCCGCTGCCCGAGCAGGCGGCCCTGGACGCGTGGGCGCGGGAGCACACCCTGGGCATGATCGAGAAGTTTCCGCTCACCGTCGAGCCGGACACCCTCCTGGTCATGGCCACGGCACTGGCCACCCGGATCACGTGGGCCACCCCGTTCCAGGTGACGTCCGCCGACGCGCTCGGGTCCGGCAGCGCCTGGGCGGGCCAGCTGCGCCGGGTGCTGCGCACCCCGTGGCACGGCCACACCTGCTGGATCGCCGGCACCGCCCGGGCCGGCGACGTGGCCGTGCACGCCGCGCAGGCGAAACCGGAGACCGTCGACGGCCGCTCGGCCGGCCTGCTGGTCGTCTCGGTGGCCGCGCTGCCGGAGGTGCCCGCGTCCGACGTGCTCGCCGCCGCCCACGAGGTGGCGATCAACGCGACGACGTCCCCTGGGAGGGGGCGTCGATCCCTCTACGACCTGCCGCTGGGTGAGACCCCGCTCTGGGCGCTGCGCGAGGAGCAGAGCCGGGCGTTCGGGCGTGAGGAGCGACTCAGCGCGGTGCTTCCCTGCTGGACGGCGGACAGCCGGCACGACCTGACCACGAAGGGCCTCGGCTTCGACCGGGCAGTGGGCGCCCTTGGTGAGCTGATGGGTGCCCCGGGTATGGGCTACGAAGCGGCTCAGGCCGCGACGGCCCGCTACGGCCGGTACGGCTTCGAGGCAGCCGCGGTGACCGCGCTCGCCGCGGTTGCCGGTATACCGCCGGAAGCCGTCGTACGCGTTGCCGACCTGCGTTTCGGCCACCCGTACGCCGTCGTCGCCGTCGCCACCGACACCCGCGACGGTTCACCGGCCGGGCCGTGGCACGGCGTGCCGGTCTACTCGGCGTGGGTGGCACGGCCGGAGGAACTGCCCGAGGCGGACCTGGCCGATCGACCCGACCTGCCCTGACCTGCCGTCGCGACCGATCGGCGGGGCGGCGGTGGGGGCCTCCGGTCAAGGCAGGAAGCCCCCACCACCGCTCACGCCGCTACCAGCGCCTTCTCCTCCCGTTCGGCGGCGCGGGCGGCGATACGCCGCTCCCGCTCCTGCGCGCCGACCAGGTCGTCCGGCAGCGAGTCCTCGACCTCGAGGTCGAAGCGACGCAGCAGCCGGATCGCGAAGCCACCGATAGTGATCAGCACCAGGGCCGCGCCGAAGCAGACGTACGCGAAGGCGATCCCCCGCCCCGGCCCGGTACCGATCACCGTGCCAACCGAGCCGGCCAACGCGCCGTCCGGGGCGAACATCGGCTCGAACAGGCCGGTGGCCGCCGGGGCGAGCAACGCGAACCCGATCGGCAGGGTCGACCAGGAGATGGTCTGGTTCAGGCTGAACACCCGGCCGTGGAACCGCTGCGGCACCTTGACCTGCACGATGGTGGCGTAGATGGACTGCGCCGTGGTCATCGCCGTGGCCAGCCAGAACACGCCGACACAGATCATCACCAGCGAGGCGTCCAGGCCGATCAGGACGCAGCCGATCGCGGTACCGAGGTTGGCGACGAGCACGCCGATCATCCGCCGGCGCCGAGGGCCGCCCCAGAGCGACATCAGCACGCCACCGGCGACCGCGCCGAGCGCCTCGGCGAGCGCCACCTGCGCCACCTGGGTCACGGTGCCGAACGACAGCACCAGCGGCGTGATGAGCACCAGCGCCGGGGCCAGGAAGATGTTCCCGAGCGCGAAGTAGCCGAGCATCAGCCGGAACCCGCGGTGCTGCCAGGAGTAACGCAACCCGTTGGCGATCGCCACGAGCAGCCGCTCCCTCGGCCGCCAGCCCAGCGCGTTCGGGAAGCGGACCAGCGCCAGGGTGAGTACGGCCAGCACGTAGCTGGCCACGTCGAGCAGCACGATGCCCTTCAGCTCGATGGCGGCCAGCAGACCGGCGGCGAACACCGGCATGAGCAGCATGGCGAAGCCGTTGGAGAGCTGCGTGATGCCCATCGCATGCCCGAGGTAGCGCTTCGGCACGAGCTGCGGCACGGCCGACTGGAACGCGATCCGCTGGAACGAGCCGGCCACCTGGCTCAACGCCACGAGACCGTAGATGTGCCACAACGCCAGACTGTCCGTCCAGAGCAGCACGGCGAGCACCACCTGCACACAGCCGGCGCTACTGCTGGCGATCATCATGATCTTCCGCCGGCTCATCCGGTCGGTGATCGCCCCCGCGACAGGCAGCATCAACACGCCGCAGAGCAGCGCCAGCGCCCAGAGCAGACCCAGGTCGGCCACCGATCCGGTCCGGTTGAACAGCCAGATCGGCAACGCGAACGCGGTCAGCGCCGACCCGGTGGTGGAGACCAGCTGCCCGGCGGTGACCGCGACGAAGCGGGCCATGCTCGGCTTCACCGTGTCGGGTTTGGGCTGCTTCTCGACGTCGACGGCCAGCGTGTCGTGGACCGCCCAGCTCGCGTCCTCGCCCCGCGCCTCGCGGCTGAGTTCGGCGACCGTCCCGTCGCCGACGGCGCGGTGCGTGCGGGTGACGATCTCCGCCAGCTCGTCCGCCCGGTACTTCAGGAAGAAGTGCCCGGCCTGGTCGAGCACCACCAGCGCCAGCGTGTCGCTGAGGAACTGCCACTCCGCATACCGCTCGGTGTAGTAGTCGGTGACCGGGTCCTCGGAGCCGACCACCGAGACGATCTGGGCACGCAACTTCGTCACCCGACGGTCGAGCAGACCGGTGAAGTACTCCTCCGAGGCGCGGGAGTCGGCCCGCATGTTGCTGATGATCCGGTCGGCCTGCTCCGGATCCAGCTCGTCGGTGTCCACCCCCATCGACTTCAGCCAACTCGCGTAGTGCCGGTTGCTGCGCAGCGCCTCCAGCCGGGTCCGGACCGCCGCGAAGAGCCCCTTCGGGCGGGCGAACGGGAACATCGCGCCGATGTAGAGCGCCTCCAGCTCACGGCCGGTCGCCTCCACCTTACGGGCCACCTCGGTCACGATCGCGCTGCCGACGCCGCAGTGGCCGTAGAGCACGATCGGGCCCTCGACGCGTTCGAGGATCTCCTCGGCCACCCGCGTGGTCAGCTCGTCGAAGGGCACCGCGTCCTCGCTGAGCCCGACGTCGTGCCCCGGGATGGCCAGCGACCAGAGCGCGTGCCCGGCCGGCAGGGCGTCCGCGAGGGGTTGGTAGACGATCGCGCTGCCGCCGCCGTACGGCACGCAGACGTACGACACGACGCGCTTGTTCGCCGGGATCGGCTTGGTCAGCTCGTAGAGCAGCCGGCGCGGCCCCTCCTCGCCGGTCGCGCCGGACATGAAGGCGGCCAGTTCCCGGATGGTGCGTTGCTGGAACAGGTCCATCACGCCGACCGGCCGCCCGCCGTGCTCGGCCTTGCGGATCTTCGCGACCACCTGGGTGGCGAGCATGGAGTGCCCGCCGAGGTCGAAGAAGTCGTCGTCGATGCCCAGCGTCGGCACGCCGAGCACGTCCGACCAGATCCCCGCGAGCAGCCGTTCGGTGTCGTCGCGTGGCTCCACCAGCGCCACCGACGCCTCGCGGGTCACCACCGGCGCGGGCAGCGCCCGGCGGTCCAGCTTGCCGTTGGGGCTGAGCGGCAGCGCGTCGAGGGTCACGAACGCGGCGGGCACCATGTACTCCGGCAGCGTCTCCTTCAGCGCCGCCTTCACCTCACCGTGCTCGGCCGTGCCCACCAGGTAGGCGGTCAGCCGCTTGTCGCCGGGGATGTCCTCCCGGACGATCACCGCGGTCTCGGTCACTCCGGGCCGCTCGCGCAGCGCGCTCTCGATCTCACCCAGCTCGATCCGCAGACCGCGCAGCTTGACCTGGTGGTCGACGCGACCGAGGAACTCGATGACCCCGCCGGGGCGGTCCTCGCCGTCCGCGCCGGGCGCGAGCCGCCAGCGTGCCAGGTCACCGGTGCGGTACAGCCGGGCGCCCGGCTCGCCGCAGAACGGGTCCGGCACGAACCGCTCAGCGGTCAGCGCCGGCCGGCGGTGGTAGCCGCGGGCCAGCCCCACACCGCCGATGTGCAGCTCACCGGCCACCCCGACCGGGCACTCGTTGCCGGCGGCGTCGAGCACGTGCAGCCGCATGTTGGTGATCGGCGCGCCGATCGGCACGCTGGTCAGACCGGCCAGCAGCGCCGGGTCGCAGTGCCAGGAGCTGACGTCGATGGCCGCCTCAGTCGGGCCGTACAGGTTGTGCAGGCCGCACCAGGGCAGCCGGGCGGTGAAGTCGGTGGCGGTGGCCGGCGGCAGCTCCTCGCCGGAGCAGATCACCCGACGCAGCGCGGTCGCCGCCTCGACGCCCTCCTCGGCCAGGAACACCGTCAGCATCGACGGTACGAAGTGGGTGGTGGTCACCGCCTCGGCGATCAGCAGGTCCCGCAGGTAGCCGGCGTCCTTGTGCCCGCCAGGCTTCGCCAGCACCAACCGGGCGCCCTCGCGCAGCGGCCAGAAGAACTCCCACACCGACACGTCGAAGCTCGCCGGCGTCTTCTGCAACACCGCGTCGTCCGGGCCGATCCGGTACGTCCGCTGCATCCAGTCCAGCCGGTTGACGATGCCCCGGTGGGTGTTCGGCACCCCCTTCGGCCGGCCAGTCGAGCCCGACGTGTAGATGACGTACGCGAGGTGCTCGGGGCCGCTCGCCGGGGCCGGGTCGGTCGTCGGCTGGTCCGCCCAGGTCCGCTCGTCGTCGAGGACGAGCACGGTGGCGCCGGTCTCCGGCAGCACGCCACGCAGGTGCTCCTGGACCAGCACCAGCGGCGCGTCCGCGTCGGTGACCATGAACGCCAGCCGGTCGGCCGGATACTCCGGGTCCAGCGGCAGGTAGGCCCCGCCGGCCTTCAGCACGCCGAGCAGACCGGCGACGAGTTCCACCGAGCGCTCCGCACAGACCCCGACCAGGGTTTCCGGGCCCACACCGGCCGCGCGCAGCCGGTGCGCTACCCGGTTGGCGGCGGCGTTCAGCTCGGCGTACGTCACCGAAGCGCCCTCGAACCGGAGCGCCACCGCGTCCGGCGTACGGGCGGCCCGCTCCTCGATCGGGGCGTGCAGGGTCTGCTCACGCGGGAAGCCGGCGGCGGTGTCGTTCCAGGCCGCCAGCAGCTCCCGCTCGACCGGGGCGAGCAGGTCCAGCGCGGAGATCGGAGTGTCCGGCGCGGCCACCACGGCCCGCAGGAGCGTGCCGAACCGGTCGGCCAGCCGCTGCACGGTCTCCCGGGCGAACAGGTCGGTGTTGAACACCAGCTTGCCCCAGAGCCCGTCGACGGTCTCCACGGCGTGCAGCTCGATGTCGAACCGGGTGGCCCGCAGCTCCATCGGCGTCCAGGTGAACGTCACGGTGCTGTCGCCGGGGACGTTGGCGTACCGGCCGATGTCGTAGTTCTGCAGCACGAACATGGCCTGGAACACCGGCGACCGGCTGACGTCGCGCGGCAGTCCCAGCTCGTGCACCACCTTGGCGAACGGCACCTCGCCGTGCTCCAGCGCGTCGAGGACGCTGTGCCGGGTCCGCTCCAGCAGCTCGCCGAAGGTGGGCTCGCCGGCCAACTCGGCGCGCAGCGGCAGCATGTTGATGAACATGCCGACCACGTTCTCCAGCTCCGGGACGGAGCGGCCGGCGACCGAGGCGCCGACCACGAAGTCCTCCTGGCTGGCGTGACGAGCCAGAAGGACCTGGTACGCGGCGAGCAGCGTCATGAACAGCGTGCCGCCGTAGGAGTGGGTGAGCGCGTACAGGCCGTCCCGGGTCGCTCCGTCCAGGGTGAACTCGACGAAGTCACCACGGTAGGTCTGGGTGGCCGGGCGGGGCAGGTCCAGCGGCAGCTCCAGCGGGGTGACCCCGGCGAGGCGCTGCCGCCAGAACTCCAGGTGTCCCTGCGCAGCCGGCCCGGCCAGTTCCTGCGCCTCCCAGACGGCGAAGTCGCCGTACTGGACGGGCAAGGCGGGTGGCTCGGCCCCCCGGTACAGGGTGACCAGGTCACGTAGCAGCAGGTCCACCGACCAGCCGTCACCGACGATGTGGTGTTTGCCGAGGAAGAGCACGTGCTCCTCGGGCGCCAGCCGGATCAGCAGGGCACGAAGCAACGGACCGTGCGCCAGGTCGAACGGATCGGTCGAGGCCGCCTCAACCAGCTCCTGCGCCGCCGTCGCGTCGGCCGCGTCCACGACGGTGAGCGGCACCTCGACGGTCTGTTCGATCACGACGGTGGGCCGGCCGTCGGCGTCCGCCGGGAACCGGGTGCGCAGCGACTCGTGCCGCCGGGTCAGGCCGTCGAGCGCCGCGCGCAGCGTCGATACGTCCAGCGGGCCACGTACCCGCATCGGCACCGCGATGTGGTAGGCCGCCTCACCGGGGGCGAGCTGGTCCATGAACCAGACCCGCTCCTGGGCGTACGAGAGCGGCACCTGGGCGTCGGGCGGACGCACGGTGATCCGCGCCGCGGGAGCGGCGGACTGTCGCCGTCGCAACCGCTGCGCGATGAGCGCCTGCCGGGCGGGGTCCCGCGCCGGATCCTTCAGGTCGGTCATGAGGGCTTGTCCTTCTCCGCCGCCAGCAACGCGGCGACCTCGGTCTCGGAAAGCCCGTCGAGCTCAGCTGCGATCCGCTGCTCGATCAGGGCGGCCAGGTCGGCCACCACCGGGCTGGTGAACAGCGCCCGCATCGGCAGGTCCACGTCCACCTCGGCGCGGATGCGGGCCATCGCCCGCATGCCGCGAAGGCTGTTGCCACCGAGGACGAAGAAGTCGTCCAACGCGCCGACCTTGTCCTCGTGGAGGATCTCGGCGTAGACCTCGGCGACCAGCGCCTCGGCCTCGGTGCGCGGGGCGACGTACCCGCCGGCGGTGGGGGTGGCCTGCGGTGCGGGGAGCGCCGCGACGTCGAGCTTGCCGTTCGGGGTGAGGGGCAGCGCGTCGACCACGACGAAGGCGGCCGGCACCAGGTGCGCGGGCAGCTCCTGGGCGAGGTCCACGGCGAGGGCCGCCGGGTCGGCGGTACCGACCAGGTAGCCGACCAGCTCCGGCTCGCCGGAATCGGTGCGCACCACCACCGCCGCCTCCCGCACGTCCGGCCGGGCGAGCAGCGTCGACTCGATCTCACCGAGCTCGATCCGCATGCCCCGGATCTTCACCTGGTCGTCGCGGCGGCCGAGGTACTCCATCGTCCCGTCGGACCGCCAGCGGGCCAGGTCCCCGGTGCGGTACATCCGCTGCCCCGGCGCCCCGTACGGGCAGGGCAGGAAGCGCTCCGCGGTGCGGCCCGGCCGGCGCAGGTAGCCGCGGGCCAGCTGGTCACCGGCGACGTACAGCTCGCCGACCACCCCCGGCGGCACCGGGTTGAGCGCCGCGTCGAGCAGGTACGCGCGAGTGTTCCAGGTGGGACGTCCGATCGGCACCGGACCGGCGGGCACCGTCTCTCCCGGTGCGATCCCGGCCGCCACACAGCCGACGGTCGCCTCGGTAGGGCCGTACTCGTTGATCACCGCGACGTCCGCGTGCCCCTCCCGCCACCGCGCCAGCTGCTCGCCGGTGAGCGCCTCGCCGCCGATCACCAGGTCACCGGTGGGCGACAGCTCTGGCTCCAGCAGCGGCAGGTGGCTCGGGGTGACCTTGAGGAACGTCGGGCGGCCGCCCGTGCGGGCGGCGGCGTCGTCGAACGCGGCCAGCCGCACCGTGCCGCCGGCGGTGAGCGTGCCGAGCAGGCCGGTGACGGTGAGGTCGAACGAGACCGGCGAGTGCAGCAACGCGGTGCCGGCCAGCCCGGGGTAGGTGTGCCGGGCCCAGGCCAGGTAGGCGGTCACCGCGCGGTGCTCCACCACCACGCCCTTCGGCCGCCCGGTGGAACCGGAGGTGTAGAGCACGTACGCCGGGTGCTCCGGGCGCAGCGCGGCGAGCCGATCGGCGTCGGTGAGGTCGCCGTCGGCCAGTTCGGCGGCGGTGCGCGCGTCGAGCACCAGCGCCCCGGCCGGCACCAGCCCGGCGGTCTCCGCGGTGGTCAGCACCAGCGTCGGCTCGGCATCCTCGACCAGGTACGCGATCCGGCCGGCCGGGTAGCCGGTGTCCACCGGAACGTACGCGGCGCCGGACTTGAGCACCGCGAGGATGGCCACCACCAGTTCCGCCGAGCGGGGCAGCGCCAGCGCCACCCGACTCTCGGGGCCGGCGCCGCGGCTGACCAGCAGTCGGGCGAGCCGGTTGGCCCGGGCGTTCAGCTCGGCGTACGACAGCGCGACGCCCTCGTGGACCAGCCCGGTGGCTTCCGGGGTCCGCGCCGCCTGCCGCTCCAGCTCGTCCACCACCGTGGACGCCGGCAGCTCACGGGCGGTGTCGTTCCAGGTGACCAGCACCCGCTCCCGTTCGGCGTCGTCGAGCAGCGGCAGCGCCGAGACCCGCTGCTGCGGATCGGCGACGGCCGTGTCGAGCAGGCGGACGTAGCGGGCGACGACGGTCTCCGCGGTGGCCCGGTCGAACAGCGCGGTGCGGTAGACCAGGCGGCTGGTCTCGGCGGTGATGTCGAAGGCCAGGTCGTCCTTGGTGGTGCCCAGCGCCACCGCGTCCAGCCCGGAGTCCGGGATGTAGTTCAGCGCGGTCTGGAAGATCGGCTGCACCGACGGGTCGCGCTGCGGCGCGACCGCCTCGACGAGCCGCTGGAACGGGATCTGCCCGTGTTCCAGCGCGTCGACCAGTCCGTCGCGCACCCGGACGAGCAGGTCGCCGAACGTCGGGTCGCCGGTCAGGTCGCAACGCAGCGCCACCGGGTTGACGAACATGCCGATCAGCGGCGTCACCTCGGGGCCGTCCCGGCCGGCGGTGGAGACGCCGACCACCACCTCCTCCTCGCCGGCGGTCCGGGACAGCAACGCGGCGAACGCGGCCAGCAGCACCATGTACGGGGTGGCCGCCCGGCCGGCACCGAGCGCCGTCGCCCGGCCGAGCAGCCCTTCGGGCAGGTCGAAGCGGACCTCGTCGCCGGCGAAGCCGAGCTGGGCCGGGCGGGAGCGGTCCAGCGGCAGCCCGGTCGCGGCAGGCGCCCCGGCCAGACGCTCCCGCCAGAACGTGAGCTGCCGCTCCAACTCCGCGCCGGCGAGCTGCTCGCGCTGCCACACCGCGAAGTCGGCGTACTGGATGGGCAGCTCGGGCACCTCGGCGGGCGCGCCGGTCAGCGCGGCCCGGCTGAACGCGGCCAGTTCCGCGGTGAAGATCACCGACGAGTGGCTGTCGTAGACCGCGTGGTGCACCACGAACAGCAGCGTCACCCGGTCGTCGGCGAGCTGGTGCAGCCGGGCCCGCCACAGCGGCGGGGCGTCCAGCGGGATCGGCGTACGGGCGAGTTCGGTCAGCTCGGCGTCGTACCGCCGCTCCTGCTCGGCGCCGCTCAGCTCGCGAAGGTCGACCACGGGCAGCTCGAACCGTTCCGTCGAGCGGACCACCTGCACCAGCGTGCCGTCGTCGACCCGCAGGTGGGTGCGGAGCGTCTCGTGCCGGGCGACGACCTGGTTGAACGCGTCGGTGGCCTGCTCCGCCGTGACCCCGGACGGAAAGACCCACGGGTTGGAGATGTTGTAGACCGGCGAGGCGGTGTCGAGCTGGTTGGCGATCCAGATCCGCTCCTGGGCGAACGACGCCGGGAAGCTCCACTCCTTGGTCATGACGCCGTCTCCCGTACGCTGCGCGGGCGCATGTCGGTCCACACGCCGTCGATGTGTGCCAGGCACTCATCGCGGCTGCCGGTGAACCCGGCCTCGTGCCAGCCCGCGGGCAGTTCCCGGTCGCTCGACCAGATCGAGTACTGCTCCTCGTCGTTGCGGACGACGAGGAATCGGGGTTCGGCCATCAGATCGCTCCAGTGCTCTCGGGGGTGTACGGCTCGGCCATCGCGACGGCGATCCTGCGGGGGCCGGTGAACGGCTCACGACCGTGCGCCGCGGTCATGTTGTCCACCACCAGCACGTCGTCGCGCTGGTAGTCGAAGCGGACGCTCGCGGCCCGGTACGCGGCCCGCAGGTGGCCCATGACGTCGGCGGGGATCTCACCGCCGTCGCCGTAGTAGGTGTTCGACGGCAGGTCCTCGGCGCCGAACATGTCGAGCAGCCCCTCCTGGTAGTCCTTCGGAAGGGTGCTGATGTGGAAGAACGTCGCGTGGTTGAACCAGCGCGGGACGTCCGAGCCGGGACGGTGGTGTACGGCGTCGCGTACCGCCCGGGTGCGCAGCCCGCCCTTGCCCCGCCACTCCAGCTGGATCCGGTTGGCCGCCGCGTACGCCTCGACCTCGGCCCGGTCGTCGGTGTTGAACACGTGCTGCCACGGAGTCCCGAAGTCCTCGTGGAAGTTGCGCACCAGCATCCACCGGCGCCGGATGAACTCCTCCCGCACCTGCGGGTCGATCTCCTGGTACACCCGCCGTACGTCGGCCAGGGGCGTCGCGCCCTGCGTCTCGGGTGCGGTGATGCAGTAGAAGAACAACGTCAGCGGCCAGCGGGCCTGGTACGAGTTCTCGTTGTGCAGGAAGATCTCCTCGTCCGGCGGGTAGTCGGTCGAGGTGTAGACCTGGCCCTTGATGGCGTGCCGGGGCGACGAACGCTCCGTGTAGGTCAGCGGCTCCCCGGACAGGGTGCGGACCACCTGGTCGAAACCGTCCACCCCGCCCACGTCGAAACCGCGGAACAGCAGCCCGCCGTGCTCGACCAGGGCGGCGCGCAGCTCCACCCGACGGTCGGCGATGAGATCGGTGAGGGCTCGGCCGTCGTTCTCGACGACCACCGGCAGTGTGGCGATCGTGTCGCTCATGAGTCTCTCCAACTCCTGTTCTGGTTCTCAGGCGCGCGGCAGTCGCGGGATGGCGGGGATGGCCGCCGGGGCCGGCGGGTCGTCGGTGGTGGGGGTGGCGGCGCGCAACTCCTCGATCCGGGCGGCGAGCCCGGCCACGGTGGGCGTCTCGAAGAGGCTGCGCATGGGCAGCCGGACACCGGTGGCCTTGCGCATCGCCGCGATCAGCTGCACCGCCACCAGCGAGTTGCCGCCGAGGTGGAAGAAGTCGTCGTCGACCCCCACCTCGGTCACGCCGAGGGCATCCCGCCACACCTGGGCGACGGCGACCTCCAGCTCGGTGCTGGGCGCGGCCGATCCCCCACCGGACGCCACCGGCGTGGCCGCGGTCTCCGGCTCGCCCTCGATGCTCTCCGTGGTGACCCGACCGGCGCGCTCGCGGATGGCTGCGACCGTCCGGGTGGCGATGACCACCTGCGCTCCGAGCCCGGCGGTGAGGCTCCGGCGGAATGCCTCCGCCCCGTCCACCGGCCGGATGTCCTCACTCGGCCCGGCCGGCGCCTCCTCGGCCGGGGCGGTCGCGGCCAGACCGCCGGTGACCGCAGCCTGGTCGACCCGACGCAACACGAAGTCGCTGATCGCGACCAGTTCCCGGCCCGCCTCGTCGCGCAGGCTCAGGTCGGCGGCGACCACCTCGTCGGTGCCGCCGGCCCGGTGCCGCAGGTGGCTAGTGAAGCGCACCGGCAGCGACCCGCGTACCACGATCCGCCCGTACGACATCGGCAGGTAGGTGCCGGAGCCCTGGCCCCGGCCGAACGCGGTGGCCACGTCGAGCAGGGCCGGGTGCAGGCCCCACGCGGCCGCCTCGCCGGCCGCCTCGGCGGGCGCCTCGACGCGTGCCAGTTCCTCGCCCTCGCCGAGGTGGTGCTCCCGCAGCGCCTTCCATCGTGGGCCGAAGGTCAGCATGCTGGTACGGCCGCGGCCGAACGAGGCGTCGTCGTCGACTCGGCGGCCCGGTACGGTCACCTGCCGGGCCGGCGGGGCCGGCTCGGTGGTCCAGCCGGCCGTACCGCGCACGTGCGTCCGCAGCCGCCCGCCGGCGAGGCTGCGCACCGTGAAGTCCACGCCCTCGTCGGCGGCGGTCAGCTCGACCCGGTACTGCGCGATCGTGCCGTCCGGCACGGCGAACGGTTCCAGGAAGACCACGTCGCGCAGCTCCAGCACCGCGTCGGCGGCGGTAGCGGGCACCGCCGCGGCCACCGCGGCGCGCACCGACTCCAGGTGCGCGGTGCCCGGCACCACCGGAACCCCGCCGATCCGGTGCTCGTCGAGCAGCCAGTGGGTGGTCGCCGAGACGAGCCCGTGCAGCACGGTCCCCTCCGGCCCGCTGACCCGGGTGGTGAGCACCGGATGGTCGACGGTGCTGGTCACCGTGTCCCGGCCGGCGGCGCGGAACCCGGTGGGCACTTCGGTCTCGACGGCCATGCCGACCTCGGCCCAGCCGCCCCAGTTCTGCGACAGCACCGGCGCCCGCCAGCCCTGCCCGGCACGGGCGTGCGCGTCGAGGAACGCGTTGGCGGCGCAGTAGTCGACCTGCCCGAACCCGCCGACCACCGCGGTGATCGACGAGCAGAGCGCCACGAAGTCCAGCAGCAGGTCACCGAAGACCTGCGCCAGCGCGAGGGTGCCGGCGAGCTTCGGCGCGAGCACCCGTTCCGCCTCGTCCCGCTCCTTGACCTCGGCCATGCCGCCGCCGGGCAGGCCGGCCGCGTGCACGATGCCGTCGATCCCGCCGTACGCCTCCTCGGCCGCGGCCCGCGCCCGGCGCAGGTCGTCGGGGTCGGTGACATCGGCGGCGAGCACCAGCACCTGGGCGCCGACGGCCTCCATCCGGCGGATCGCCGCGATCGCCCGGCCGGCCCGGTCGTCGCTGCCGTGCACGGCGAGGTGGTCGTCCCACTGCTCCCGCGGGGGCAGGCCGGAACGGGCCAGCAGCACCAGCCGGGCCCGCGCCCGCCGGGCGAAGTCCTCGGCGAGGGTGATGCCGATGCCACCGAGACCACCCGTGATCAGGTACCGGCCGCCGTCGCGCAGCGCGCCCGGCTCACCCTCCGCGTCGAGGGTGACCTGCTCGTAGTCGGCCACCCAGCGGCGCGTTCCCCGCAGCGCCAGCTCCGCCCGTGCCGGGTCGCGCGGGCGACGGAGCTCGGCCACGAGGGCACGCCCGCCGTCGTCGGTCGGGTCGGCGTCGATCAGCCGGACGGCGAGCCCGGGCAGCTCGGCCGGGAGCACCCGGGCCAGTCCGGCGAGGGTGGCGTGCTCCGGCCGGACCAGGTCGTCGCCGCGTACGTCGCCGACGCCGGCGGTGACCAGGTCCAGCGTGCGACTGTCCTCCTCGGTGGTCAGGCCCGCGCCGGCGAGCGCCTGCACCAGGTGCAGCGCGCTGAAGAAGCCGCGTTCCTGCGCGGCCCAGGTCGCCGTGATGTCGGTGCCGGTCGGCCCACCGTCCAGCGTGAACGCGTGCACGATCCGGGCCGGTACGCCGTCGGCGGTCAGCGCGGCGACCAGCGTGTCGTAGTCCTCCCGCGATCCGGGGCGCAGCCGGTAGCCGGTCGGTGTGGCGGCGAAGCCGTCGCCGGGGCGTACCTCGATCGGGTCGGCGCCCCCGGCCCGCAGCCCGGCGAGCAGCGCGTCGCCGCGCGGACCGTCGACAAGGACCAGGCAGCGACCCAGCGGCTCGGTGCGCGGCTCCGCGGCGGCCTGCCGCCAGACCGGCACGGCGAACCACTCCGGCAGCGGCCGCGGCCCGGTCTCCACCGTGGCCGCCACCTGCTGCTGCGGGTCGGGGTCGACCCAGTGGCGGCGCCGCTCGAACGGGTAGGTGGGCAGCGGCACCCGCCGCGCCTGCGGGTCGGCCCCGAGTCGTACCGGCGTGCCGGCGCACCAGAGCACGGCGGCGGCGCCGAGCAGGGTGGCCAGGTCGCCGGTGGAGTCGCCGGGCCCGGGGAGGCTGCCCAGCGGGGTGAGCTTGCGCTGTTCGGGGGAGGCCTTGGCGACCTGCATCCGGGCCAGGTTGGCCAGCTGCGTCCCGGGACCGCACTCGACGAGCTGCCAGGTGCCCTCGCCGAGCAGGGTGGCCACGCAGTCACCGAAGCGCACCGGCCGGCGCAGGTGCGACGCCCAGTACGCGGGGTCGGTGGCCTGCTCGTCGGTGATCCAGGTGCCGGTGACGTTGGACAGGAACGGAATCGTGGGCGGACGCAGGGTCACCGACGTCATCAGGGCGGTGAACCCGCCCAGGATCGGCTCCATCATCGGCGAGTGGAAGGCGTGCGAGGTGCGCAGCAGTTTGCTCTTGCCCCTGAGCGTCTCGGCGAACGCGGCGACCGCCTCGGTCTGGCCGGCCACCACGCAGGTGCCGGGGCCGTTGACCGTGGCGACGGCCAACCCGTCGGGCAGGCGCTCGGCGACCACCGACTCGTCCAGCGCGACGGCGAGCATCGAGCCGGCCGGCAGGGACTGCATCAGCCGACCGCGGGCGGCAACCACCCGCAGCGCGTCGGGGAGGCTGAGCACGCCGGCCACGGTCGCGGCCACGTACTCGCCGATCGAGTGCCCGATCATCGCGGCCGGTTTGACCCCGGCGTCCTGCCAGAGGCGCGCCAGGGCGTACTCGACCACGAAGAGGGCCGGTTGGGTGTAGCGGGTCTGCGTCAGCTTCTCGCCGGCCTCCGGCTCCCGGCCCAGGATCAGGTCCCGGATGTCCAGCCCCAGTTCGGGGTGGAGCAGTTCGGCGCACTCGTCGACGACCGCGGCGAACCCGGGCTCCTCGGCGTAGAGCTGCGCGCCCATGCCGGCGTACTGGGCGCCCTGGCCGGAGAAGAGGAAGCCGACCCGAGGGGGTGGACCGTCGGTCACCCCGCGCCGCAGGCGCTTCGGATCGCCGAGGGCGGCCACCGCGCCGGACAGGTCGACGGCCACCACCGCCGCCCGGTGCGGGTGCTCTCGCCGTCCCACCCGCAGCGTGTGCGCCACGTCGGCGAGGTACTCCGGAGCGGCGTCGGCCGCTTCGCCGAGGCGCGCCGCGAGCCGCCGCACCGCGCTCTCCAACGCGGTGGCGGTCTGCGCCGAGACGTGCAGCAACTGCGCCGCACGCACCCGCCGGTTGCTCCGGTACGCCGCGGGCGCCTGCTCCAGCACCACGTGGGCGTTCGTGCCGCCGATGCCGAACGAGCTGACGCCGGCCCGACGCGGACCACCGTCGGTGTCCCACTTGGTGAGCGTGTTCGCCACGTAGAAGGGCGTGTCGGCGAAGTCGATGGCCGGGTTCGGGGTCTCGTAGTTGATCGTCGGCGGGATCAGGCCGTGCTCCATCGCGAGCACCGTCTTGATGACGCTCACGATGCCGGAGGGCTGGCTGAGGTGGCCGATGTTGGACTTCACCGAGCCGATGCCGCACCAGCCCCGGTCGTCGGTCTCGCTGCCGTACACCGCGGAGAGCGCGGCCACCTCGATCGGGTCGCCCATGGCGGTGCCGGTGCCGTGCGCCTCGATGTAGCTGACGGTGCGCGGGTCGACGCGAGCCATGGCGACCGCCTGGGCGACCGCCTCCATCTGCCCGTCGACGCTCGGCGCGGTGAAGCCGACCTTGCCGGCGCCGTCGTTGTTGATCGCGTTGCCAAGCACGACCGCGCGGATCGGGTCGCCGTCGGCGATCGCGTCGGAGAGGCGCTTGAGCAGGGTGACGCCGACGCCGCTGCCCCACACGGTGCCGTTCGCGCCGGCCTCGAACGGCCGGCACCGCCCGTCGGGCGAGGTGAAACCCTCCATGCCGAGGTAGCCGACGTGTGGCAGCTCGACGTTCACCCCGCCCGCGAGCGCCATGTCGCACTCACCGTTGCGCAGGGCCTCGCAGGCCAGGTGGAACGCGACCAGCGACGTCGAGCAGGCGGTGTGGACGGTGAGGCTCGGGCCGCGCAGGTCCAGCCGGTACGACACGGTGGTCGCCACGTAGTTCGGCGAGTTGCCGGCGGCGATGGAGACCGCGCTGTGCGGGTTGCCTCCGACCCGCTTGTTGCGCAGCACGTAGCGGTGCAGGTACGTGTTGCCGCCGGTGCCCGCGTACACACCGACCGCGCCGTCGTAGCGGGACGGGTCGTAGCCGGCGTCCTCCAGCGCCGTGTGGCAGGACTCCAGGAAGAGCCGGTGCTGCGGGTCGGTCATCGCCGCTTCCCGATCGGTCATCCCGAACAGCGCGGCGTCGAACTCGTCGTACCCGTCGATCAGCGGGGCCCGGTTGACCCAGCCCGGATCGTCCACCTCCTCGACGGTGGCGCCCCGGGCCAGCTGCTCCTCGCGGCTGAGCTCGGTGACCGACTCCACCCCGTCGACCAGGTTGCGCCAGAACTCGTTCACGTCCGCCGCGCCGGGCAGGCGGGCGGCCATTCCGACGATCGCGATCGGCTCGATGCCGTCGCCGTCGGACAGGTCGATTGCGGTCGGGACGTCCATCACGGCTTCCTTCAGTGCGTGGTGCCGCCGGGGCGGCGGGGTGGGTTTCGACGGGTACGGCCGCGCCGGGCGGCGGCACGCAGGGCAGCGCGGGCCAGCTCGGGCCGGTCGGTGGCGCCGTCCAGGCTGGCGGCGAGCGCACGGATCGTGGGGTGGCGGAACAGGTCGAGCATCTTGATCGAGCGGCCGGTGGCGGCGGCCAGCCGGGCGTGCACCTCGGCGAGCGCGAGCGAGTGCCCGCCGATGTCGAAGAAGTTGTCGGTGACGGCGATCCGGTCGCGCTCCAGCACCTCCCGCCAGATGCCGGCGACCAGTTCCTCGGTTTCGGTGAGCCCGTCCGCTCCGGCGGGCAGGGCGGTGCGCGGCGGTTCGGTGGCGGCGACGGTCATGGCGCCGAGCTGGGCCACCCGGACGGCCGGGCGGGGCAGTTCGGCGGCGACCTCGCGGGCCGGCGCGTCGGGCTCGGCGGCGAGCGCGCCGACCAGGGCCACCAGGTCGGTCAGCAGCACGTCGATCCGCTCACCGTCGAAGAGGTCCGGGTTGTGGACCACCTCGACACCGATCCGGCCGGCGTCCTCGACCACGTACACGGTCACGTCGAACGGTGAGCCGGGTTTCGGCACCGGGACCGCCTCGCCGGCGAGGCCGGCCAGCGCCAGGCGGGGCGGCGCGAAGTTGAGCACGTTGAACAGCACCTGCACCAGTGGCGCGCGGGAGGTGTCCCGGCCGACGCCGAGCGCCTCGACGATCCGCTCCAGCGGCGCGGCCGGATGACTGGTCACCTCGTGCAGTTCGGTGGCGCACCGGTCGACCAGCTCGGCGAAGCTCGCCCCGCCGGTGCGTACCCGGACCGGCACGGTGTCGATGAAGAAGCCGACCACGTCGTCGAAGGCGGCCAGCCTCCGGTCGGCGACGACCGCGCCGAGCACATGGTCGTCACCGCCGGTGAGCCGGGCCAGCAGCTCACCGAAGCCGGCCAGCAGCACCGCGGCGACCGTGGTTCCCAGCCGTTCGGCCAGGGTGCGCACCGCCCGATCGGTCGCCTGAGGCAACCGGACGGCGGCCTCGGCTCCGGTGTAGGTCTGCACGGCCGGGCGAGGTCGGTCCCGCGGCAGGTCCAGCACGGTCGGCGCGCCCCGCAGATGCGCCGTCCACCAGGACAGGTCGGCCTCGCCCCGGCGCCGGTCCCGTTCCGCCCGCCACACCGCGTAGTCCGCGTAGCCGGCGGTCAGCGCGGGCAGCCGCGGCGTCCGCCCGGCCACCGCCTGCTCGTACGCGGCCCCGAGGTCGTCGTAGAGAACCGTCTCGGACCAGCCGTCGAAGACCGCATGGTGCAGGGTGATCGCCAACACGTGCTCGGCCGGGCCGAGCCGGTAGACGGTCACCTGCCACGGCGGCCCGGTGGCCAGGTCGAAGGTGTGCCCGGCGCCGGCGGCGAGCATCCCCGCGAGTTTCCGCTCGCGGTCGTCGTCGCCGGTCAGGTCGACCACCGGCACGGCCACGTCGGTCGGCTCCTCACGGACGGCGTACGGCACACCGCCGGTCTGCGGGATCCGCCAGCGCAGCACGTCGTGCCGCTCGACGACCGCCCGCAACGCCGCACCGAGCGCGGTGACGTCGAGCGGGCCGTGCAGCCGGTGGGCCAACGCGATGTTGTACGGCGCGCTGGACGGCGCGAGCTGGTCGAGGAACCACAGCCGCCGCTGCGGTGGGGACAGGGTCGGCGGGTTACCGGTGGTGAGCGCGTCGCCGTCGGCCGCCGGGGCGGTGGCGACCCGCTCGACCAGGCCGGTGAACGTCCGGTCGGTGAGGACGTCGCGAGTGTCGACGTGCCGGCCGAGTTCGGCACGGAGCGCGGCGACCAGCCGCATCGCCGCGATCGAGTTGCCGCCGGCGGCGAGGAAATCCGTCTCCGCGGTGGGGACGGTGCCGAGCAGGCGGGTCCAGATGCGACGTACCGCCGCGTCGAGCGGCTCGTCCGTGCCGGCCGGCGCCTGCTCCGGGCCGTCCGCACGGGCGGCGGTGGCCAGGGCGCGCAGTGCCGGCCGGTCCAGCTTGCCGGAGATCGGGCTGACCGGCAGGTCGTCGAGGCGCAGCACCCGCGCCGGCAGCATCGCGGCGGTCAACCGGGGTCCGGCGTAGTCGCGCAGCCGTTCGTCGTCGGGGGCGTCCATCGGGGTGACGAACGCGACCAGTTCCGTACCGGCCGGTCCGGGTATCGCCTCGACCACCACCCGGTCCACTCCGGGCAGTTCGGCCAGCACCGCCTCCACCTCGCCCAACTCGATCCGCTGGCCACGGACCTTGACCTGCCGGTCGGCCCGGCCGAGGTAGACGATCCGGCCGTCCGGCAGCTGCCGGACGAGGTCACCGGTGCGGTACGACCGCGCCCCCGGCACCTCGGAGAACGGGTCCGGGACGAACCGCTCGGCGGTCAGCCCCGGCCGGTTGAGATAGCCGTCGGCCAGACCGGGTCCGCCGATCAGCAGCTCGCCGGTCTCCCCGGGCGGCACCGGACGCAGACCGGCGTCGACCACGTACGCGCGGTGGTTGGGCAGCGGTCGGCCGATCGGCACCGGATCGGTCTCGTCGGCGGTCAACCGGCAGCTCAACGCCAGCACGGTGGTCTCGGTCGGCCCGTAGCCGTTGAGGAAGGTACGCCCCCGCGCCCACCGGGCGGCCAGCTCGGCCGGCACCGCCTCACCGCCGCAGAACACCACCCGCCAGTCGGGCAGTTCGGCCGGGTCCAGCATCGACAGCACGGTGGGTGTGATGAAGCCCCAGTTGACCTCGTGCGCGGCGATGAAGCGACCCAGCCGGACCGGGTCGGCGCGCTCCGCCGCGCCGATCAGCTGCACCGAGCCGCCGAGCAGCAGCGGAACGAACAGGTCCATCGTGACCGTGTCGAAGCCCAGCGAGGCGATGCCGAGGCTGCGCACCTCCGCGTCCGCGCCGCTGATCGCCACCACGCCGTGCAGGAACTCGACCAGGTTCCGGTGGGTGGTGAGCACCCCCTTCGGGCGGCCGGTCGAGCCGGAGGTGAACAGCACGTACGCGAGGTCCTCGGGCCGCGCTGGGCAGGGTGCGAGGGGCGCCGGACCGGGCAGCCCCAGCGCCTCGATACCCGCGGCGTCGGCGAACTCGGTCTCGGCCGCGTCCCCGATCACCACTGTCACGCCCGCGTCCGCGGCGATCTCCCGGAGCCGCCGGCGCGGGCCACCCGGCTCCAACGGCACGTAACACGCCCCGGCGAGCAGCACGCCGAGAACGGTCGCGACCAGCTCCGGCCGCCGCTGGCCGCAGACACCGACCCGGCTCTGCCGGCCGACGCCGCGTGCTCGCAGCACGGCGGCCACCCCGCCGGCCCGGTCCAGCAGCTCGCGGTAGCTGAGCCGGTCGTCCCACTGGCGCACCGCCACCGCGTCGGGGGTGCGGGCGGCCTGCGCGACGATCAACTCGGCCAGCGTCGCGTCCGGCCAGGGCAGCGACTCCCCCTGCGCCGCGCTGATGGTCAGGATGTCGGTCACCCGTTCTCTCCCCGGTAACTCATCGGATCGGTGATCTGCAGACGCAGCTCGCTGAGGTAGCGCCGTCCCTGGGCGTCGGGGACCCAGGCGTCGTCCGGGGTCGGCAGCATCTCGCTGACCGTCAGGGCCGCCTCGTCGCCCGCGGCCCGGGCCATGGCGCACAACATGGTGGCGAACGCCGGACTGCTCAGATCCACGAAGCAGGGTTTGGGTTCGGTCGCGAACTTCACGTACACCTGTTCGGGCAGGCCGAGCCGGCTACGCCAGGCACGGACGGCCAGGAAGGGTTCCCGCTCTCCGGTCACCGCGGCCAGCCCGCTCCGCCCCACCGTGGTCCGCCAGGTCTGCCGGGCCACCACCAACCTGTCCAGTGTGATCCGGGGTGTGTACGGCGCGGTGGCCACCAACTTGAACCCGTCGACGGCGTGCGCGGCGAGCACCCCGGCGAAGATCTCGATCAGCGGCCAGCGCTGCCCGTCCGGTGCCGTCGCTACGAGCTCTCCCGACACCTCGCCGACGGTCAGGGCCACCGTCGGCAGCACCCGCCCGGGATCGGCGCCGGGAGCGGGTACGAACGCCAGCTGCCGGTCGGTCGGGCCGGTCAGCGCCTCGGCGACCCGGCCGGTGTGGCGTGGCCAGTCGGCGGGGAGGAGCAACCGGATCCGCCGTTCGCCGAGGTCCTCGGCGAACGCCGAGCGCAGCCGCTCCCGGTCGGGATGGGACCGGGCCAGCGGCTCGGAGTCGAAGGACGGCCAGGCGGTGTGCATCTCACCGAGGACCACGGTGTACTCACCGCGCGCCAGTGACTCCGCGTCGGTCGCGCAGATCTGCAGATCCGGGCTGTGTACCCGGGCGCCGCTCCACCCCGGGCGGACGGCCGGAAACACCTCGGCGACCCGGTCGACGAGGTCGGCCACCCGTAGCCGAACATCTGTCGTCCCCGCCGGCAGGTCGGCGAGCCCGAACAGTCCCGCCCAGCGCGCGGCGAATTCGGCGGCCACCGTGTCCACCGGGCGCTCCGCGTCGCCCCAGAAGAGTCCCTGCATCAGGAACCACAGGTCGGACAGGGCCACCTGCCCGCCGTCGGCCTCGGCTCGCAGCTCCTCGTAGAGCCCGCGGCACGCCGCCACGTACGCCTGCTCCAGCGCGCCGGCCAGCCAGCGGGCGGCCCGCAGCAGCACGTCCAGCGGCGCCGCGATCCCGTCGAGGAACGGCGCGCCGAACACCACGTCGAGGTCGCGGCTGGTGTCCTCGTAGCAGAGTGTCCGCCCGGCGTACGTCTGACCGGCGCGCCGTCGGGGTGGCATACCGGTCAGCGCGTTGAACGTCGCGTCGAGCGCGTCCAGCGCGCCGCGCAGACGGTCCGGGTCGCCGGCCGCGACGGCCGCCTCGTCCCGGGCGGCGCACAGCTCGTCGAAGCCGGCCCGGGCCGTCTCCCGCGCCGGGCCGTCGCCGATCGACTCGATCCGTCTCCGCAACATGTCCTCGGCGGCGGGGCTCACCGGCAGTGCCGCGTCCCACGTGATCAGTTCCCGCTCGACGAGCCGGTCGAGCAGCGTGTACCCGTCCTCGGGGCGGCGCAGCCCGATCGCCGGGTCGGCGACCAGCTCCCGAGCACTGCGGCGGCCGTCGGCGGCGGCGAGCAGCGCCGCCTCGACCGGGGTGAGCGGCACGGGTGGTCGGCCGGGACGATGTACCGCACGGTCGACCAGGCGCAGGTGCGCAGCGAGGCACGGCGGCCACCAGGCGCGCACGGCGAGGTCCCGCCCGATCGCGTCGGCGTACGCGGCCAGCGCCCACGACTCCAACCACACCCGACGACTACGGGCGAGGGCTGGTCCGGGGCGCACCGCGACGGTCGCCGGCCGGGTCGGGTCGAGCGTCACCCAGCAGCTCGGCCCGAAGAAGCCGATCGTCTCGTTCTTGCCGCAGTAACGCTGCCAGTACCTGAGCAGTACCCGTTCCCGCTCCCGTCGGCGTGCGTTGCGGGGTGCGTCCGCACCGTCTCGCCGCAACGCGTCGGCGGCCGTCAGCATGTTGCGGTTCTGCCAGGTGATCGCCTCCCGAAGCAGCCGGTCGTCGGCCAGCTCGCTCAGCCGCTCGGCGCCGACCGCCACCGCCTCGGCGAACTCCTTGTCGAAGTGCTCGACTCCCGAACCGGTCGCCAGCAGTTCGTCGGCAGCGGCCGCGGCCTGCGGTGCGGAGAAGACGGTGAGCCCGTCGGCCGGGAAGCCGGTGGTACGCAGGACGGCGTCCCGCCAGACCGACCAGCCGGCCTCGCCGAGCGGCACCCGGTGTGCGCCGAGCGGCGTGGTGGCCCGGACCACCGGACCGCGCCCGGTGGCGCTCTGCGCGACGGCGGCGTCGAGGTCGGCGCGGATCGCGGCGAGCAGCTCGTCCAACGCGTCGTGCAGGAAGAAGTGCCCGCCGGCGATCTCGTGCAGGGTGAAGCCGACCGCGCTGTGCCGGCTCCAGGCTTCGCTGTGCTCGCGTGTCACCGCCCGGTCGTGCCGGCCGTTGTACGCGACGATCGGCACCGGCAGCGGATCACCGGGCTGGTAGCGGTAGCTGTCCACCCGGCCGAAGTCGGCGCGCAGCAGCGGCAGCAGCAATTCCACCAGCTCGGGGTGCTCGAGGACCTCGGCGGGCAGGCCACCTCCCTGACCGAGGCGGCGCAGCAACTCGTCGTCGTCCACCGTGGAGAGACCGTCGAAGAGGCTGGGTGCGGTGACGTGCGGGGCGCGCGCCCCACCGACGTAGAGCCGGATCGGCAGCGGTCGCCCCTCGCGGCTCAACTCGCGGACCACCTCGAAGCCGAGCCGGCCGCCCATCGAGTGGCCGTACACGGCGTACGGGCCGGTGACCCGCTCGGCGATGGCCCGGGCGACGTCCACCACCTGGAATCGGGGGTCCTCGGTGATCCGGTTCTCCCGGCCCGGCAGTTGCACCGGCAGCACCTCGACACCGGCGCCGAGGCCGGCCTGCCAGCGCCGGAAGGCGCTGGCCCCGGCACCGGCATAGGGCAGGCAGAAGAGCTGCACCGGGGCCACGCCACGGCCGCCGGCGGAGACGAACCAGTTCACCGGTTGCCCTTCCGAGGGGGATCGATCCAGTACCGCTGCCGCTGGAAGGCGTAGGTGGGCAGGCCGGTGCGCCGGACGCGGCCCTCGGGATGCAGCGCCGCCCAGTCGACGTCCTGCCCCGCCACCCAGGCGCCCGCCAGCTCACGCAGTGCTCCGGGCTCGCCCACGACCCGAGCGCCGGTCTCCAGCAGCTCGTCCAGGGCGGCGACCGCTCCCGCCAGGTCGGTGACCACCATCGCGGCCCGATACCCGAACGCCCGCCGGCCGAGCGCGAGCGTGGCGGCGACCTCGGCCAGGGGCGGGGCGGCGCCGGTGAGGTGCCGCCGCAGCCGGGTCAGCGCGTCCCGCAGCGCGGCCGGCGTACGCGCGGAGACCGGCAGCAGGTGCGCCGTCGGGGACGGCTGCCCACCGACCGGTACGACCGGCGGCGGCTGCTCGACCACGACGTGGGCGTTGGTGCCGCCCAGCCCGAACGAGCTGACCCCGGCGACCCGGCGCGCCGCCTGCGGCCAGTCCCGCACCTTGCTGGGCACGTAGAAGGGACCGTCGGCCAGGTCGATCTCCGGGTGCGGGCGCGTGTAGTGCAGGTTCGGCGGGATGGTGCCGTGCTGGACGGCGAGCACCGCCTTGATCAGGCCGGCTATCCCGGCGGCGGCGTCCAGGTGCCCGATGTTCGTCTTCACCGAACCGAGCGCGCAGCTGTCGGCCGGCCCACCCGCGTACACCTCGTGCAGCGCGGCCACCTCGATGGCGTCGCCGAGCGGGGTGCCGCTGCCGTGCGTCTCGATGAGGCGGACCTCGCCGGGTGCCACCTCGGCGGTGGCGAGCGCGCTCGCCCAGGCGGCGACCA
>NZ_JBEXFP010000042.1:0-60187 GCF_040606825.1 Micromonospora sp. NPDC005367 | reverse complement strand
GTCGCCGCGGGGGGTGCCGCGGCCGTGCGGCTCGAGGCGGCGCCCCCCGCCGGGTGCCACCGCGGGGGGGGCGCGCGCCCCCGCCACCGCGGCGGCCTGCCCGGCCGGTCCGGGTACGGCGTATCCGGCGCGGTCCGGGCCGTCGTTGGTGACCGCCCAGCCGGGCAGGATCGCGTAGATCCGGTCTCCGTCGGCCTGGGCGTCGGCGAGCCGGCGCAGCGCGACCACGCCGACGCCCGAGCCGAATCCGGAGCCGTTGGCCGCCTCGTCGAAGGCGCGGCACCGACCGTCGGGGGAGGCGAGCCCGCCAGGGGTGTGCCGGTAGCGGGGCCAGGTGACGTTGACGCCACCGGCGAGCGCGATGTCGCACTGGTAGTCGGTCAGGCTCTGCGCGGCGAGGCAGACCGCGACCAGTGAACTGGAGCAGGCGCTCTGCACAGCCACCGCCGGCCCGGTCAGTCCCAGCCGGTACGCGACCTGCCCGGGCAGGTGGTCGGTGAACTGCCGGCCGATCAGCCGGGCCTCCCAGTCGTCCGGGTCCACGTCGCCGACCACCGCCGGGTTGTCCATGAGGTGGAACAGGAAGTAGCGGTTGGCGGAGGTGGCCGAGTAGACGCCGACCAGGCCGGGGAAGCGGGCCGGGTCGTGCCCGGCGTCCTCCAGCGCCTCCCAGGCGGTTTCGAGGAAGAGCCGGTGCTGCGGGTCGGTGCGGGCCGCCTCCTGCTCACCGAAGGAGAAGAACTCCGCGTCGAAGTCGGCGACACCGTCGAGCCGGCCGGCGGCCCGTACGTGCCGGGGGTCGGCGCGCAACGTCGGCCCGATGCCGAGTTCGGCCAGTTCCGCTTCGGTGTGGTCGTGGATCGAGTCCACCCCGGCGCAGAGGTTCCACCAGAAGGTGGCCACGTCGGGAGCGCCGGGGAAGCGACCGGCGAGACCCACCACGGCGATCTCGTCGCCGGTGTACTCGCGGGCGGCCACCGACGGCGCGGGCGGCGTGATCAGCACAGGAGCCGCCACCCCACCGGCGGACGGCGCGACCGGCACCTCACCGACGGGAGGCGCGACGGTCGCGGAGGGCGCCACCCCACCGGCGGACGGCGTGACCGGCACGGGAGCCGCGACCCGACCAGCGGACGGCGTGGCCGACGCGGAGGCCCGCGCCGGGTCGGCGGAAGCGTCGTCGAGCAGCCGGGCCTGCGCGGCCACGGTGGGGTGCGCGAAGAGGCGCAGCATGGGTAGCCGCACCCCGAACCGCTCGGCGAGGCGCTGCTGCACCTGACCGAGGAGCAGGGACTGCCCGCCGACGTCGAAGAAGTTGTCGCTGCGCCCGACGGTGTCGCGCCCGAGCACCGCGCGCCAGATGTCGTTCACGGCCTGCTCGGTCGGCGTGGCCGGGCCCGGTCCGGTCGGCACGGTGGGCTCCGGGTCCGGCAGCGCCCGCTCGTCGACCTTGCCGGTGACGGTGAGTGGGAACTCGTCGACCGGCACCACGGCGCGGGGCAGCGCGTACTCGGGCAACTGGCGGGCGAGCGCGGCACGCAGCGCGGCCGGGTCGAGCGGCCCGGCGGCCGGGCGGACGTACGCGAGCAACTCGCCGTCGCGGGCGACGGCCCGGACGCCTGCGACGCCGGGCTCGGCGGCGAGCAATGCCTCGATCTCGGCCAGTTCGATCCGGAAGCCGCGCACCTTGACCTGCCGGTCCAGCCGGCCGAGGCAGCGCAACTCGCCGGTGGGCAGCCACTCGCCCAGGTCGCCCGTCCGGTATGCCGGTACGCCGTCGGGGTCGGTGAAGAACCGGTCGCTGTGCTGGTCGAGGTAGCCGGGGGCGAGGTGGGCGCTACGCACGACGATCTCGCCGTTCTCGGCCAGCCGCAGCTGGTAGCCGGGCAGCGCGGCACCGATCGGCAACGCCCCGGTGGCGGTCGGGTCGGCTTGCGCCAGCGGCAGCGCGTACCGGGCCGCGAAGGTCATCTCGGTGGCACCGTAGCCGTTGACCAACACGCATCCGGGGGCGAACCGTCCCTGTCCACGGGCTGCGTCGGCGTGGCCGGCCGGTTCCCCGCCGAGCAGCACCACCCGCACCCGGTCGAGCCGTTCGACGCCGGGGGCGTCCAGCAGGAAGCGGTAGACCGTGGGCGTCGAGTGGTAGATGGTGACGCCGTGGTGGGCGAGTTGCTCGACGGCGTACGCCAGCCCGTGCCGGCGCAGGTCGACGGGGACGACCGCGGCGCCGGTGAGCAGCGCCGGGTAGAGGTCGGGGATGGCCGCGTCGAAGCTGAACGAGGCGAGCAGGCTGAGCCGGTCGGTGGGTCCGATGCGGAGGGTGTCGATCTGGTTGCGCACCACGTGCAGCAGGTTGTGGTGGGTCTGCCCGACCGCCTTGGGCACACCCGTCGAGCCCGAGGTGAACAGCACGTACGCCAGCGCGTCGGGGTCGACCGGTTGTGGGCGCAGCGGGGCGGGGCGCGGGTCCGCCACGACGAGGACGCGCGTGTCCGGCCGGTCGGCGGCGAGCGTCACGGCGAGTTCCTCGTGCTCGGCGGCGCAGAGGATGGTGGTCACCGCGGCGCCGGCGAGCATGTGCCGCAGCCGGTGGTACGGGTAGCCCGGGTCGAGTGGCACGTACGCGCAACCGGCGGCGAGCGTGCCGAGGACGGCGGCGACGGTTCGGTGCCCGTGCGCGGTCAGCAGCCCCACCCGGTCGTCTGCCCGGACCCCGGCCGCGACCAGCGCCTCGGCGTACCCGCCGGCGAGACCGGCCAACTCGGCGTAGGTGAGCTGCCGGTTCTCAGTGAGGACGGCGGCATGTTCGGGACAGGCGGCCGCGACATCGCCGAAGCGATGGATCAGCGTCTCGTCGTTCATGTCAGGACGTGCGGTTGTGTCCACTATGGACAGACGCGCGGCGATGGACAGCCGTGATCATGATCCCCCCAGGACTTCACATTGACAGCAGCATAAGTCTCGATGCCCGGCAGAAGAGTTCGTCGATGAGAGTCCGACCGAAGAGCCGATCGGGACCTCAGACGAGGGGCGGGGGAAACAGGCCGATCATCCCTCTAGCACGCAGAGTAATTGGAGCATAGAGAGCAACAAGCGGTTAATCTTCCGGCCGCCGTGCCAAATCACCGACAAATTTCCGGAACTTCCCCGGATGTCGGACCATGGACAGGAACGCGCGGGTGGTCCGGGCTCACCAATCGTACGACGGCGGAAGCGGCTCGACCGCACCATCGGGGCTCATCGGCAGCCGCGCCACCATCTCCCGGAACTCGGCGACGGTGACCGCCTCCCGGAGCGTGGCGAACACCGCGCCGGTACCTGCCTGCGCGGTCGCCTCGTCCACTCCGGCCCGCTCCCCCACCCGGCGCAGGAACTCACCGGGGCCGGCGGGCGCCGCGTCCGCGTCCGCGCCCGGTCCGGAGAGGTAGCCGTCCAACTCGTCCGGAAGCCGCCCGGCCAGATCGTCCGCCGGGCGCCCGGTGACCCGCTCCGCCATCGTCTGCAGCACCGCTCGGGCGATCGTGCCGGCCTGCTCCGGGGGCAGCCCGGACCGCCGGGACACCGCGTCGATGAAGCGGGGAAACCGCACGCCGCGCCTCCTTCGTCACCGGCCCGGCGCTTACCCCTGCCCGCGACCGGCAAACCAGCGCCGGATCAGCGCAGCAGATCCGCGGCGTGCAGGTGATCGAAGATGATCTGGTCGACCGGGGAGACCCGGTCCCGGTCGGCGTACCCGAGCCAGGCCGACTCGGCGATCTCGCCGGACGGACGCAAGGTACCTCGATACTCGGCGGTGTAGCAGGTCATCCGCACCTCGACGCCCGAGGCGTGACCGTGCGCCTGCGCGGTGAACGTCCCGACGTGCACCGCGCTCGCCACGTCCACCTCGACGCTGAGCTCCTCGGCGATCTCGCGACGCAGAGTGTCCCGGTCGCTCTCGCCCGGCTCCCGCTTACCGCCGGGCAGGTACCAGACGTCCCGGCCCTGCGAGCGGGTGCTGAGGATCCGCCCGTCCATCAGCAGGATCCAGGCGACCTTGTCGATCTCGGTCATGACGCCCCCTCGCCTCGGCGCACATCATAGACACCCGCCCGCGCCGGTTCCCGACGACTGCCGGGATGGCGGAACTACGACACGACGCAAGTCCGCCGCGCCGGTTCGACCATCGACAGCGGCCATCTGGTCGATGCTCCATCGCGTACACCGGTCGTCGTCCGGGCCGTCGGCCCGCGACAGGAGCCACCGGGTGGGCGCGTGCGCTGGGGGCCCGCGCCCACCCGGTGCACCGGCCGGACCGCGGCGACCCGCGGCCTGCCGTTCAAATCGCGGGAGCCGGCTCGCGTTCCTCGGCGAGCAGGTCGAGCAGGAGCGCGGCGGTCCAGCCGAACGCGGGCGAGCCGAGCCCCGCCCCCGTGTCCGGGTGGAAGTACTCGTGGCAGCCCGCCGTCGCCACCAACTCGGCCATGGACCGCCCCAGTCCGGTGGCCAGGTCGGCCCGCCCGTGGCCGAGCAGGCCACGGCGGACCAGCCAGTTGATGTTCATCCAGCTCGGACCGCGCCAGTAGCGCAGCGGCTCGAAGTCCGGCGCGGTCCGGTCGTAGCTGGGCAGCGGCCGCGACATCCGCCGCGCCACCCCGAAACGCGCCGAACACGCCTCGGCGACGATCGCCGCGACGTGCGAGGCCGGCAGGTCCGGCAGGATCAACGGCGCCAGACCCAGCACCGTCCGCGCCGGTATCAGTCGTCCGGTCCGCAGATCCCGAGGTTGGAACGTCCCGGTGGCCGGGTCGTACAGCCGGCGTACCAGCGCCTCGGTGATCCCTGCCGCGCGGTCCCGGTGCGGCCCCGGGTCGGCGTCGACAAGTGGCGCGATCGCGGCCAGCGCGTGCTCGGCCGCCCCCGCCGCCGCGTTGAACAGCGGGCACTCGACCAGGAACGGATGCCGCCGGGCCAGCTCCGCGTCCCGGTAGCCGCCGTCCCGGTACGAGGCGACGATCGCCACGTACCGCGCGTAGTCCAGGTCGGTGGGGCGGTGCGCGGCCGGCGCGCGGGCGGTGTCGTGCCGGTGGTACGCCCGCATCACCGCCTCGTCGGCCGCGACCACCGCCATCGGGGCGTCCCAGGCGGGGCTGTTGTCCAGCCCGGACTCCCACGGGTGCAGCACACAGGCCAGCCCCGCGCCGCCCACGTCCCGCCGGGTGGCCAGGTAGCGCTGCTGGGCCACCAACCGGGGATAGAGCCGGCGCAACGCCGCGCGAGCCGGGTCTGAGGGGGCCCGCCGGTACGCGAGCCAGGCCGCGAGCGCGTGCACCGGCGGCTGGACCAGGCCGGAGGTGGCGGCGGCCGGCGCCGCCTCGGCCCGCGCCGACGCCCAGAACTCGGGCCCGGGAAAGTACGCCCCGACCGGCAGGCGGGGGTTGAACACGATGTGCGGCACCCGCCCGTCGCCCCACTGGGCCCGGAACAGGCTCTCCAGCTCCCGCCAGGCGTACTCGGGGCGGAGGTGTGCCCACCCGATCGCCATGAACGCCGAATCCCAGCTCCACTGGTGGGGGTAAAGGGTGCGCGACGGCACGGTGTGGTCGTGCTCCCAGTTGGCCTCGAGGGTGGCCACGGCGAGCCGGCGCAGCCGTTCGGCGTCGCCACCCGGCCCGTCGACGGCCCCGCCGTCAGCCGGCCCGCTCGCCACCTCGTCGAGCGAGCCGCCGGACGGGCCGCCGGCGCTCACGCCGCCGCCTGGCGGGGTTCGGCGTGCCGCAGCACCGTGGCGGCCTGCTGCAACGCCCGCACCGGGTCGCCGCGGAGCCGGCACTCCAGGGCCAGCCATCCCCGGTAGCCGATCTCGAGCAGGGTACGCACCAGCGCCGGCCAGTCGAGATGGCCCGCGCCCGGCTGGTACCGGTTGGAGTCGCTGACCTGGACGTGCCCGAGGTACGGCGCGGCGGAGCGCAACGCCCGGTGCACGTCGTCCTCCTCGATGTTCATGTGGAAGGTGTCGGCGACCACCCGCACCGAGGGCAACCCGACCGCGGCGCAGAGCGCGACCGCCTCGTCGAGCCGGTTGACCATGTGGTCCTCGTACCGGTTGAGCGGCTCCAGGAAGAGAGTGACCCCTTCGGCGCGGGCGTGCTCACCGAGGGCGGCGAGGGCGTCCACCAGCACCTGCCGGTCGCCGGCCGGCGGTCGGGGCGGCTCGAACGGCGGCAGCCGCCGGGAGAACATCCCCCACGCCGCGGGGGTCATGACGCCGGTCCCGCCCAGCTCGGCGATCACCGAGAGCTGGGAACGCAGGTTCCGTACGGCGTCGGCGGAACGTGCCGGGTCGAAGTCGCCGATGAAGTGGTCCATCTCGACGCAGACGGTGGGCATCACCACGCCGGCGGCGCGGGCCCGGCGAAGTTCGGGCAGCCGGCGAGCGAACGCCAGGTCGCCACGCCCACGCAGCTCGACCCCGTCGTAGCCGAGCGAGGTGGCCAACGCGTACTTCTGGATCAGGTCGGTGCCCGGCAGGAGCTGCTCCTGGCAGGCGATGTGGATGGTCATGCGAACCTCAGCACCACTTGGAGGACGTCACCGTCAGCGCGATCGAGCAACGCCAGCGCATCGGCCACCGCGCCGGCGTCGACGACGTGACTCACCAGCGGCAGCGGGTCCACGTTTCCCTCGGCCACCAGCTCCATGAAGGTCTGGGCGACCCGGGTCCCGGTCCACCGGCCGGAAAGGCCGGGCGCCGGTGTCGGCCCGGAGACCTGGGCCGCCACCAACTGGATCCGGTTGTGGTGGAACTCCTCGCCGAGGCCGAGGCCGGCGGCCTGCCCCTGGTAGAAGCCGGCGGCCACGACGCGACCGGCGTGGGTGGTGGCCCGTATCGCCTCGTGCAGTGCCGGGTACGCCCCGGACAGCTCGAGGCAGACGTCGGCGCCCCGGCCACCGGTGGCGCCACGCAGCACGTCCGCGGCCGATTCGACGCCCGCGTCGACGGTCGCCCGGGCGCCGTATCGACCGGCGTGCACGAGTCGGGCGGCGACCCGGTCCACGGCCACGACGCGCGCCCCGGAGAGCACCGCGAGGCGGGTGGCGAGCAGCCCGATCACGCCCTGCCCGAAGACCCCGATCCAGTCCCCGAGGTGCAGGTCGCCGGCGAGCACCGCGGTGAGCGCGATGGCGCCGGGTCGGGCGAAGACGGCGGCGAGCGGATCGAGACCGGGTGCCAGGGGCTGGACGGTGTCGGCGGCCACCACCGCCTCGGCCCGGTGCCCCCAGATGCCCCAGACGGTCTGCCCCGGGTGCCGGTCGGTCACCTCGGGCGACACCTCGACTATCTCGCCGACCTCCTCGTAGCCGAAGCCGACCAGCGGATAGGGCACGGGGGTCTGGCGGGGCACGAACATCCGGGAGATGTCGTCCCAGTCCTTGCTCAGCCGGGGGTTGCTGCCGCGGTAGAGGGTGAGCTCGGTGCCGGCGGAGATGCCGGAGTAGCGGGTGCGGACGCGGACCTCGCCCGGACCGAGTGGGTCCACGGGGCAGGGCTCCAGGCTGATCCGTCGGGGCCCGGCGAGAGAGACAACCCAATTGACCATGAGTCACATCCCGGTAGCGCCGAGCTCCATCGTAAAACAAAAAATCGGCATATGTCTTGTAATTGATCAATCGAAGGGGTTGAATCCGCGATGTACCCTTCGAGAGGAGTGCCGCCGATGTCATTCACTCCGATGCGGACGCTCACCGCCACCCTGGTCCTGGCACTGGCCGGGTCCACCCTGCTGGCCTGCGGCGACGACGAGCCCGACAGCAACGACAAGAAGATCACCGTGTGGAGCCTGGAGGACGTCGCCGACCGGGTCACCGCCACCAGGGCGATCATCGCCGACTTCACCGCGCGGACCGGGATCCAGGTCGAGCTGGTCACCGTCAACGAGGACCAGTTCCCATCGCTCATCGCGTCCGGCGCCGCCGCCGGGGAACTGCCCGACGTGGTCGGCTCCGTCTCACTGGCCGGCATCCGCACCCTCGCCGGCAACGAGCTGCTGCACCCCGACGCCAACGGCGAGATCGTGCAGGCGCTCGGCCGGCAGACATTCTCCCCCCGGGCCCTGGAGTTGACCGCCGACGACGGTCGTCAGCTCGCTGTCCCCAGCGACGGCTGGGGTCAGCTGCTCGTCTACCGCAAGGATCTCTTCGACGCGGCCGGGCTCCCCGCGCCCGACACGTACGCGCGGATCGCCGCCGCGGCGGCCCGGCTGAACACCGGCGGAATCGCCGGCATCACCGCGGCGACCGCGCCCGGCGACGTCTTCACCCAGCAGACGTTCGAACATCTGGCGCTCGCCAACGGC
This sequence comes from Micromonospora sp. NPDC005367, assembly GCF_040606825.1. Lineage (NCBI taxonomy): Bacteria > Bacillati > Actinomycetota > Actinomycetes > Micromonosporales > Micromonosporaceae > Micromonospora > Micromonospora sp. NPDC005367. Next base: position 51,848 of record NZ_JBEXFP010000042.1, on the reverse strand, counting down.
TGCCAGCTCACCGACGGCTCCGGCGCCGTGACGCTCGACTCGCCGCAGTGCGTCGAGGCGTTCCGGTTCTACGGCGACCTGCTGCGCGACCACTCGATCAAGGGCGCGCAGGACGTGGACACCACCCGGGCCACGTACTTCGCCGGCAAGGCGGCCATGCTGATCTGGTCGCCGTTCATCCTCGACGAACTGGCCGGGCTCCGTGACGATGCCAGACCGACCTGCCCGCAGTGCGCGGCCGACCCCGCCTTCCTGGCCAAGAACAGCGGGTTCGTCACCGCGATCAAGGGCCCGAACAGCGCGCCGGCCCAGTACGGCGAGATCAGCTCCTGGACGGTGCTGGACGGCGCCGCCGCCGACCCGGCGAAGAACTTCGTCGAGTACCTGCTCGGCGATGCCTACCCGCGCTGGTTCGGCATGTCCCCGGAGGGCCGGTTCCCGGTACGCAAGGGCACCGCCGACGAACCGGAGAAGTTCCTCACCGCCTGGAACTCCAGCCAGGCCGGGGTGGACGTCAAGAAGCCGCTCGCCGACGTGTACGGCGACGAGGTCCTCGACGCCCTGCGCGCCAGCCCGGACACGTTCCAACGCTGGGGCCTGACCCAGGGGCAGGGCAAGCTCGTCGGTGCGATCCTCGGTGAACTGCCGGTGCCGAAGGCGCTCAACGACGTGATCGCCGGCAAGTCCGACGCCGCCGCGGCCGCGGGCCGCGCGAAGAAGGACGTGGAGGCGATCAAGGCGGGCGTCAATTGACCACCACCGCGCCCGGCACGGGCCGCTCCCCCACCCGGGAGCAGCCCGCCGGCCGGCGACCGCACCGCCCGTTGACCCTGCGCAGACGCGAGTCCCGAGCCGGACTCGCGCTGGTCGCGCCGACAGTGCTCGTCGTGCTCGCCGTGATCGGCATCCCCATCGTCTGGACCGTGGTGCTCGCCTTCCAGCGGGTCCGGCTCGCCACGCTGCGCCGCACCGGCCTCTTCGGCGAGTTCACCCTGGACAACATCGAACGGGTGCTGCACACCCCGGGCTTCGCAGACACGCTGCTCACCACTCTGCTCTACAGCGTCGGCAGCACCGCCGGGTCGATCGCGCTCGGCCTGGTCGCGGCGCTGGTCGTCCGCCGCCCGTTCCGGGGCCGCACCCTGGTACGGGCTTCGATGCTGCTGCCGTACGTGGCGCCGGTGGTCGCCATGACCTTCGTCTGGCAGGTGATGCTCGACCCGCAGCTCGGCATCGTCAACCACTGGGGTCAGCGGCTGCTCGGCTGGGACACGGCCGTGCCGTTCCTGTCCCAGGAGTCCACCGCGCTGGCCACCGTGATCGCGTTCGAAGCGTGGCGCTACTTCCCGTTCGCCTTCCTCTTCCTGCTGGCCCGCCTACAAGCGGTGCCGGGCGAGTTGGAGGAGGCCTCCCGGGTCGACGGAGCCACCCCCACGCAGCGCTTCCGGCACATCCTGCTCCCCCAGCTGATGCCGGTGATCGCGCTGCTCGGCGTGCTGCGGTTCATCATGACGTTCAACAAGTTCGACGACGTCTACCTGCTGACCGGAGGCGCCGCCGGCACCGAGGTCGTCAGCATCCGGGTCTACGAGTTCCTCACCGCGCGTACCGACATCGGCGCGGCCGCGGCGCAAGCGGTGGTGCTGGCAGTGGTACTCGTCGTGTTCGTCCTGATCTACCTGCGCTTCTTCGCCCGGAGGGTGGACTGATGGACCGCGACCGGGTCGAGACGGTGGGGCTGCGCTGGCTGCGCTGGCTGCGCCGGCTGGTCATCGCCGCGTTCCTGCTGATCACCGTCTTCCCCTTCTACTACATGCTGGTGCTCTCGGTACGCCCGATCGAGCGGCTCCTGCTCGACCCCGGCGCGCTGGTGGTCGGCCTCGGCGAGCTGACCGTCAGCACGTACGCCGAGGTGCTCAAGGCCACCGAGGACGGCGGCCAGGGATTCCTCGCCTTCATCGGCAACAGCGGCCTCGTCGCCGTCGCCGCGACCCTGCTCACCCTGGTCGTGGCGATCCCCGGCGCGTACGCGGTGTCCCGGCTGCGTTTCTTCGGCCGCCGCCAGGTCGACTTCCTCTTCCTGGCGGTCTACCTCTTCCCGTCCATCGTGATCGCCATCCCACTGTTCGTGGTCTTCACCCGGGCGGGGCTGCGCGGCTCGCTGGTCGGACTGGTGCTGGTCTACATCTCGCAGACCCTGCCCGTCTCGGTGTACATGCTCAAGAACTACTTCGAGACCATCCCGGTCAGCCTCGAGGAGTCCGCCGCGATCGACGGCGCCGGCCGGCTCGGCATCATCCGCCGGATCAGCCTGCCCCTGGCCGCCCCATCGATCATGGCGGTCGCCCTCTACGACTTCATGATCGCCTGGAACGAGTTCCTGTTCGCGCTGCTCTTCCTCGTCGACAAACCACACCGGTGGACGGTGTCGCTGGGACTCGCGCAACTGGCCGACGGGGTGGAGGTGCCGAAGACGGTGCTGATGGCCGGCTCGGTGGTCCTCACGCTGCCCATCGTGCTCCTCTTCTTCGCCACCGAACGTCTCCTGACCGAAGGCCTGACCACCGGCGCCGAAAAGGCCTGACCCCCAGGCCCCACGCACTTTCACGGAAAGAGTGGCCATTCCTCGTGGAATGGCCACTCTTTCCGTGAAAGAGGGCCCAGACTGCGTGAGGGGGCGCGGATGGGGCTGGTTACGGTGGGGGCCATGGGAAACGCGACGCGTTGGGAGACCGACACCGGGCCCGAGCACTCGCAGTGGTATATCGAACGGTTCCGCCGACTCGCGGCCGAGGGGGCGGACCTGACCGGCGAGGCTCGTCTGGTGGACGCGCTGGTGCCGCCCGGTTCCCGGATCCTCGACGCCGGATCGGGCACCGGCCGGGTGGGCGCCGCGCTGGCCGCCCGGGGTCACACGGTGATCGGGGTGGACGCCGATCCGGCGCTGGTCGAGGCCGCCCGGGCCGATCATCCCGGCCCGCGTTGGCTGGTCGGTGACCTGGCCGAGCTGGACCTGCCCGCGGTCGGCGAGGCCGAGCCCTTCGACGCGGCGGTGCTGGTCGGGAACGTGCTCACCTTCGTCGCGCCGGGCACCGAGCAGGAGGTGCTGCGTCGCCTCGCCGCACACCTACGTCCCGACGGCGTGCTGGCGGTCGGTTTCGGCACCGACCGCGGCTACCCGCTGAACGACTTCGACGCCGACGCGGTCGCCGCCGGCCTGCGGCTGGAACACCGCTTCGCAACCTGGGACCTGCGCCGCTGGCGTGACGACGCGGATTTCGCCGTCACCCTGCTGCGCCGCCCTGCCGACTGACCCGGGCACCGGCCTGCCGACCGAAAAGCAGGCCAGCACGAGGTGGACCGGATGTTCGCCACGCTGCGGGCCACTCGCCGTCACCGGCCGGGCCCAGCGCCGCCGGCCCGTCGAGTCGGGCCACATGCCGCCCGGCCCGATGAGTCCGGCCACACCGCCCGGCCCGTCGAGTCGAGCCCAGCGCCGCCGGCCTGTTGAGCCCGGCCGGGCCGCGCGGCTTGTCGGGTCGGGCCGGACGGCGCGCGACCGGTCAGCTCGGCGCGGCGACGGCCCGCGCCGCCGCCGGATCGAGCGTGGCCCCCGCGGTCACCAGACTCACCACGCCGGCTGGCAGCCGGGTGGGGCGCACGTCGCGGTAGCCGAGCATGGCCAGCACCTCGCGGTCGGCCACCACGTGCCGCCGGCCCAGGTCGGTCACGATCGACACCGCCCCGCCGGTGGCACCGGGCGCCGCGACCGCCTCGACGACGGCGCCCCGGCCAGGCCGCACGACGACCTGGTCGGCGTGGACCGCTCCGCCCGTCGCGCCCGAGCGAGGCGCGGCGGCGGCATCCGGCGGGCGTACGCCCACCCGCAGCTCCGCCACCCCGGCGTCGTCACGCACCGTGGCACACACTCCGCCACCGTCGACGGCGGCCAGCCGTGGTGGCGCCGGGGGCGGGGCGGCCGAGCCGGACGGGGCCAGGTCGGCCACCTCGGGCAGCTCGGCGAAACGGCCGAGGGTCATTGCTTCCGCCTCGCCCTGACCGGTGCGGGCCAGCAGCAGGCTCGCCTGCAACTCGGTGATCCCGGCCAGCCCGTCGCGGACGGCTACCGCGTACTGCCGGCCCCCACCGGAGTTCCGCACCAGGTAGACGTCGCCGATCTCTGCGTCCGGTACCCGGGTGGACCGCTGACCCAGGCCGGGCAGCGTCGGCGGCGCGAGATCGGCCCCGGCCGGCAACGTGTTGAGCAGGGCGGCCGCCACCGGCACGGCCCGCGCCCGGGTGGTGGCCAGCGCGGCGAGCACCCGGGCGGAGTCGCGGACCAGGTAGCGGCGCGCATGCCACACCAGGTGCAACCCGCCGTCGGGATCCCGCGCCAGCAGCGCCTCGTCGCCGAGCTGCCGGCCACCGCGCGCGTCCTCGCCGATCAGCAGCACCGAGCGCGGGACGGCGCGGCCGACGTCGGTGGGCGTTGCCGAGCAGACCGTCCACGGGTCGTTCGCGAGCCGGGCCGGCGCGGGCAGCGAATCCGGAGCGTCGGCGATGCCCAGTGGCAGGCCGCGCGGCACACCCTCGATGGACCGGCGGGACACCAGCACCGTCCTCGGCTCCTCGGCGCCGACGATCAGCAACGCCGAGGCGTAGTTGAGCACGGGGTGCAGCTTCTCGTCCCGGTAGACGTACCGGGCGCCGGACTCCTTCTCCACGATGACCGCGCCGGTGTCCCGCCAGTTGCTCCCGCCGCCCGCGAAGAGCCCGTACAGCGCGAAGCCGCCCAGCCCGATCGCGGCGACCAGCACGCTGGCCAGCGCGGCCCCGGCGAGCCGCCGGAACGGCGACTGCGCCGGATCGGTCTCCCGCATGACCAGCGCGGCGACGGCCCGCTGGACGGTGAACTGGTACGAGTGCAGCTGGTCCTGCCGCGACGGCATGACGTCCCTTCCCGTGCTCGCTCGGGGCACAGGATATGCGCTGCGTCGATCTTCCGTGAACCTTCGGTAACGTCCGCCGCCACCTCGGTGGTGGTGCGCCGTACAGTCGCCGCCGTGAATCCCTCGCACGGCGGCCGGCACGCTGCTGGTCCTGCTGCGCCGGCGGCCTGCGCTGCGCCGCCCGGTCGGCCCGGTCGTGATCGCGATGACGGCAGTGGTGGTGGCGTGCGCGCTCAGGCCGGGTTGACCGCGAACCCGGGTAGCATCCGGCACTGAACCGGCGAGAAGAGGACTGTGTGGGCGCGCGCTTCGAGGAACTGGCCTGGCGGGAAACGCCGATCGGCCTGATCAGCCTGCGCCGGCGCCGCGACCCGGCACTTCAGGTCGAGGTGTACGAGGTCAAGCTCGACGACGAGTTCCTGATGTCCAGCCTCTTCCCCGTCGCGGAGATCGAGCTGGCCCGGCTCGGCCTGGCCCCGCTGGTCGGCGGCGAGTTGGAGGTGGTCGTCGGTGGTCTCGGTCTCGGCTACACCGCGCGCACCGCGCTCGCCGACGACCGGGTGCGGTCGCTGATCGTCGTGGAGGCGATCGAGGACGTCATCGACTGGCACCGGCGGGGTCTGCTGCCGTTCGCCGCCGGCCTGGCCGACGACCCGAGGACCCGTCTCGTACGGGACGATTTCTTCGCGGCCGTCGAGGGCGACGGGTTCGACCCGGACCGGCCGGAACGCCGCTTCCACGCCGTACTGCTGGACATCGACCATTCTCCGCGGCACGTGCTGCACCCGCGCAACGCCGCGTTCTACACGCCGGCCGGGCTGCGGCGGCTCGCCGCTCGCCTGCACCCCGGCGGGGTGTTCGCACTCTGGTCGGACGATCCGCCCGACCCGGCGTTCGAGGAGGCCCTCACCGAGGTCTTCGCCACCGCGCAGGCGCACGTCGTGCCGTTTCCGAATCCGCTGACCGGCGGTGAGTCCAGCAACACGGTCTACGTCGCCCGGCACAGGGCCTGACCGCGCAGGGCCTGACCGCGCACGGCCTGGCCGCGCAGGGCCTGACCGCGCACGGCCTGCCCTGCCCGGGCAGGGTGGGCGTCGGTCAGAACCAGGCGTCGCGCATCTCCAGGGTGGTCCGGTCCAGACCGGCCAGCAGGTCGAACTGCGGACCGGTGCGGGGCAGCTCGTACCGGAAGAACCAGTGCGCGGCGTGCCGCTTGCCGGCGTACAGGTCGGCGTCCGGCGCGGCGGCGCCGGCCGCCTCCACGACGAGCAGCTGCTCCAGCCACATCCAGGCGATCACCACGTGACCTGCCGCCTCCAGGTAGACGCTGGCGTTGGCGAGCGCGAGCTGCGGGTCACCGGCGCTCCGGAGCCGGCGGGTCACGTCGGTGAGCCGCCGCACCGCCGAGGCGAGCTGCTCGGCCAGCTCGGTGGTCTCGCCGCCGATCTTCCGGGCCCGGTCAACGGTCGCGCCGATCGTCTCGACCAGCGCGGCCAGGCCCGCCCCGTCACGCCGGGTGACCTTGCGGCCCAGCAGGTCCAGCGCCTGGATGCCGTGGGTGCCCTCGTGGATCGGGTTGAGCCGGTTGTCGCGCCAGTGCTGCTCGACGTCGTGGTCGCGGGTGTAGCCGGCGCCGCCGTGCACCTGGATGGCCAGGTCGTTGGCGGCGAGACACCACTGCGACGGCCAGCTCTTCACGATCGGGGTGAGCGTGTCGAGCAGCAGGTGGGCGCGGGCCCGGTCGGCCGGCTCCGGGGCGCTCTTCTCCTCGTCGAGCAGCCGCCCGCTGTAGAGCACCAGCGCCAGTGCGCCCTCCACGTAGCTCTTCTGCGCGAGCAGCATCCGTTTCACGTCGGGGTGGGCGGCGATGGGCACCTGTGGTGTCGTCGGGTCCTTGTCGGCCAGAGGCCGGCCCTGCGGGCGTTGCCGGGCGTACTCCAGAGACTTCAGGTAGCCGGTGTAGCCGAGGGCGGTGGCGCCGGCGCCCACCCCGATCCGGGCCTCGTTCATCATGTGGAACATCTGCGCCAGCCCCTGGTGCGGCTCGCCCACCAGGTAGCCGACGGCGCCCGCCCGGCCCGCCGGGTGGTGCGCGCCGTCGCCGAAGCTGAGCAGGGTGTTGGTCGTGCCCCGGTAACCCATCTTGTGGTTCAGTCCGACCAGCGCGACGTCGTTGCGCTCGCCGGGCTCGCCGTCCGGGCCGGGGAGCAGCTTCGGCACGATGAACAGTGAGATCCCCTTCACCCCGGGCGGGCCGTCGGGACGTCGGGCCAGTACCAGGTGGACGATGTTCTCGCCCAGCTCGTGCTCCCCTCCGGAGATCCACATCTTGGTGCCGTACAGCCGGTGGGTGCCGTCGGCCTGCGGCTCGGCCCGGGTGGTGATGTCCGCCAGCGAGCTGCCGGCGTGCGGCTCGGAGAGGCACATGGTGCCGAAGAAGCGTCCCTCGATCATCGGGCGCGCCCAGGTGTCGATCTGCTCCGGGCTGCCGTGGGCGAGCAGCAGGTTGGTGTTGCCGAGGGTGAGCATCGGGTACGCCGAGGTGGCCACGTTCGCGGCCTGGAACCAGGCGAAGCAGGCGGCGGCCACGGTGTGCGGCAGTTGCATGCCGCCGACGGACTCGTCCAACGTGGACGCCAGCAGGCCGGTCTCCGCGAAGACGTCCAGCGCTGCCTTGATCTCGGGGATCAGCCGTACCTGCCGGCCGTCGAACGTGGGCTCGTCGAGGTCGGCCGCCCGGTTGTGCGGGGCGAAGTGTTCGGTGGCCACCCGCTCGGCCAGTTCCAGCACGGCGTCGAAGGTTTCCCGGGAGTGCTCGGCGTAGCGGGGGCGGACGGTCAGCCGCGTCACGTCCAGCCAGTCGTAGAGCAGGAACCGCAGATCGCGCCGGGAGAGCAGGGTGGACGGCACGGGTCTCCTCTCACGGGTAGCCTGCGGGACGTTCGGCGGGCCGTGGTCGTCGCGCAGCACGACGCTGGTCGTCCCCGTCATCCTGTCCGATGGGGACGACCAGCGCATCAGCCGCCAGTGGCCGGAGGGTGATGCGCTCGGCGCGGAAACCGGGACCGCCTGCGGAGGTGAGGACGAGCAGCTGTGCCGGGCCCGATCGGTCGGGCCCGGCACACGCTTCGTGACTCAGCGGCTGATCGTGCGGTCGAGCAGGTCGAACATGGCGGCCCAGTGCCGCTTCTCGGCGGCCTCGTCGTAGGCGGCGGTGTCGGACATGGTGAACCCGTGGGTCGCGCCCTCGTACACCTCGGAGCGGTACCGGACGCCGGCGGCGTCGAGGGTCCGCTCCAGGGTGGCGATCTGGTCGGCGGTCATCGAGTGGTCCTGGTCGGCGTGCGCGAAGTAGAGCTCGCCGGTCACCGAGCCGACCCCGAGGTGCGGGCTGTCGGCGGCGTCGGTGACCACCCGGCCAGCGTGGAAGCTGCCCAGCGCGGCGATCCGATCCGGGTACGCCTCGATGGCCCGCAGCGCGTTCATGCCGCCCATGCAGTAGCCCACGATGGCGACCGGCCCGGCCGCGACGTCGTCGTGTGCGGCCAGGAAGTCCAGGTACGCGCCGGCGTCGCGGGTGACGACCTCCGGGGTCAGCGCGGCCATGTACGGACCGATCTTCTCGAAGATCTTGCCCCGCTGCTCCGCGTCGTCGAGCCTCGACAGGTCGAACAGCGGCGACCGGCCGGCCCGGTAGAAGAGGTTCGGCATCAGAACCACGTACCCGCGGGCGGCGATGGTCTCGGCCATCTCGACCATCCGGGGCCGCAGCCCGAACGCGTCCATGAAGACCAGCACGGCCGGGAAGGGACCCTCACCGTCCGGGCGTACGAGGTAGGCGTCCGCCACCCCGTCGCTGGTCTTGACGTCGACCGTCGTCGTCTGCACCGCAGCCTCCTCAGATGTAACCGTGGTTCCGCCGCAAGACGCTACCGGTCGAATCGTTGCCCTCCGCAACGACCCGGGGAGTTCACCCGGCCCGGCTCACCGCCGCGCCGCTGCGGGACTCCTGATTCCGGGGTGGCCACCCGCCTGGATCGTCCGGTCATCCCGCCGCGCGGAGGGCACCGTGCAGGAAGAGTTCCACCATTCCCCGGTTGGACAGCTCCGGGGCGCCGCCGCCCGAGAACCGGCCGCGGCCGCCCACGAACGTGAGGAACACCTCGGTCAACTGCTCGACCGGCAGGCGCAGCGTCTCCCGCTCCGGCTCCAGCAGGGCGGCAACGGCTTCTCTGGTCTCCGCCTGGCTCGCGTCCCGCCCGGCCGACCGCTCGCGCGGCGCTTCGCCTCGCCGCCGCGTCCGACCATGGCCGGACGCGTGCAGGGCGCCGAGCACCGTGCCCATCCGTCCGAGATGGGCCTCCAGAGCGTCGGCGGCCTCGACCAGCCGGTCCACCAGCGGCTGGTCGAGTGGGATCGAGCGGAGTTCACCCAGCACGGTCGCCGGATCGAGCGCCGCGGCGATCACGGCGTCGAGCAACTCGTCCTTGTCGGTGAAAACCCGGAAGATCGTGGCCTCGCCGATGCCGGCCATGCGGGCCACCTGGGCCGTGGTGACGCTCGCACCGTGCTCCGCGACGAGCGGCAGCGCCGCCCGTACCACGGCTTCTCGTCGTTGTTCGGGACTCATTCCCGGCGCGCGTCGCCGGGCAGGCGTGTTCGTCATACCCGAACCATACGGAGTGAGTACTCACTCCGTCAACGGGCTTACCCACCGCACCGGGAAGCTGACAGCGTTCGCGCGCGGACCCGTACCCGGTGACCCGACCGACGTCCGCGAAGATGAGGGACGGTGTGACGTACTGTGGCACGAGTGCGCGTCCGGCCGCTCGCACCGCGGCCGGACGCGCCACTCCCCGAATCCAGGTCAGCCGGCGAGGTGCCAGTCACCCTGCCGGACAACGAGGATGCCGAGCGCCTCCGGGGTCAGACCGGAGTGATTCTCGGCCGTGAAGTGCAGCGGCCCGCTCACGCCGTCGAACTGTGCGGCCTCGATGTTGTCCCGCACCTTCTCCCGGTCGGTGCTGTCGGCCTTCTGCACCGCGTCCACGATGGTCTGCAGCGCGTCGGCGGCGAACGATGCGAAACCGGAGTACGGCCCGTTGGCGGACTGATAGGCGGTGACCCACTGCTTCTGCGCGGCACCCTGCGGCGTGGAGGCATCGATCTCGTTGACCGCCAGCACCTTCGGGAAGACCATGTTCGTGCCCTCGGCGGCGTCACCGGTGCCCTTCACGAACAACTCGGCGCCGGCGCCGGCGTCCAGGTACACGGCGCCTGGGTAGCCGGCGTCGCGCAGCGCCTTGACGATGAGCCCCGCGGCGGGCATGACCGCCCAGATCACGACCGCGGCCGGCTTCGCCGCGACGATCTTGGAGACCTGGATGGTCATGTTGGTGTCGGCCTGGCCGAACTGCTCCTCGTGGACGACCTTGACACCGACCTTGGCGGCCTCCTGCGTCACGGCCTTCTCACCGTCCTGACCATAGACGTTGTTGACGTACAGCAGGCCGACCGTGCCGAGGTTCTTCCGCTTCAACTCGGCGCCGATCACCTGCGCGTCCTCGGCCGGGTTCGGTGAGATCTTGAAAACGTAGCGGCGCTCGGCGACCGGACTGGTGATGGCACTGGCCGAAGCGAGCGCGATCGTCGGCACCTTGTTCTCCGTGATCGTCGGGATCGCAGGGACGATGCAGGCGCTGCACCCGCCCGAGATGACCGCCGTCACGTTCTCGTTCTTGATGAAGTGGTTGACGTTCGCCACCGACGTGTTGTTGTCGGTGCGGTTGTCGCGTACGACCAGCCGGATCTTCCGTCCCCCCGCGGCGTCGCTGTCGTTGAGCTGCTTGACCTTGAGGTCGAGCGCCTTCTTGTACGTCGTACCGATGGACGCCGTCGGGCCGGACAACTCGAGGTTCGCCCCGATGACGATGTCCCCCTTGCTCTCGTCCTGAGCCTGCTCGTCGGCGGCGCAGCCGCTCACCACCACAGCCAGCGCCGTCGCCACGGACAGCGACAGGACAGCACGTAAACGCATCGATCCCCCCTATTGGATCTCTTTGACACCGGGTCAGCGCCGCTCGGCGGTCCCCAACCCGAGGTATGCGGCCCGAACCTGCGGGTCGGCGCGTAGCCGGGCGACCTCGCCCGCCAGGCTGATCCGACCGCGGTCCAGCAGATAGCCCGCGCTCGCCACGCGGAACGCCACCGAGGCGTTCTGCTCGACCAGCACCAGGGTGGTGCCGGCGCCGGCGAGCGCGGTGAGGATGCCCGTCACTTCGGCGACCGCCTTCGGAGCCAGCCCGAGCGACGGCTCGTCCAGCAGCATCACCGTCGGTGCGGCCATGAGTGCGCGCCCGATCGCCAGCATCTGCTGCTCACCACCGGAGAGCGTCCCCGCCGGCTGGCGACGCCGCTCCGCCAGGCGAGGGAACCGGCCGTACACCTCGTCCGCGCTCGCGGCCACGGCGGAGCGCCGGCGGCCGTACGCGCCGAGGAGCAGGTTCTCGTGGACGGAGAGCGCGGCGAAGACCCGCCGTCCCTCGGGCACGAGCACCAGACCGGCGCGGGTGCGCCGCTGGACGGACCAGTCGGTGATGTCCTCGCCGCGCAGCCGCACCCGGCCGCGGGACGGCCGGACCAGTCCGACCATCGTCTTCAGCAGCGTGGTCTTTCCCGCCCCGTTGCTGCCGATCAGGGTCGTCGCGGTCGCCGCCCGCACCGCCAGGTCGACGCCGTGCAGCACCTCGATCCCGCCGTATCCGGCCGCCAGGCCGGTGACCTCCAACAGCGGAGCGTCGCCGGCCGGCGAGCTGGCGTCTTCCACCCGCTCAGTCACGATGCTCGACCTCCTCCCCCAGGTAGGCGGCGCGCACCGCCGGGTCGTCCACGACGGTGGACGGATCCCCGTCGGCGAGCAGCGTCCCGTGGTCGAGCACCACCAGCCGATCGCTGACCTGCAACACACTGGCGACGTCGTGCTCGACCAGCAGCACGGTGATCCCGCGCCCGGCCAGGGACGACACCAGCTCCACCAGGTCCGCGCCCTCGCCCCGCGCGAGCCCGGCGAGGGGCTCGTCGAGCAGCAGCAGCCGCGGCCCACCGGCGAGCGCCCGGGCGATCTCCAGCCGCCGTTGGAGCCCGTACGGCAGGCTGCCGGCGGGCTGCGTCTCCCGGCCGGCCAGGCCCACCTCGGCGAGCAGGTCGGCCGCGTACTCGCGGTGGCGGCGCTCCTCGCGCCGCGCCATCGGCAGCCCGAGCATCGCGGCCGGGCCGATCCAACGCTGGCTCGCAAGTCGCGGCACGAGCACGTTGTCCAGCACGCTCAGCGAGTGGAAGACCTGCAGGTTCTGGTAGGTGCGCGCGACGCCCGCCCGGGCGATCCGGTACGCCGGCCTGCCGGTCAGCTCACGCCCGTCCAGCAGGACCCCGCCCCGGGTGGGTGACACCACGCCGGAGAGCACGTTCAGCAGGGTCGTCTTGCCGGCGCCGTTGGCGCCGATCAGCCCGACGACGCCTCCACTGTCGTGCCGCAGTGACACGTCGTCGAGGGCGGACACACCACCGAAGCGAACGGTGAGCCCCCGCAGTTCCAGGATGGCGCTCACCGGACACCACCGGTCGGCGCGTGCCCGACGTCCGGTTCGGTCTGCGACGCCGGCGGCGCGCCGCCGGCCCGTCGACGCGCCCCGGCGACCCGGCGGGCCAGAGCGGACGCCCCGCCGGCCACTCCGGTGGGCAGGAACAGCAGCGCGACGATCAACGCGACGCCGTACACGACCAGTTCGTAGTTGCCGCTCGCGTTCGGCACCAGCACGGGTACGTACAGCTTGGACGCCTCGGCGAGGGTGATCACCGTGAACGCCCCGAGCGGCGCGCCCCAGACGCTGCGCGGCCCGCCGACGGTGGCGATCAGCAGCAACTGGACCGAGTTGAGGATCCACATCAGGTTCGGATCCACATAGCGGTACCAGTGCGCGTAGAAACCGCCGGCGACGGCCGCGAGCACGGCGGCGAGCACGAAGGCCGTACGGCGCAGGCCGGCGATGTCCACACCGCTGCCCGCCGCGGCGACGGGGCTGTCGCCGGCCGCCGTCAGCGACCTGCCCAGGCTCGAGCGCAGCACCGCGTCGACGAGTACCACAGCCAGCAGCAGCACGGCCGCGACCAGGTAGTACGTCGACAGGTCCGTGGTGAACCGGTGGCCGAAGAGCGTCAACGGCGGCAGGTCGGCGATGCCCGCGTTGCGGCCGGTGTACGAAAGCTGGTTGGCGGTGAATGTCAGCGCGACGCCGATGCCGAGCGTCGCGAGGGCGAAGTAGTGACCCTGCACGCGGAAGATCGCCAACCCCATCAGCCAGGCGATCACCCCGGCGATCAGGGCGCCGGCGAGGATCCCCAGCACCGGCGTGACGTGGTGCCGGGTGGTGAGGATCGCCGAGGTGTACCCGCCGATGCCGTAGAACGCGGCCTGCCCGAGGGAGATCTGGTTGGCGTGCCCGGTGAGCGGCACGAGACCCAGCGCACCGAGCGCGAACAACGCCATCACGACGGCCGTCGACATGGTGAAGAACGGCACCCGGGTGAAGACCGCCGGCACGGTCAGCAGCACCGCGACGAAGACGACGTACCCGGTCGCGCGGGTGCGCAGCGACCTCATACCCGCACCACCGCCCCGCGCCGCAGCAGCCCGGTCGGCCGGACCAGCAGCACCAGCACGAGGATGCCGAAGACGATCGGGTCGCGGTAGCCGCTGCTGACGTACCCCGTGACCCCGGCCTCGACGAGGCCGACCGCGAGTCCGCCGACCACGGCGCCGGCCGGTGAGCCGAGCCCGCCGAGGACTGCGGCGGTGAATCCCTTGAGCCCCAGCGCGACGCCGATGGTGGCGTCCGGCGGCTGCAGCGGGCTGAGCACGATCCCGCCGATCGCGGCCAGCGCTGCGGCGAGCACGAAGGCCAGCAGGCTCATCCGCTGCGGCGAGACTCCCATCAGCCGTACGGTCTCGACGTCAAGCGCGGTCGCCCGCATCGCCCGGCCGAGACCGGTGTGCCGCAGGACGAGCCACATCCCCACCATGACCAGTCCGGTGACCGCCGCGCACCACAGGTACTGGCTGGAGATCCGTGCCCCGAACAACGCGACGTGGTCCTCCCCGCCGAACGGTCTGGCGAAGTGCTGGTCGGCGCCGAACGCCAGCAGCGCCGCCCCCTGCAAGGTGATCGAGGCGCCGATGGTGAGGATGACCAACCGGTCGTGGGTCGCCCGCCGGGCGGGGGCGATCACCCCGAGCTGCACCAGGCCACCCACGACAGTGGTGGCGACCACCGCGAGCGCCGCCGCCGGCAACGCCGCGAGTCCGGACTCCTCGGCGACCGCGAAGGTCAGCCCGCCGACCATGACGAAGTCGCCCTGGGCGAAGTTGATGACCCCGGTCACCTGGTACACGAGACAGATTCCGAGACCGACGATCGCGTACGTCGTACCGGTGGCTATGCCGACGACGGCGAAGTCCAGCAACTGGGACATCCGGAACGCCTCACGACCTCTCCTGCGCCGGCAGGTACCGGCAAAATGGGCAAACCCGCCCTGCCGGCGCCGCCGGAGTTGACGAGCTCGAGCAGACTAACGCCCGACTCGCCACAGATGATCAATTCTTGCCGCAAAAGTGAGCCTGTTTACATAGATGAACCGCTTCGTCGTCCACTCTGGACGCCGAGATCGCCCGCCCTGCCGCACCCGTGGACGGCGCCGGGCGTCCTGTCGTCGCCGAGCGGTGACCTGCGCGAAAAGGGGGCGCAGCCGAACGACTGCGCCCCCTTTTCGTGCCGCGACCCGACTCAGCGGTGCCACTTCTGGTTGGAGGTGCCACCGCAGGACCACAGCTGCAACCGCGTACCGCTGCTGGTCTGCATGTCCGTGGCGTCGACGCACTTGTCGGCACGCTTGTTCACCAGGTCGTGCGCGTTGTTCAACGTGAACTTCTGCGAGGAACTGCCGTTGCAGCCGCTCAACAGAATCCGCGCGCCGTCCGCGGTCGACCCGCCTGCCACCGTCATGCATCGGCCGAACGCTCGGACAGTCCCGTCGCTGTAGAACGTCCACCGTTGGTTCGGGCCGCCGTTGCACGTCCAGATCTGCAACTGCGGGTTGCTCGTGTACGCGCCGTCGGTCACGTCGATGCACCGGCCGCTGCCGTACCCGATGATCGGACCGGCGCCGCTCACCGGCTGCGGCCCCGGGTTCGCCGGCGCGGTACTGGTGTGCGGCTTCGGCGTCGTCGCGGGCGGCGGCGCGGCGGTCTTCGGACCACCGGTGTGGGCCGGTCCCCCGGTGGCCGTGCCGCCCGTGGCCTGACCACCCTGCGCTGGCCGGGTCGGCGCGGTGCCACCCGGCCCGGCGGGCGAACGCGACGGAGCACCCGCCGGCTTGGTCGGGCGCGGACCCGGCAGCCGCGAGTCGCCCTGGTAACTGGTGGTGTACGCCTCGGTCAACGCGATGAACCTGCGCACCGCCGGCGAGTCCGGGACACCGCCGGCCCGCTGCACCGCCTCCGGTCCCCACTGGAACGCGGCGAGCGCCATCTGGTACGCGTCGCCCTGTCCCACCTGGCCGACTTCCCGGACCAGCCGGCACATCACCGCACCGAGCGCCCCGATCGCCTGGTGCGGATCCCACGGTGAGGCGGTGGCGGCGTTCGGGGCGTACCGCGCCCACACCTCGGGGTTAAACTGTGCGATGCCCTGCGCACCGTTCGAGCCGAACAGGTTCGGGTTGAACGCCGACGCGGCCATCAGCTGGGCGGCGACCCGCGTCGACGGCACCGCCGGGCAAGCCTTCCCGGCGGCGAGGATCGCCGGCAGGTAGGCGTCCGGCACCGGCGTCGCCGGCGTACCCGTGCTCGGCTCCACCCCACCGACCGGCCCTGGGGACCGGGTCGGGTTGCTCTGGGTGAACTCCGGCTGGCGCGCGTACCAGGTGGCGTAGCCCGCCACCACACCGACGTACCGCTCGGCCTCGTCCGGCACGCCGCCCGCGTCACGGACAGCGGACAGCCCGGAGCGGTACGCCGCCAACGCCAGCTGCCACCGGTCACCGTTCGGGTCCGTCTGCCGCACCCGCCCGACGAGGTCGCACATGTAGTGCGCGAGCGCGACGATGTTCGCCTCCGGGTCCTCCCGTCGCGCGTCCGCTCCCGGTTTCCACTCGTCCCACACCGCGTCGGTCAGACCGGCGACCCCCGTACCGCCGCCCTCGGTGCGGGCCGCCGGATCGAACCCGGACGCGGCCATCACCTGCCCGGCGAGACGCGCCGGGGTCAACGTCGGGCAGGCCAGCGCGGCCGCGGAGATGGTCTGCACCTGGCTGGCCGGCACCGGCTGACCGGTCCGCGCGTCGTCGGCGGTGGCCGCGCCGAACCCGGACACGGCCGCGACTCCGGCCGCGGCGGCCAGCGCGAACACCGCACCCGCCGCGACGCCCCGCCGCACCGGCGTGTCCAGCCGCGCCCACCCGCCGCGCAGCACCCGCGCCGCCGGGTACGACGGCGTCAAGCCTCGTCGCGCACGACGGGACACGTCGGTGAGCAGGCGGCGCAGCTTCGACGAGCCACCGGCGCCGGGCGTGGGTCGCATTTCTGTTGTTCCTCCCTGCGTACCGTCTCCGCATGCACGACGGTGCGCCGGCCCGGCTGGTTCACCCGCCGCCCGATCTGTTTCCGCCGCCTACCGGCGGGACCGGCGCGCCGCCGACTCCGGGCGCCGGTACGGCCGGCTCACAGCGGCCAGGGGTCAGCCGTGCAGCTCGGCGGCGTCGACGGTCTGCGACAGCAACATCGCGATGGTCATCGGCCCCACCCCACCCGGCACGGGGGTGATCAGGCTCGCCCGTTCGGCTGCGCCGGCGAACTCCACGTCGCCCACGTTGCCCGGGTTGTAGCCGGCGTCCACCACCACCGCCCCTGGCTTGATCCACTCGCCGCGCACCAGCTCCGGCACACCCGCCGCGGCCACCACCACGTCCGCCTCCACGACATGGGAAGCCAGGTCGACGGTGCGGGAGTGGCAGTACGTCACGGTCGCGTCCCGCGCCAGCAGCAGCATCCCCACCGGCTTGCCGAGGATCGCGCTGCGCCCCACGACGACCGCCCGGCACCCGCGCAGCGGCACGTCGTACGCGTCGAGCAGACGCATGATGCCGGCCGGCGTGGCGGACACGAATCCACGCTCCCCGAACGCCATCGCCGCGAACGACGCCCCGGTCACCCCGTCGACGTCCTTGTCCGCGGGAATCGCCTCGAACGCGGCACGCTCGTCGACGTGTGCCGGCACCGGGTGCTGCAACAGGATGCCGTCCACGGCGGGATCGGCGGAGATCTCCCGCAGCACCCCCACCAGTTCCTCGGTGCTGGCGGAAGCCGGCAGGTCCACCCGGCGCGACTCGATGCCCACCGCCGCGCAGCGGTTCACCTTCATCCGCACGTACGTGTGCG
The DNA here is from genome assembly GCF_040606825.1 of Micromonospora sp. NPDC005367. NCBI lineage: Bacteria > Bacillati > Actinomycetota > Actinomycetes > Micromonosporales > Micromonosporaceae > Micromonospora > Micromonospora sp. NPDC005367. Next base: position 34,409 of record NZ_JBEXFP010000042.1, on the reverse strand, counting down.
AGGCGGGGTCGTCCCCGACGAGAACCGTGGCCAGGCACGGCCGTCGTCCCTGCGTACGCTCGAACGCCGCGGCACGCTCCGCGGTCTCGTCGAGCAGCTTCCGGGACAGGGTCTGCCCGTCCATCAACGTCGCGGTCATGTGCGGCTCCTCACCCTCGTGGTGATGAGCACCCAGGCGGACGATGCTCCAGCTGACAGCGCTCCCCGGTGGTTAGCCACCCTCGCCAGTCGCGCAGGTCAAGGCTACCAACGCACGACCGGACCGCCCAGCCGCAGCGGGCCGTGCCGCCGTGGCAGCTGGACGGACCGGCTTCGGACGGTGCTGAGCTATCCATCAGCCCCGGTGTCCACGCACCTGACCCCCCGTCCGGACGGCGCCGGAGTCGGAGTCTTGCGATCTCGCTGTCAGCGGCTCTGGTCGGTGGAGGCCAGGTCGGCGCGGGTGAGCAGCGCACGCAGTGCGATGCCCTCGGCGGCCAACGCCTCGGCTCCGCCCTCCTGGCGGTCGATCACGCAGACGGCGGCGTCGACACGCGCGCCGAGCTGCCGCAGTTCCTTTGTCGAGAGCACGACCTGCCCACCGGAGGTCACCACGTCCTCGACCACCAGCACCTGCCGCCCGGCAACCTCCGCGCCCTCGGCCAGCCGCGAGGTGCCGTACGGCTTCGCCGCCTTGCGGACGAATGCGCACGGCAGCCCGGTGTGCCGGCCGAGCGCCGTGACGACGGCGATCCCGCCCATCTCCAGCCCGGCGAGCACCTCGGTGCCGGCGGGCACGAGGGCGACCATCTGTTCGGCCAGGGCGTCCAGCAGCACGGGGTCGGCCTCGAACTGGTACTTGTCGAAGTACTCGGTCGCCAGCCGCCCGGAACGGAGCACGAATTCACCGGTGAGCCGGGCCCGGGTGTCGATCTGACGGGCGAGATCATCGAGATTCATGGCAGTGATCTTGACATGGCACGAACGGACCGCAGCGGGCAGGCGATCGGGCCTCGACGCCTACTCGAAGCGCAGAAGACGCGCACTGCGCCGGCCGTGTCCTCCCCCGCCCGGATCCGATGTCCAATTAACCTGGCCGCATGGCCGTCGACCTGTTCGCAGGGATCCCCGTCAGCGATTACGGCGCGGCGTTGACCTGGTACGAGAGGCTGCTCGGCACCCCGCCGGCGTTCCTCCCGAACGACACCGAAGCCGTGTGGGAACTCGCCGAACACCGGTTCGTCTACATCGAACGGCTACCCGAGCACGCCGGCCACGCCCGGCACACCGTCTTCGTCGACGACCTCGACAGCCGGGTGGCCGCGGCGGCCGAGCGGGGGCTGGAACCGGCCGGACGGGAGACGTACGAGAACGGCGTACGGAAGATCACGTACGTCGACCCCGACGGCAACGAGATCGGATTCGGCGGAAGCCCCCGCTGACCGGACGCCGGCCTGACCAGCCTGGCCGCGCCACAAGTTGCCCGCGCACCCTCGAAAGACCGCAGGCTACGCTCACCGCCGTCGCCGTGGGAAGGACGGGCGTGACGATCGGGGTACGGCAGTTCCGCTGGCCGGACTACGGCACGGTGGCTGAGCTGTGGCGGCGGCCGGCCGCGACGTCCTGTCCCGAGACGAGCTGGAGACGAAGCTGCGGCGCGACCCACAGCTCTTCCTCGTGGCTGAGGCCGACGAGACAGTCGTGGGCGTGGTGCTGGGCACCTACGACGGCCGGCGAGGCTGGATCCTCCGGCTGGCGGTCGATCCGGCGCGCCGCCGACAGGGCGTCGCCACCCGTCTGATCGGTGAACTAGAGCAGCGGTTCGCGGCGCTGGGCTGCCCGCGAGTGAACCTGCTGGTCCTGCCGGAGGACGACGAGGCGCTGCGGTTCTGGCAGGCCCTCGGCTACCTGCCGTTCCCCGACGTGCTCTGCTCCAAGCCGATGGCCGCGCCACGGTAGCGCTGCTCCCGGCGATCAGTTGGCGGCTGTGATCCGGTGCATCGTGTCTACCGCTCGCCGGCTCCTGGCTGTTTAGTCGGACGCATGGCGCGAATCGCGTACGACAACTGGGACGCCGCGGCGTTCGCGGCGACCCGGCACCTCACCGACGAGGGACTCAGTGCCTGGCGCGAGGCCGTGACCCGGCACATCGACCCGCGCCCCGGAATGCGGCTTCTCGACCTGGGCTCCGGCACCGGCCACTGGGCGGAAAGCTTCACCGGCTGGTTCGCCGCCGTGGAGGTCGTCGGCGTCGAGCCGTCCGAGGCGATGCGAGCCCGCTGTGTGCACCAGCCCATGGTGGCCGGTGAGGCCACCCGCCTTCCGCTCGCCGACGACAGCGTCGACGCGGCCTGGATGTCCACGGTCATCCACCACATACCAGACCTCGGCGTCGCCGCCCGGGAACTGCGCCGCGTCCTGCGCCCAGGCGCCCCGCTGCTGATCCGCTCCGCGTTCGCGGGACGGCATCAGGCGATCAGCCTCTTCCGGTACTTCCCGGAAGCTGTCCGCGTGCTCGACACCTACCCCAGCGTGGCCGAGGTCGAGACCGCCTTCGCGGCCGCCGGCTTCGAGACCGTCGCCTTCGGAGCCGTACCCCAGGTCACCGCCACGTCCCTGCGGGCGGCCGCCGCGGCGCTACGCCGGGAGGCACACACTCCCCTGCAACTGATCACAGATGCCGAGTACGCCGCCGGCGTCGCCCGGCTCCGGGCGGCGGCGAGCACCACCACCGGGGCTGTGGTCGACGCCCTCGACCTGCTCGTGCTCCGCTGACCGCGACCCGGCGCATCGTCTGCCCACCCCGAATCCGTAGGAGGTCAGCCGACGGTTCCGCAACGCCGGGGCACCATCCCCTCCTGCCCTTGCCGCGTGCACAACCGACCACACGAGCACGAGATCCGGATCACTTGAGTGGCGGCCGGCCGAACCGGCGCGGTCCTCGTCACGTGGGTGCGGTGACAACCCTGGACCTGATCGGTGACCGGAGGACGGCTGACATGCCCAACCAGATCATGAGGAGCCTGGCCGGAATTCTGACCGGCAGGGGAGCACGCGCCGCCGCCGGTGCGACGCTCATCGCCGACGGGCTGGTCGGCATCGACGTTCCCGGCGGACGCAAGCGGACCGGCGTCTTCGGCTCCCTTGTGGTGCTCGCCGTCGGCCTGCTGTTCGTCGGGATCGGCTGGTGGTGGCACGGCCAGCATCAGCCGTACGCCGGCGGGACATCGGCGACCGCCACCGTCACCAGGGTCACGAGCTCTCGCGACACCGACGGCCGCACGATGTACTCGCGGATCCTGACGTTCACCACCTCGGACAACCGGCCGGTGGAGTTCACCGAGCCGGAACAGAGCAGCAAGCGCCCGCAGGTCGGTTCCACCGCCACGGTCTCCTACCTGCCGCAGGACCCGGAGTCGGCGCGCATCATCCCGGAGACGGACTGGCTTCCCTACGGCATCATCGCCATGGGCGCGCTGGCGGCGATCATCGGAGCGGTGATCTTCGTCGTACGCCTGGTCACCCTCGTCGCCGGCATCTACCTGCTGGCCGGCGCGGCCCGCCGCAAGGTCCGCCAGTAGGTGACGCATCGTGCCGTCCCGAGGCCGCACCCGACAGGTACGCCGGCCGCGCCGCCCGGTTCGGCACCCCGGCGCGGTGCGGCCGCTCGTCGTCGACGTAGCGCGGATCACGTGAACGCCCGCACCAAATCTTCCGTGCTGGAGGTGTTGGTCGGACCGCGCCGGGCCCGGCAACTTCGAGACGAGGAAGATCCGGATGGCAAAGGTAATAGCTGGGGCGACCCCTTTCCAGGGGCACGTGAGCCCGGTCCTCACGGTCGCGGCGGAGCTGGTCAGGCGTGGCCATGAGGTGGTCGTGTACACCGGGTCCCGCTTCGAGCAGCACGCGCTCGCGATCGGAGCACGGTTCCAGGCGTTGCCGCCGGAGGCCGACCTCGACGACCGGGAGTTCGACAAGCTCTACCCGGTGCGGGCCACCCTCCCGCCGGGCCCGGCCCAGTTGGCGTTCGACTTCGAGAACGTCTTCGTCGGCCACCTGCCCGCGCAGGTGCGGGGCCTGCGGGCGCTGCTGGCCGAGTTCCCCGCCGATGTGATCATCGGCGAGCTCGGGTTCCTGTCGATTCCGGTGCTCTACCTCTCCACGCCGCCGAAGCAACGCCCGACGCTCGTGACGCTGGGCACCATCCCCGTACTGCTCCCGCGCGAGGACACCGCGGCGGTCGACGCCGGTGCCGAGCCGACGCCGGAAGAGCAGGCGGACAGCGGCAACGCGGCGCAGAACGCTGAGGTGCCCGACATCTTCGTCCAGCTGCAGAAGTTCACCGAGGCGACGTTCGAGTCGTTGGGCGCGACGCTGCCCGACCCGCTCTTCCAGGCGCCCCTACAGCGCACGGACCACTACCTGCAGCTGACCGTGCCCGGCTTCGAGTTCCCCCGCAACAACCTTCCGGCGAACTTCCGGTTCGTCGGCATGCTGCCCCCGACTTCCGGCCGCGACTACGTCGAGCCGGCGTGGTGGCCGGAGCTGTCGGCCGGCCGTCCGGTGGTGGTCGTCACCCAGGGCACGGTCGCCAACGTCGACCTGAACGAACTGGTCATCCCCACGCTGCGTACCCTCGCCGACCTCGACGTCCTCGTGGTGGCCGCCACCGCACGCGAAGACGGGCCGGACCTGGTGCGCCAGGCGCTGCCCGAGGTACCGGACAATGTTCGGCTGGCCGGTTTCGTGCCGTTCGATCGGCTGCTGCCCCACGCCGACGTGCTGGTCACCAACGGCGGTTACGGCGGCGTGCAGACCGCCCTGTACCACGAGGTGCCGCTGGTGGTCGCCGGCGCCAGCGAGGACAAGCCGGAGGTGGCCGACCGGGTCGAGTGGACCGGCACCGGCGTCAACCTGCGTACCGGCAACCCTGAGGTGGCGGACCTGCGTACCGCGGTGCGGACGGTCCTCGGCGATCCGGCCTACCGCACCCGGGTCGAGGTCCTCGCCAAGGAGATCGGCCAGTACCAGCCGTTCGACGCCATCGCCGAGATCGTCGACGGGGCCGCCCGCCGCTGAACGACCGGCGGGACGGCGGGAATGCCGCCGCGCCTGTGGCGTCGGGCACCGCCTCGACCTCCGCGTTCCGTCCCGAACCGGATGATCGGGGCGGTGGCGTTCCCGCCGCACGTCGGTCCTCGGGTCTTCCGTGAAACGCCCTCACGACGGCCGAGGCCCGCGCGAAAGCATACTGAGTATGCTTCCCGCCGTGCACCCTGATCAGCGAACGACAGCACTCGCCGCCGTGGCGGGCGGCATCCTGCTCGGCGTCCTCGACTTTCTGTGGATCACGTCGGTGCCGTACCCCTTCGCCGAACTCGGCAACTCCACCGCCACCTGGGCGGTCGCGGCCTTCGCCTTCGGCTACTGGGTCCGATCCGGCCGGGTACGCCCGGCCCTCGCCGCCGCCGTCCTGCTTGTCGTGGCCGTACCCAGCTACTACCTGGCGGCGGCGCTCATCTAAGGCGACGCGCTGGCCGTGCTGTGGCAACCGTCGTCGCTGTTCTGGATGCTCCTCGGCGTCCTCGCCGGGGTCGTCTTCGGCACCGGCGGCGCCTGGGCCCGCAAGACGGGCTGGCGACAGATCGTCGGAATCGCGCTGCCGGCCGCGGCGTTCTTCGAGGAAGCGGCGAGGTTCGCCCGCCGCGCCAACGACCCCGACTATCCCTCGGGCTACTGGTGGAACGTCGCCATCGACGTCGCACTCGCCGTCCTGATCGTCGCGCTCATCGGACGGACGTTCCGGCAGCGAGCGCTCGCACTGGTTACCGCCCTGCCCCTGGCCGCGATCGTCTTCCTCGGGTTCGCACTGGTCGGCTGACCGCTACGAGGTGTCACACGGCATCCACGCGTAGGATCCGCCCGGCCCGAATCCAGCCGACCACTTGCCGATTGACCGAAACGGCCGCCCGGCGGATCGGGCGCCGGGCAGGATTGGGCCGGATCGTCCGAGCGGGACCACCCCCGCCAGGGGAGGTGTCATGGCCGCCGTCCGGATTCCGCCGAACTTCTTCGGCATCCCCTTCGGCCTCGCCGGCCTGGGCAACACCTGGATCGTGGCCGGACATCACCGCGGCGCGCCGACGTGGATCGGCAACGCCGTGCTCGCGCTCGCCGCGCTCACCTGGCTCACCGTCGTGGCGGCGTACGCGACGTACGTCCTGCCGAAACCGAGAACCCTCGCCGGCGACATGGCGGACCCGATCACCGGCCCGTTCGTCTCGCTCGCCGTCATCACCCCGATGCTGCTCGCCGCCCAGGGCGTCGCCCCGTACGACAGAGGCGTCGCGCGGATCCTCGTCGACGTGTTCCTGGTCCTCACCGTCATCTACGGTGGCTGGATAACCGGGCAGTGGATCTACGGCCGGGTCGCCATCGACCAGATCCATCCCGGTTATCTCCTGCCCACCGTGACAGGCGGATTCGTCGCCTCGGGGGCCGCGCACGTCGTCGGTCAGCACACCCTGGCGGATGTCATGTTCGGGCTCGGGCTCATCTGCTGGCTCATGCTCGGGTCGATGATCCTGAACCGCCTCTTCACCCGGCCGCAGCTGCCGGCACCGCTCGTACCGACCCTCGCGATCGAGGTGGCACCCCCCGCCGTTGCCGGGCTCGCGCTCCTCGCCCGCAACGGCGGCCAGATCGACATCTGGGTGATGCTGATCTCCGGGTACGGGCTGCTGCTGGTCCTGGCGCAGATCCGCCTTCTAGCGCTCTACCTGCGGCTGCGCTTCGCCCCGAGCTTCTGGGCGTTCACGTTCTCCTGGTCGGCAGTGGCCACGATGGCTCTGGACTGGCTCACCAGCGGCGAACCGCCAGGCCACCGCGTCTACTCGTACCTCGTGCTGGCGGCCATCTCGGCGCTGATCGGCGGCATCGCCGTACGGTCGATCGTGGCCGCGGCGCGCGGACGGTTCCTGCCGCCGCCTGATCCACCGGCGGCGGCCTGACCGGAGCCTGGGTCACCACCGCAGCTCGCCGCCCTAGGGCGCGTTGTGCCTCGCAACCAGGTCCGGGAGTTCCTCGAGCGAATCGATGCGGAACAGGCACTGCTCCGACACGGCCGGGATGTCGAGGATGTGACCCCACGGAGAACGCCTGATCAGGCATGCCTTCATACCGGCCGCAACGGCCGGGCGTGCGTCGTTGTCGGGCCGATCGCCGACGTACAGGATCGAGGATGGATCGCCACCGCCTTCGCGAACGACGTGCCCGAAGAAGGCCGGGGACGGCTTCGCCACACCCCAACCTTCCGACGTGCCGATCACGTTCACGGGCAGGTCGAGAGCGCGCAGAATCGCCTCGGCGTGGGCCGGCTGATTGCCGGCCAGGCCCACGAGCAGGCCCTGGCTCCGCAGAGCGGCGAGACATGATCGCGCGTCCGGGTAGAGATCCTCTTCCCCGAACCACTCCGGCTCACCCGCGGCCGCCCGGCGTTCGAGTTCGACCGCGAGATCGAAATCGGGCCGGAACACCCGAAACGGCTCCTGCCAGTCCGAACCTCGCGCGATCGCCGCACCGAAGACCGCCGAAAACGTGTGCCGTGGAACGCCGAGCCAGTCCGCCCAGGCCCCGAACTCGCGGGACTCGTCGAGAATCGTCCCGCCGATGTCGAAGAAGACCGCGTCGATCACCGGCGTTCCCCCGTCCCGGTCGCGTTGCCAGAGGGGGTCACCCGTGCAGTGCGACGATCTGGTCAGGCCGACCCCCGGTCGCTCGTCCAACTCCGAACCACAGGCTATGTCGACCATGTCGACGTGCGGGTCCTTGCCCGCCACCCCTGACAGCCGGACGCAGAGCCGGACGTGGATCTCGGCGGCCACGAAGCCACCACCATGTCCGGCCCCGTCATAGGCGACATCCACCTCAAGGCGCCCGTCTCGGCCCACGCGCTGTCCGAACAGGACGCCGGCGCGGTCGCTGGCAGCGCATGCTCCAGCACACCCTGCGAGTCTGGAAATACCTCCTCATCCGGTCGTGACGCCCGGAACGCCCGTCGTCCTATGGTCACCGGCGACCTTTCCTCCGAGTATGGCGGGCAGGTCGCGCAGAGTAGCGATGGTCGGCCCGCCCCAGCCCGGGTCGGTGTCGTTGTACTCCGTGGTCCGGAAGACAGTCATACCGACCGCTGCCGCCCCGGCCAGCTCGCCGTCTGCGCCGTCGCCGACAAAGACGCACTCCGCCGGCCGAACAAGCAGGCGCTCGGCAGCAAGGTGATAGATCGCCGGATCGGGCTTGGCCAGCCCGACATCGCAGGAGAAGACCGCGACGTCGAACCGTTGGGCGAGCGGACTCTCCGGCCATGCCTCGGCGGTGTCCGAGGTGGCATTGCTGATGAGGGCCAGCGGATGCCCGTCGCCGCGTAACGCCTCGAGCACGTCCAGGGTGGCGGCCGAGACGCCGGCCAGCACCCGGCAACCGAGGGCCCGCCGATGCTCACCGGCCCGTGCCACCTGTTCGTTGGTCGGTGTGCCGCCGAGGCGTCCGGCGAGAAGGTGGATCGTCTCCTCCACGTCCCACCGGACCAGCCGGTCCCGCCAGGTAGCGTGGTACGCGGCGACCAGATCGGCGGGAGCCACCCCGACCATGACCGCCATCTCGCCGACTACCCGGTCACGCTCCTCGTCGGCCCCCTCGACCAGAGTGTGGAAGAGATCGAAGATCACTGGTCGAGGCATCTCAGCATCCTACTGAGATCGCCACCGGTCCGGTGCCGACCGCCTCAGTCCTCCCCGCCGCCACCGCCCTCGACCGGCACAGCGTGCCGCGGGCCGTGCGCCTTGCCGTCGCCGGTGCGGGCCTCGACCCGCGCGACCGGACCCCCGCGAGTTGCGGGCACAGCATCGTGTCCCTGCCGCGTTGTGGCCCGTGAACGGCCCGACGACGCCGTCTTGCCAGATGTGGAGCGCCGCGGGAAGTGCCTTGAGTTAGGGTCGCGCGCATGGCTGACGCTGTCGTGATTCCAGGCGGTATGTACGGACCCGGCGCTCCCCTGCTGATGTACTCCGGCGATGTTGCGGAGCAACGGGGCGCAACGGTACACCGACACTCGTGGTCCCCGAAGTTTCCGGCAGCCAGTCAGCCCGAAATCGAAAGCTGGGTCGCCGGTGACGTGGTTCCGCTGATCGACACCATCGGCGGTCGCCCACTGCTGATCGGCAAGTCGCTCGGCACCAACGCGGCAGCGATCGCCGCCGAGAGATCCTTGCCCGCCGTGTGGCTCACACCCCTGCTCGACCTGCCGTGGGTGGCCGACGCGCTGGCCCGCGCGACCGCGCCGTTCCTACTCGTGGGTGGCACGGCCGACAAGAGATGGGACGGTGACATCGCCCGCCGACTGACGCCCCACCTGCTGGAAGTGGAAGGCGCGGATCACGGCATGTACGTGCCCGGCCCACTCACCGAGTCGATCGCGGTGCTCAGTCAAGTCGTGGTCGCCGTGGAAGAGTTCCTCGATGCTGTTGGCTGGCCGGCCTGATCACCTGGTCCGCGTCGCTAACAGCTGAGCCACGACCAGGCGCTGGTGCTCTCGGATTGGCTTGACCGCATGGACGAATCATAAGATCTAGTGCCGCGTCTTTGAACCTTGATCGGGCAATCCAACGGTTCTGATGACCAGTCAGGCAGGCTGTCTCCCAGTGTTTGAGGCTGTGGGAGGTGGTGCCGGGTGGGTAGACGCCCGGAGGTGTTTGTCCGGCAGGTGTCGATGGCCGAGGGTCAGCGGTTGCAGCGGATCACCAGGACGGCGAAGGATCCGGTGAAGCTACGTCGGGCGATCGTGGTGCTGATGTCGGCTCAGGGGCAGCCGGCGCCGGACATCGCGCACCTGCTCAAGACCAGCGAGGACTACGTCCGCGATGTGATCCACGCGTTCAACGATCGGGGGTTCGACGCGCTGGACCCAAAATGGAGCGGGGGCGCACCGAGACGGATCGATGAGCAGACCCGCGACTGGATCTGCGTCATCGCCCGGTGCGACCCCCGTTTCCTCGGCAAACCGTTCTCCTGCTGGTCCCTGGTCAAGCTGCGCGACTACCTGATCGAGGCCGGCTACGTCACGACGATCAGCGTCGAGACGATCCGGCGAATCCTGCATGAGCGCGGGGTGTCGTGGCAGGCCACGAAGACGTGGAAGGCCAGCACGGATCCCGACTTCACGGCCAAGATGCGCCGGGTCCTGGACCTCTACGACCACCCGCCAGCGGACGGGCGGGTGATCTGCGTCGACGAGTTCGGCCCGTTGAACCTGCAACCCCGCCCCGGCCGTGCCTGGCGCCCGCAGGGCCAGCCGGTGCGGCTGCGGGCCACCTACACCCGCGACCAGGGCGTACGGCACATGATCGCCGCGCTCGACCTGACCACCGGGCGTCTGCACTACCGCATCCGCGACCGCAAACGCTGGCGCGAGTTCCTCAGCTTCCTCAAGACCCTGCGCCGCCGCTGGCCAGACGACAGGCTCTACCTCATCGTGGACAACTTCTCCCCGCACAAACATCCCGAGGTCCGCGCCTGGTGCGCCGCCAACCAGGTGGAGCTGGTGTTCCTGCCCACGTACGCGTCGTGGCTGAACTGGATCGAGGCCGAGTTCGCCGCGGTGCGGTACTTTCGCTCTCAACGGCACCGACCACCGCAGCCACGCCGAGCAGGACGCCGCCATCGGCGACTACATCCGCTGGCGCAACCAGCGAGCACACCCGAAATCCGGATTCGCAATCAACTCCAAGATCCGCCACCCGGATTACCCGTTCAAAGCTGCATGACGGGGCACTAGTTGAGCGACCCGGCGAGCTGTACGAACGAGCTTCTAGCAGCGGAAACGCCTCTCGGCATCTCGCACCACTCCCCCGCCGTTCGCCGACCTCCTGCGGACTGGATGCGGAACGCTCGCCCTGCTCTTAGCCGATGACCCGCTGCACCACCGCCACAAGGGCGTAGACCACTCCGGCCCACGCGGCCACCTGACCGGCGCGGAAAAAGGCAGTCCCGGCGACGAGGAATCTCATCCTCGCGGCCTTCTCAGCATTGTCGGCGTCCATGGCGATGCCTCCACGTCTCGGCGCTCCGAGGGCTGATCCTGCATGATCTGGCTGCCGATGAAAACCGGTTGATGATGATGGATCCCACCGTCTCACCGCGAGCTTCCGGTCCTGCTGTCACACGGTGGTACTCAGAGCCATCTCCGCCATGAGTCCCACACACCCTGGCCCATGGTCTCTCGGCTCCGCCTGGCACTCATGAAGGAGGTGGCGGCCCGCGTAACCACCGACCACCGCACCATCCGGACGGCCTGCTCCATCTCCCTCGAAGATCCCCGCCCGGAGGGCAATAGCTTTGTAGTCCGCCAGCGTGGCCCGCCGGTCCGGCCGATACCGGCCGCAGGTCGCCAGCAGGGCGGGGCCGGGCCGGCGCGGCCCGCTTTGTCGCCCGCCGTGATCCTGAAGAGGAATTCGGCAGGTCGCGAGGTAGGACACTGGGCAGCACCACCATGCCGTCCATGCCGTCCATGCAGTCCATCCGATCCACGGCAACGCCAGCGTGACTGACCGGTGATCGTTCCACCGGCAGGATGCGAACCTGCGACACGGTTTAGGATTTGTCGATCATTTGCCGTCGGCAGTCCGGTTACCTGGTGTCCACGCTGGTCGAGGCGTTGCGCCTGCCGTCGTTGTTGGGCCCTTCTCACCCCTGCATCGGGGCACCCAACGGGCACAGAGGGGTGTCCCGGTCTCGATTACTTGAGGTAGGGGTTCGAGGCTTGGGGGTTGGGCACCCCTGAACGGTCTGTCCGGGATAGTTGCTGTCCGGCCGGCGTTTCCACGATCGCTAGGCCGTCGTCTCGGTCATCCCACCCTCGGTCGGAGTAATCCCATACTGCGACGTCGGCCAGGACGCTGGGCAGGTCAGCCGGCGATACGGTTTCGTAGGTGCCGAGGGCATCTTTTTCGGGCGTCAGGCGGCGTACTTCGATGAGCCCCTCGTTGACCAGTCTGATCAAGACCGGGGCGAGTTCCGCGGGCGCCAGACGTAGCCTGACCGTGAAATCGACATCGGTACGCCAGTCGTACAGCACAGCGGGCAGCAAGTCGTGCTCTCGCGCGTTAACCATGAGGCACTGCGCGGCGTGACTCAGCTGGTCCCAGGTCCGCACCGGGTGATACTGACACGCGACCGGAGCTGCTCGCACCGGGGCAGCGCCGTTGTACTGGCGCCTCCGATCGGGATGCCCTCGATCTAGAGCTGAAACAGGCCGAACCCTTGTCGCGGCCAGTCGGCGTGAACCCCACCCGAAACGTGTCGGCAGTGCCCGCGCCCAGCGTTGGAAAAGGTCGGCCCGCAGTCGTCGTCGTTCGTTCGAGCCATCGCGCGGACCTGACGGGGCATGTCGTCAACCTGCAGCCGGGCCATTGCCCGCCGGTCTTGGATGGCCTGCCGTCGAGCTGAAGCAAGCGGATCCGTGCGGAGGAGGCGGCGATCCTGCTGCTGCGGTCAGGAGGTGGCAGTGCTGGGCTGAGGCAACCCGAGACCACGCGCGCCTCGCGCACGCCGGGCTGCCGTGGACGACAGGCCGCACTCCCCGCCCTGACATGAAACCCCAGCTCAGCACCGGTCGAGTTTCGACCAGGACCGTCACTCGTCCGGGCCCGTGAGGAGCCCCAGCGCCGGTCCCTGAAAGTTGCGCGAATCGATGCGGAGGAGTCGCTCAAGTCGCTTCCGGCGGGTGGATTTTGCCCTCTTGACGAGGCACATCCGTCGCAGTCTAATTGGTGATCATGTAGGGGAGGCCACGCGTGGGAGAGTTCCAGCTCGCCGTTCTGACGTGGCAGTGTTTCCTTATTTTGTCTCGACCAGCGTGTGTGGATCATGCGGCTCGGACGCAACCGGTCGCACCCGCTCGTTAGAGATATCGCCCAATTTGGGAAGGAACCGAAATGAGCATGAGGTCCACGAGTCGGCGGCAGTTCCTGCAGCGGCTGGGAGGCACCCTTGCCGCCGGGGCAGGCGTCGCACTCTTCCCGGCCGGGTTCGCCTCGGCATCACCCAAAACAGGTTCGACATCGGTCCCCGGTAATACGGGCGGCGGACTGGCGTCCCCGACCGGCTGCACGCAGTGCACGTACCCGGGAGACCCGGGCTTTGTCGCCAGGAACCCAGGGGAACTAGACGCGGCCAAAGCCAGCTGGGAAACGCCGGAGTATGGATATTACACCGGCCATGATCCTGCCACTCCCGGCACAGCAGTCGATTCACCGTGGCAGCTCGTCGCGGTAAACGCGTCCACCGCCTACGCCCTGGGGTACTTCGGGCAGGGCGTCGCGCTGGGCATGATGGATTCGGGCTACCGGACTACACACGAAGCATTCCAGACCGGGCTCATCGTTCCGGTGAGAGCGGAGGGTGTCTACGGCACGTCCGGCTTCGGGTATCGCAACGCAGCAACCCCGGGCAACCCGTTCACTGCGGGCGAGCCTTTCACTGTGGCCGGCGATCAGGCGAGAACAAGCGACTACTCGCACGGGACCGGCATGCTTGGCGTCACCTCCGGCATCCGCGACGGCAAGGACCAGCACGGCATCGTCTTCGGGTCGACGATGTACGTCGCCAAGACCGGCGGTTCCGATACCCAGTCCCACGGCCCCTTCCACGATTACGTGTACTGGCACACAGCCAACAAGGCCCTGGTCGACGCAGGTGCCCAGGTCATCAACAGCAGTTGGGGCTCTTATGTCCGGACTATTGACAGAACCCGCTTCGACGGCCTGGGGAACGACCTTGGGGTCAACGGCAACCTCGCCAACGCCTACCAACTGCGTGGCAAGGACAGCGCCAGCGCCACGGCGATGGCGACCGTCCTCCCCAACGAGTACCTGAAGGACCTGGAGTACCAGTTCTTCTTGTTCAAGAAGAGCTATTTGGAAGACGGCATTCAATACAATCCGAACTACCCCGGACGCTCTTTCATGGATGCCATCTGGGACGCCATCAAGGACAGTGGCACCGTCAACGTACGGTCGGCCGGTAACAACGACTGGAGCAACCCGTTCTTCCGCCCGGCGTACCCCTTCTTCAATCCCCCGGCGGAACGGCAGTGGGTATCCGTCGGCGGGGTGCAACCGCCCACGGCGGCCAATCCCGAATACACGAAGCAGTCGGGGTACAACGAGGGGGGGCTCGCCAAATGGTGGACCGTGTCCACCCCTTCAAACAGCGTCCGGACCACGAACAGCGGTGGTGACACCAACTATTCAAACTCGAGCGGGACGTCACCGGCCACACCCGTCGCGACAGCGGCGATGGGGGTTCTACTCTCCCGCTACCCGAACATGGACGCCAAGCAGGTGCGTGAGCTGATGTTCACCACGGCGAACAACAAGATGTCCGACGGCGTGAGGTTCCTTGGCACCGGGCAAACCTCCCCCTCCGGGGCATCCATCGCCTGGACCGCTCCCGACGGCCTTCCGGACGACCGCTGGGGCTGGGGGATTCCCGATCTGGCCAAGGGAATGTACGGTCCCGGCCAGTTCCTGAGCCCGATGACCTACAAGATGGATAAAGCGCCCCTGGACGTCTGGTCGAACGACATCGGCCAGGTGGCGATCAAGGAACGGGAAAGGGAAGACCTGGAGTGGCTGGCGGGCTACAAGGAGCAAGGCACGGCCTACGCCGGTGAATTCGGCCCCAACGTGCTGAGCCCAGACGGCACGCTCAGCGAACAGGCCTTCATGCTTCAGGGGATTTTGGCTGACCCTTACATCCAGGCCATCACTGACGGCCACCCCGAGTTGTACGACAAGATCACCTATGAAGACGCGGTCAAGTGGCGCAAGGAATGGATGGACAAGCGCGCCGCCTACATCCAGAACAACATCGACAACAACCGCTACACGGCATCTCTGACCAAGCAAGGCTCCGGGACGCTGGTCATGACGGGCAACGACACCTACGAGGGCGGCACGACGGTCGAAGGCGGCAAGCTTTCGATCACCGGCTCGCACGCAAGCTCGATCGACGTCAAGGGCGGCACTCTCGGCGGCACCGGTTTCGTGGCGGGCAGCATCGACGTCGACCGCGGCGTGCTGCAGCCCGGTCTGTCGTCCGAGGAAGCGGCGTCCGCGGTGTCCATCACCCTCACCGACGTCGCGCCCGGCAACGTCCTGAACGTCGGCGGCAACGTGACCATCAGCCGAGCGGGTCGCCTCGCCATCACCATCTCCGGCGACCACGACTACACGAGCGTGCGCGCCGCGGGTGACCTGGTGCTGGACGGCGAACTCACCCTGGACGTTCGCGCGCCCCTCACTCCGGGCACGGTACTGACGATCATGAGCGGCGACTCGATCAAGGGCAACTTCCATTCCCTGCCGGAACGGCGGGTCCTGAACGAGGGCCGCCACATGTTCAGGGTGTCCTACCAGGACGGCGATGTGACGTTGACCGTCGTGCGGAGGCTGCCCGGCGCAGAGTCCGGCGGCGCCTAGCCGCACGTGACCTGGCCAGCCGGGCTCAGGTTCGCCTGAGCACGGCTGGCCAGGCCTTCGCCCAGGTTCAGCCGTGACCGCCACGGTCGGCATTTTCGCCTCGGAACTCGACCCGACTCGGCAGCGGTCGTGACGCTTGTCGACGAGCTGCGCGATCGCTTCGGGGTCGAGCCCGTCCTGCGGGTCCTCGGCGTGGCCGTCTCCACTTACCACGGCTGCCTCGCCCAGGTCGCCCACCCGTCCGCTCGGCCACGCGAGGACGCAGAACTGGCAGTGGAGATCGCGGAGATCCATCACGTGTCGGGCGACACCTACGGCAGTCCGCGGGTGCACGCCATGCTGCGCCGCCAAGGCCGCCGAGTGGGCCGCGAGCGGGTCGAGCGGTTGATGCGCGACGCTGGCTGCAGGGCGCATTCCTGCGCAGGAAGTGACGCATCCCGTCGACCCGGCCGAACCCGAAGGCGACACCGGCTCCGGATCTGATCAACCGGCAGTTCACCGCTGAGGCGCCGAACCGCCTGTGGGTTGCCGAGGCCACCCGCATCCCCTGCGGCGAAGGCGCGTTCTGGTTGGCGCATCCGCCCCGGCATCGCCCACGCCGGACGCACCGTCACTGTCGAAGCCGCCGACGCCACCTTCCGCGTCTACGACGGCGATCAGCGCCTCACCGAAGTCGCCCGGACCACCACCAAGCTCATCGCCCGGTTCACGGCCCGCAAACCTCAGCACAGCAGATTAAGGACACGCAGGCACAATGACCGGATGCCGGCCGACGAAGCCCAGCTCTGGCAGCTGCTGTGCTCCCTCAACGACCGCAACCACCTCGAGTTCCCCGCGAACTACAACCATCAGCGAGCCAGGGCACGGTTCAACCAACTGGCCGAACGAATCAACCGCGGCTTCGGCTGCCAATGCGACGTTGACCGGGAGGTGCAAGACGCGAGCTTCCACGGCCGCATCGACATTTCCGCCGCGGTCGACGACCTCGGCTACACCCTCATCCCCGAAGGCCCCCTCTGGAAGCGCTACGACGGCCCCGGCGACACGTGGTGGACCCGCTACTTCGACTACCTATGAACCGAGCCGAGAAGACCTTCATCATCAATCCGCCGCCCAGCAACGCCGGCAGCCGGCCGTCGGCCTCGGGACCTGCGTGACACTTGGCGGGCTGATGGTGAAGCCGAGGTCGGCAGGTCCCTTACCCGGTATTGAGCCAACGCGGCCAGCTGGTGCGCGTAACCCGTCTGTTCCTTGTGGCAGCGCCGCTCCGCGCGAATTTGGTCCGTCAGCGACCGGCTGAGGCTGGACGCGCGTCGCAGGGTCGTCGTGGCCATCAGGGCAATCGCCCGTTGCAACGCGGCGAGGGCCGCAGCGATCAATGCCCTATGGCGGGCGAGCGCCTGGCTGCGAACGACGGGATCAACCGCAGTCAGGTCGAACAACCAGGAGTAGTCACTCCACGGCTCCGCAAACACAACAACAGGCTGCCACCTGAGACGGAGTCCGCATCCATCAGATCTAGGGGCCCATGTCGAAGTGGCTGACCGGCATGTAATGGACCCGGAACGCCTCTGGGATGATGCTCCGCTATGGAACTGTACGGGTCGTTTCGCCGCGAAGCGATTGAGCGGGGCCTTCCGGCGGATCAGGTTGACAGGTTCGCCGAGCAGCTGCGATTCGCGATCTGGGTAGGTGGCGGTGACGGCGGCGAGGATGCTGTCGGGCAGAGCGGCGGGCTGCCCCGGCTACCTGCCCGCACGGAGTGGCCGTCCGAGCGCGGGATTCCGTTGCCGTTCGTCGCGTCCCTCCACTGCGCGGCCCTTCCGAAGGTCGAGAAGCTTCCCCTGCCGGTGGACGGCTCGCTGCTCTTCTTCCTGGACCCTGAGAAAGCCTTTGACGCGTGTAGTCGCGGCTACGACGCGTACGCGCGGGTCCTGTACGTCCCCGCAGGCACCGAGACAGCGGTCCGGCAGCTGCCGTCCGACCGTGAGGTCCTGCGCCCTTACCCCGAGTACAGGCTTTATGCCGAGGTCGTACCGGAGCTGCCACCCGGGCTCGAGCCCGACGACGAGGACATGGACGACCGCCTCATGTTCGCGTCGGACACCGTGAAGCAGCTGGTTGGTGAGCTGACACACACCGATGAACTCATCGCACTGGTCCAGGATCTCTGGCCGACGGGGATGGGCCTGTCATCCCTACGCATCGGTGGATACACGAAAAGAATCGGAGGCTCGTACTCTCCGGAGGAGCAGATGGCGCGTGCCAGCCTCCGGGCCCGACTGGAGACCGAACCTGACCTTCCGCGGTCCGAGAGGATCCGCTGGCGTCGCGAAGAGGAATCCCGACTGATTCGGGAATGGGTGCCGCTCGCCCAGTTCCCCACCGAATACGATGTTCACTTCGGACGCTTTTTGATCAGATTCGGCGACCTGGCCGCCGGCCGCTTCGACAAGATGCGCTCATTCCCCGCGTTCACCGAGTAGGCCGAGAAGAGCTACCTCGCCGGACTTCGATGCAGTCCCTAGCCGGACTTGCCACTCACGTCCCGAGACTGATCCGTCACGCAGGTCCTGAGACCGACATTGCCGGCAGCCGGCCGGCTCTCCGCGTGTATTGGCTGCTCAGGGTGGCTTAGACGGCGGTGGTGTCGTCGCTGCGCTTGTTGTGCGCCCACTTCATGCAGCACGGGTCGGCGTGTCGCCGAGCACCGAGTACTCCAATGCGGTGTCCTTGAGCGTGCGCGTGGCAGTCGCGGCCGAGGGTGCCGGGTGGCTGGGGTCGCAGGTGTCGCGGTGCTGGTCTGCCGTGAACCGGATGCCGTACATCAGCGCGTTGGCCGGCTCTGAGTCGCGGTCCGCGCACAGACCGGCGAGAGCTGAGCCGAGCTTGGCGGCGTACCAGGCGATGCCGTGGACGCAGCCCGTGCCGGTGCGGGCGATGGCGCCGTCGAGGACCACCCGGTCCCCAAGATCGGCGCAGGTAGCGAAGGAATCCGCAACGGTTTAGGAAGTGTGGACACGGTCGAAAGTCGTTCGGCAGTGACCTGGCTCGACCTGAGTCACCACGCTGGCAGCCATGCCAGGAGCTGAACGGCGTTGGCCGTCGTCAACCACCGAACGGGCCCGCGAGGGGAATGCGACGTTTCGCTCGTCGACGGTCGGGCGAAGGCGTTCCCACTGCGGGTCGTAACAGACCAGCCCGCGGTCTGCCGCCATGCACGCCGCCTCGGCCGACACCTCCTCACACATGCGGTACCGCACCGTGAAGTAAACGAAAGACCCCGATGCCTCGTCCATCAACGGACCAACGGACCAACGGCTCACATCGTGCTCGTCGTCAGGCATGTCGACCCACCGGTCAAGCAACGCAAGGACGTAGGCGCGGATGCGCGGGGTCGGTGGCAGTTCCTCACCCTCGATGTACGCGGCGTAGAGCTGGTCATAGACCTTGCCAGCAGCACCGTCGTCGGCCGGCAGCTCGCCTTCCCAGACCGCCAAGTCGTAACTCATGCCGGCAGTCTGCCCGCCATGCCCGACGCGGCGGTAGAGGGACTGCCCCGATTCGGTCGACTCCTGACCTGTGAGGATGTGCTCCTCGCTGGAGGGATGTCTGTCATGCCGGAGGCGTTCCCGCCGGATTCCGTCGTGACGTGGTCGTGGTCGCCCCGCAAGGGGCTTTCGGGGAGGTTCAAAACCTCATAGACGAATACAAAAGCCCTGACCAGGGTTTCCGCTGGTCAGGGCTTTACCTGTCGGGACGGCCGGATTCGAACCGACGACCCCTTGACCCCCAGTCAAGTGCGCTACCAAACTGCGCCACGTCCCGATGCCCCCGCCTGGTCTCCCCTGCGGCAGCCGGTACAGCTTAGCGCAGCTTCCTCACGCCGTCCGCACAGGCCCCACCGGTCACGCACAGCCCCCTCGGCACCGCGGCCGGCATGATCGGCCACACCACCACTGAAGCGTCCTAGGGAGATAGGTTGGAGGGTGTTTCTGGGCTGTCGGCCAGGTCGCCGGGCAAGCGATCCGGGTCACCGTTGATAGCGGGTGGCGGCTTGATCCACTCGGGATCCATGGAGTCGGGGTGTCGGCTCGGGTTGGTTACCGCGACTTCAATGAACCCGAGTGGATCAACCGGGGGCGCACACGCGGGAGGCCGAGCGGACCAAGCGAGCCGAAACGGGACAAGGCCGAAGCAGCCCGAAACGGGACAAGACCGAACCGGGCCGGGACAAGGCCGAACCGGCGGGACGGGACAAGGGCGAGTGGACGAAGCGGGCCGGGTCGGGGATTCCCCGACCCGGCCCGCTTCGTGGAGCAGATGGTCAGCCGTGCGCCTTGCCGCGGCCGCCGGGGCCGACCTTCTTGCGCGGGCGTACCGAGATCTCGATCGGACTGCCCTCGAAGCCGAACTCCTCGCGGAGCTTGCGCTCGACGAACCGCTGGTAGCCGGCGTCCAGCGGCCCGGTGGTGAACAGCACGAAGCGCGGCGGCGCCGCACCGGCCTGGGTGGCGAAGAGGATGCGCGGCGCCCGACCTCCCCGCACCGGGTGCGGCGTGGCCTGTACAAGTGCCGTGAGCCACTGGTTGAGCCGCGACGTCGGGATGCGGGTCTCCCAGCTGGCGAGCGCCTTGTGCAGCGCCGGAGCGAGCTTGTCGACCGCGCGGCCGGTCTCCGCCGACAGGTTCAGCCGGATCGCCCATGGGATGCGGCGCAGTTCCCGGTCGATCTCCTTGTCCAGGTAGTACCGGCGGTCGGCGTCGACCAGGTCCCACTTGTTGAAGGCGATCACCAGGGCCCGGCCGGCTTCGGTGACCATCGACAGGATCCGCTGGTCCTGTTCGCTGATCGGCTCGCTCGCGTCGAGCAGTACCACCGCGACCTCGGCCGCCTCGATGGCCGAGGCGGTACGCAGGCTCGCGTAGTACTCGGTGCCGCTGGCCTTGCCGACCCGCTTGCGCAAGCCGGCGGTGTCGACCAGGTGCCAGGTCTCGCCGCCGATCTGCACGAGGCTGTCCACCGGGTCGACGGTGGTGCCGGCGACCGAGTCGACGACTGCCCGCTGCTCGCCGGAGAAACGGTTCAGCAGGCTGGACTTGCCCACGTTCGGCCGGCCGACGAGCGCCACCCGGCGCGGGCCGCGCGGCCCGTGCTCGACGATCGCCGGCGCCTCCGGCAGCGCGGCCATGATCGCGTCGAGCAGGTCACCGGAGCCCCGGCCGTGCAGGGCCGACACCGGCAGCGGTTCGCCCAGGCCGAGCGACCACAGGGAGGTCGACTCCATCTCGATGGAGGTGTTGTCGGCCTTGTTCGCCACCAGGATGACCGGCTTGGCGCTGCGGCGCAGCATCCGCACCGCGGCCTCGTCCACATCGGTCGAACCGACCATCGCGTCGACCACGAAGAGCACCACGTCGGCGGTCGCCACGGCCGTCTCGGCCTGCGCGGCGATCGCCGCCGCCCGGTCCTTCGCGTCCGGTTCCCAACCGCCGGTGTCCACCACGGTGAACGTCCGGCCGGCCCACTGCGCGTCGTACGGCACCCGGTCCCGGGTCACCCCGGGGACGTCCTCGACGACCGCCTGCCGGCGGCCGATGATCCGGTTGACCAGCGTGGACTTGCCGACGTTCGGTCGGCCTACGACGGCCACCACCGGCTGCGGGCCGGTGGGTTCCTCGGTGTCGAGGTCCGGCTCCTGAAGCTCGACCCAACCGCCGCCGTCACTCATGCCGACACCTCCTTCCGGTCCGCGCCGGCACGAGGCTCAACCGCGTTGGTTCCGATGTTCTGCTCGCTCATGCCACTCCCCGCTCGGTGAGCAGGGCGTGCAACTGCTGGACGACCTCGTCGATGCCCAGCTCGGTGGTGTCCAGCACGACCGCGTCCGACGCCTGCTGCAACGGAGAGGTCTTGCGGGTCGAGTCCAGGTGGTCGCGGCGGGCCAGGTCCGCGGCGGTGACCACCGCATCGGTGGCGTCCTCGGCGCTGCGCCGGGCCGCCCGGGCGGCCTCGGACGCGGTCAGGTAGACCTTGAGGTCGGCGTCCGGCGCCACCACGGCACCGATGTCCCGTCCCTCCACCACCATCCGTCCGGCGTTCGCGATCATCTCCTGCTGCCGGGCGACGAGCAGCGCGCGTACGGCCGGCACGGCCGCCACGGCGGAGACCGCCTTGGTCACCTCGGGTCCACGGATGTCCGCGTCCACGCTGACACCGTCAGCGGTGACGCCGTACCCCTGCGGGTCGGTCCCGATGCGCAGGTCCACCTCCTGGGCGACCTTGGCCACCGCCTCGGCGTCGGTGAGGTCGACGCCGGAGCGCAGCACCGCCCAGGTGACCGCCCGGTACATAGCCCCGGTGTCGAGGTAGCGGGCGCCGATACCAGCGGCCAGCCGTCGGGAGACGGTGGACTTTCCCGAACCGGACGGCCCGTCCACAGCGACCACACATCGCCCGGCCCGCACGTTGTCTTCCACCGTCGTCCTCCTCAGCCCGTACCTCACGGATCGCCGGCCTTCCGGCGCCGCGAGCGGATGTTCCTGGTCAATGATGCCCGCCGCTCCGAGCGGAGCGCGCGCGACGCCGCCGGGCGCGACCCGCGCCACCGCGCGGCCGGCACCCGACCGCCACGGAGCCTACCGGCAGCCGTACCCCGTTCGGCGGGGTCAGTCACCCACCGCCTTGAACAGCGCGGCGACTTCGGCGTTGGTGAGCCGGCGGGTCCGCCCGGCGCGCAGGTCACCGAGGCGGATCGGGCCGATCGAGGTACGTATGAGCCGGGACACCGGGTGCCCGGCCTCGCCCAGGATTCGCCGGACGATGTGTTTGCGTCCTTCGTGCAGGGTCAGTTCGACCTGGGCGGTTCGTCCCAGGGTGTCCACCACCCGGAACGAGTCCACCTTCGCCGGGCCGTCCTCCAGCTCCACGCCGGCCATCAACCGCTTGCCGAGGTTGCGCGGGATCGGCCCGGACACCTCGCAGAGGTACGTCTTGGGCACGCCGTAGGAGGGGTGCATGAGCCGGTGCGCCAGGGTGCCGTCGTTGGTGAGCAGCAGCAGGCCCTCGCTGTCGGCGTCGAGCCGCCCGACGTGGTAGACGCGCTGCTCGACCCGGTTGCCGAGGAAGTCCGCGAGCGCGGTGCGTCCCTTTTCGTCCGCCATGGTGGAGACGACGCCGCGTGGCTTGTTCATGGCCAGGTAGACCAGCCGGGTGTCGGTGACCAGTCGCTCCCCGTCGACGTGGATCACGGCGGTGGCCGGGTCGACCTTGTCACCGAGCTGCGCGACCCGCCCGTTGACGGTGACCCGGCGTCGGAAGATCAGGTCCTCGCAGGCGCGTCGGGAACCCACACCGGCGGCGGCCAGCACTTTCTGCAGGCGCTCGGCGCCCTCGGGGGCGTCGGTGTGAGGGGTGCGGTCATCGCGTGACATCGCTCAGCTCTTCCACATCATCGGGTAGGAACGGCGCGAGCGGCGGCAGCTCGTCGACCGTGTTCAAACCCAGCTTCTCAAGGAACAGGGTGGTGGTCCGGTAGAGGAAGGCGCCGCTTTCCGGCTCACTTCCGCACTCCTCCACCAGGCCGCGGGTGACCAGGGTACGGATCACCCCGTCACAGTTGACACCCCGGATCGCCGAGATTCGTGAGCGGGTGACTGGCTGCTTGTAGGCGACCACGGCGAGCGTTTCCAACGCGGCCTGGGTCAGCCGTACCGACTGCCCGTCAAGGACGAACCGTTCCACGTATCCCGCGTATTCCGGGCGGGTGTAGAGACGCCAGCCACCGGCGGCGCGGCGCAGCTCGAAACCGTGCCCGGACGCGGTGTAGCCGGCGGCGATCTGGTCCAGCATCGCGCCGACCCGCGCTGCCGGCTGCTCCAGCACCTCGGCCAGGGTCGCCTCGCTGACCGGCTCGTCCACCACCAGCAGGATCGCCTCGAGCGCCCCGCGCAGTTCGCCCTCGTCGAGCTGCGACGCGGGTTCCGGGGCCGCGGTCACCCGCCGTCGGGGCGCCGGCTGTTTCCTGGGTACGCGAGCAGCCGTCCCCTCCCCCGCCGCGGCGTCACTGGCCGCGGGCGCGGAGGCGGTCGTCTCCGGCGTCGCCGCACGTTCCTCGGCCGGCACGCCGTCGGAGGCGGCCGTCCCCGGCGCCGCCGCACGTTCCTCGGCCGGCATGCCGTCGGGCTCGGCCGTCCTCGCGACGTCGACCGGTTCCGCGCCCCCGGAAACCGGTGGCCCCGCCGGGGGTGCCTCCGTTGCGCGGTCTTCCTGTCGGGGCGGTTCCGGGGCGTTCCGGGGTGGGCTGGGACGTTGCCAGGGTGGGACCCAGGCGGCGGCCTGGTCGGCCAGGGAGTTGCGGGTCTCCTCGTTGCTCATCGCGTCAATCCTCGCTCGTGCCCAGGTCGCGGCTTCCGGTCGGGCCGGCTGCGGGGTCTGCGGGTCCGGCAGGTGCTGTGCCCGGAGTGCCAGCCTCGGCTGGCGTGCCCGCGTACTCGTCGATCTGCAGGTCCGAGCCGCCGTCGGCGGGACCGGTCCACCGGATGGTCAACTCGTCGAGGGCCTGCTCCTGGACGAAGGCCACCAGGCCCTCCCGGTAGAGCTCCAGCAGCGCCAGGAACCGGGCCACCACCTCCAGGGTGGCTTCGCAGTCGGCGCAGAGCGCCGAGAAGGTGGCGGTACCGGCCCGGCGCAGCCGCTCGGAGATGATCGCCGCGTGTTCCCGGACACTGACCCGGACCATGTGCACGTGGGCGATGGAGACCTCGGGGGCCACTTTCGGCGTCATCGCTCGGACGGCGAGGGTACGCAGCCGCTCCGCGCCGATACCGAGCACGAGGTCGGGCAGCGCCTCGGCGTACCGGGGTTCGAGGGAGACCGCGCGCGGGTACCGCCGACCGCCGACCGCTTCCAGGTCGGCGATGAACGCGGCGGCCTCCTTGAACGCCTTGTACTGCAACAGCCGGGCGAAGAGCAGGTCCCGCGCCTCCAGCAGGGCCAGGTCCTCCTCGTCCTCCACCTCGGCGGCGGGCAGCAGCCGGGCCGCCTTCAGGTCCAGCAGGGTGGCGGCGATGAGCAGGAACTCGCTCGCCTCGTCGAGGTCCCACTGGTCGCCCATGGCCCGGATGTAGGCGATGAACTCGTCGGTGACCTGGTGCAACGCCACCTCGGTGACGTCCAGCTTGTGTTTGCCGATGAGCTGGAGCAGCAGGTCGAACGGTCCGGTGAAGTTCGCCAGCCGGACCGTGAAGCCGCTGCTCTCCCCCGCTTCCTCGGCCGACGACTCGCCCACCGGCTCGGTCTGCGGGCCGGCCGACGACGGCTCACCCCCAGGCCCGGTTGGAGGGCCCTCCGGCGACTCCGCCGGTGACGACGGCTCAACCTGCGATGGAGGCCCGACGTGCGACGCGTCCGACGCGGCGGCACCGGGGCGGGCGGCGGGCCCGGACGACGGCTGCTCGGGCGCGGCGGGCTGGTCGAGGGGCGGGGCGGTCACCCGACGACCGTAGTTGACGGGACGCGAAAGGGCACCGGCACCTACCGCTCGGCCTGCGCGGCGATCACCTCACGGGCCAGCTGGCGGTAGTTGCGGGCACCGGACGAGGCCGGATCGAGCGTGGTGATCGGGGCGCCCGCGACGGTGGACTCGGGGAACTTC
This sequence comes from Micromonospora sp. NPDC005367, assembly GCF_040606825.1. Taxonomy (NCBI): domain Bacteria; kingdom Bacillati; phylum Actinomycetota; class Actinomycetes; order Micromonosporales; family Micromonosporaceae; genus Micromonospora; species Micromonospora sp. NPDC005367. The sequence continues at coordinate 9,239 of NZ_JBEXFP010000042.1, read as the reverse complement.
ACCGTCTTGGTGATCACCGTCTGGTAGACCTTGTCGCCGAACGCCTCCACCACCCGCTGCAGCACCTGCCGGCAGTGGGTGGTGCGGCTGTCGTACATGGTGGCGAGGATGCCCTCGAGCTCCAGGTCGAAGTTGAGCCGCTCGCGGACCTTGTCGATGGTGTCGAGCAGCAGGGCGACACCACGAAGGCTGAAGAACTCGCACTCCAGCGGAATGAGCACGCCGTGCGCGACGGTCAGCGCGTTGATGGCCAGCAGGCCCAGCGACGGCTGGCAGTCGATCAGGATGTAGTCGTACTCCTTGCGGATCGACCTCAGCACCCGGGCGAGGGCCATCTCCCGGGCGACCTCGTTCACCAGCTGGATCTCCGCGGCGGAGAGGTCGATGTTGGCCGGCAGCAGATGCAGCCCGGCCACGTCCGTCTTGATCAGGACGTCCTCGGCCGTGATGTCGTCCTGCATGAGCAGGTTGTAGACCGACAGGTCGAGGTTGTGCGGGTTGACCCCGAGCCCGACCGAGAGCGCGCCCTGCGGGTCGAAGTCGACCAGCAGCACCTTGCGGCCGTACTCGGCGAGCGCCGCACCCAGGTTGATCGTGGTGGTGGTCTTGCCGACGCCGCCCTTCTGGTTGGCCATCGCGATGATCCGCGCCGGGCCGTGCCGGTCGGTCGGCATCGGCTCGGGGATCGGCTTGCGCATCGTGTAGGCGGCGGGATCCGCCGGTCCGAGGTCGTTGCCGAGCGCGGCCTGCTGCTCGCGGAGCTCCGACGTCCACGTCTCGGCACGGTTCTCGTTGCCAGCCATGTCCTCGTTGCCCCCTCCCGACGACCACCCGGCGCCGGAGCCCTCCGACGTCCTTCGCGGCGCCGCTGCGCACCCCGGCCCGACAGCTCTAGGGGATCCGCGCCGATGCCGACTGTACGCCACCGGCCAGCAGGCGGTTCATTACCCGTTCGGCGTGTCGGGCGGGGCCCCGCCCGAGCCGGTCCACGACGACTTACCCCGGTCAGCCGTGGGCTCGCGGGTGCGCCGTGGCGTACACCTCGCGCAACCGTTCGACGGTGACCAGTGTGTACACCTGCGTGGTGGTCACCGACGCGTGGCCGAGCAGTTCCTGCACCACCCGCACGTCCGCGCCACCGTCGAGCAGATGGGTGGCGTACGAGTGGCGCAGCGTGTGCGGGGAGACGGCGGCCGGCCCGTCGACCGGGAGGCCGGCCCGTTCGGCGGCCCGGCGCAGGATCGTCCAGGCGCCCTGCCGGGAGAGCGGGCCGCCGCGCGCGTTCAGGAAGACCGCCGGGGTTCCGCGGCCAGCGGCGGCCAACCCGGGGCGGGCCCGCACCAGGTAGGCCCGGAGCGCCTCGACCGCGTACCCGCCGACGGGCACGAGCCGCGTGCGGCCGCCCTTTCCGCGCAACAACACCGTGCCCTCGTCCGGGTCCACGTCGTCCACCGCGGCGCCGACCGCCTCGGAGATCCGCGCCCCGGTGCCGTACAGGAACTCCAGCAGCGCCCGGTCACGCAACGCGAGCGGCGCTTCCGCACCGGTCACGGCGACCGGGCCGGCGGTTTCCAGCAGCCGCACCACGTCGTCGACCGGCAGCGCGCGGGGCAGCCGGCGCGGCGGCTTCGGCGGGCGGACGTCCCGGCTCGGGTCGGCCCCGGCCATCCCTTCACGCAGCGCGAAGCGGTGCAGACCGCGCACGGCGCTCGCCGCGCGGGCCGCCGAGGAGACGGCCAACGGCGGATGCTCGTCGTCCCCGCTGCGCAACCGGGCCAGGTGTGATTCGACGACACCGGCGCCGACCGACGCGAGGTCGCCGATGCCGGCGCCGGCCAGGGTCGCGAGATAGCGCTCCAGATCCCGGCGGTACGAGGCGAGGGTGTTCGCGGACAGTCCTCGTTCGACGGTCAGGTGGTCGAGGTAGGTGCGCACGGCACGGCGCAGGGCCGGGGCGGGCTCCACGCCCGCCCCGGCCCGCTCCGCCGTAGCGCTCAGACCGCGGCCCTGTCAGGCGAGGACGTCGGCCAGCGGGAGGACGCCCATGCCGTGCGCCTCGGCCACCGGACCGTACGTGACGCGACCGTCGTGGGTGTTCAGGCCCAGGGCGAGGGCCGGGTCACGGCGCAGCGCCTCGCGCCAGCCGTTGTTGGCCAGCTCCAGGGCGTACGGCAGGGTGACGTTCGTCAGCGCGTACGTGCTGGTGTGCGGCACCGCGCCGGGCATGTTCGCCACGCAGTAGAAGATCGAGTTGTGCACCCGGTACGTCGGGTCGGCGTGCGTGGTGGGACGGGAGTCCTCGAAGCAGCCGCCCTGGTCGATGGAGATGTCGACGAGCACGCTGCCCGGCTTCATCCGGGAGACCAACTCGTTGGAGATCAGCGTCGGGGCCTTGGCGCCGGGCACCAGCACCGCGCCGATCACCAGGTCCGCGTCGAGCACCGCACGCTCGACCTCGTACGCGTTGGAGGCGACCGTCTGCAGGTGGCCCCGGTAGATGGCGTCGGCCTGGCGCAGCCGCCCGACGTTCTTGTCCAGCAGCAGCACCTCGGCCTGCAGGCCGAGCGCGATGGCGGCGGCGTTCATGCCGGACACACCGGCGCCGATGACCACCGTCTTGGCCGCGTACACCCCGGAGACACCGCCCATGAGGATGCCGCGACCGCCCCCCTGCGCCTGCAGGTGGTACGCGCCCACCTGGGGCGCGAGCCGACCGGCCACCTCGGACATCGGGGCGAGCAGGGGCAGCGACCGGTCCGGCAGCTCCACCGTCTCGTACGCGATGCCGGTCACCTTGCGGTCGAGCAGCGCGTCGGTGCACTCCTTGGACGCGGCCAGGTGCAGGTAGGTGAAGAGCACCTGCCCCTCGCGCATCCGGTGGTACTCCTCGGCGATCGGCTCCTTGACCTTGAGCACCAGCTCGGCGGTCTCCCACACCTCGTCGGCCGTGGCGAGGATCTTGGCGCCGGCGGCGGTGAAGTCGTCGTCGGAGATGCTGGATCCGACGCCGGCACCGGCCTCGACGAAGACCTGGTGACCGCTGCGGACGAACTCGTTGACGCCCGCCGGCGTGATCGCCACGCGGTACTCGTGGTTCTTGACCTCGCGTGGGATTCCGACCTTCACGATGCAGACACCTCTCTCCGGGGCGGCGCACTCCCCCGACTGCGCGGTGCGCGACGGCCCCTTTGCCGCCGCGGTCCACCGGTCCCGCCGGCGGCAGTCTAGGCGCGCCGTGACCCCGTGCGGGCCAGCAGAGTGATATCCGGTGCGGGAGCCCCCTGACGGACTGTCAGGTGTCACACGGTGGACATCGCCATCAGCCGTCAGGACAGTGTTCGTCCGTCATCGTCCCATCAACAGGGTGCCGCTGCGGACAGGACGCCTGTGGATCACTAGGGTGTCGCCTCATGACCACTCCTCCTTACCAGCCCGGGTATCCCCAGGGCGTTTCCGACAAGAGCAAGGTCGTCGCGGGCATCCTGGGCATCGTGCTCGGTTCGTTGGGCGTCGGCCGGTTCTACATGGGCCACACCAAGATCGGCGTGCTGCAGCTCGTCGTGACCCTGGTGACGTGCGGCGTCGGCGCCCTCTGGGGCTTCATCGACGGCATCCTGATCCTGGTCAACGGTGGCGTCGACGGACAGGGTCGCCCGCTGCGCGACTGACATCCGGAAACACGTAAGGGGCCGTGCGGCGCACCGCACGGCCCCTTCTCGTCGCGAGAGACTCCCAGGTCAGCGCACCAACGGGGCGTCCGCCCGGCGCAGCGCCGACCAGCCGGTGTCGCGGGCCCGCGCCGCGGCGAGCAGCCCGGCCACACAGGACGCGTTGGTGATCTCACCGGCCAGCACCATGGCCACGGCCTCGTCCAGGTCGATCCGTACGACCTGCAGGTCGGCCTCCTCGTCGCGCCGCTCGTGCCGCCGCTCGGCCGGCACGCCCGCCAGGTCGCGGGCCAGGAACACCCGGACCAGTTCGTCGGTGAAACCGGGCGAGCTGTGCAGGTCGACCAGCACGTCCATCCGCCCGGCGGTCAGGTCCACCTCCTCGGCCAGTTCCCGCGCCGCCGCGGCGGCCAGGTCCTCCCCGGAGACGTCCGTCAGTCCGGCCGGCAGTTCCCACAGGTGCCGCCCGACCGGGTGCCGGTACTGGCGGATCAGCACCACCTGGCCGGCGTCGTCCAACGCCACCACCGCCACCGCACCGACGTGCCGGACGATGTCGCGCGGCGCGGTGCCGCCGCCCGGCATGGTCACCTCCTCGGTGACCACGTCGAAGATCCGGCCGGACCAGCGCTGCTCGCGGGAACGGACCTCGTAGCGGTGCTCGACGGCGCTCACGAAGCCGACGCCGCCTTCGCCGCGGCCCCGTTGCGGGCGGCCTTCTCGGCGGCCGGCGCGTCCAGGTCGACGGGGAGCTGGTCGGCCTGCGAATAGGTGATCGCGGCCTTGACGAACGAGGCGAACAGCGGGTGCGGTCGGGTGGGTCGGCTCTTCAGCTCCGGGTGGGCCTGGGTGGCGACGAAGTACGGGTGCACGCTGCGGTCGAGTTCGATGAACTCGACGAGCCGGCCGTCCGGCGAGGTGCCGGAGATGTGCAGGCCGGCCTTGGCGAGCTTGTCGCGGTAGGCGTTGTTCACCTCGTAGCGGTGCCGGTGCCGCTCACTGATCTCCGTGCTGCCGTACGCCTCGGCGACCAGCGAACCGTCGGTGAGTTTCGCAGGGTACGCGCCCAGGCGCATGGTGCCGCCCAGGTCGCCCTTACCGGCGACGATGTCCTGCTGGTCGGCCATCGTGGCGATCACCGGGTGCCGGGCCTTCTCGTCGAACTCCAGGCTGTTGGCCCCGTCGAGACCGGCCAGGTGCCGGGACACGTCGATGGTCATGCACTGCAGGCCGAGGCAGAGACCGAGCAGCGGAATCCGGTTCTCCCGCGCGTACCGGGACGCACCGATCTTCCCCTCGATGCCCCGCACCCCGAACCCACCGGGGATGACGATGCCGTCCACCCCCGCCAGCGCCGCCGACGCGCCGGCGGCGGTCACACACTCGTCGCTGGGCACCCACCGCAGCTGCACCCGCGCCCGGTGACCGAACCCGGCCGCCCGGATCGCCTCACTGACCGACAGGTACGCATCCGGCAGGTCCACGTACTTACCCACCACCGCGACGGTCACCGTGTGCCGCGGCTGGTGCACCCGCTCCAGCAGATCGTCCCAGCTGGCCCAGTCCACGTCCCGGAACGACAACCCGAGCCGGCGCACCACGTACGCGTCGAGGCCCTCTCGGTGCAGCACCTTCGGAATGTCGTAGATGCTCGGCGCGTCCGGCGCGGCCGTGACGGCCTCCCGGTCCACGTCGCAGTACAGGGACAGCTTCTCCTTGACCTTGTCCGGGATGTCCCGGTCGCAGCGCAGCACCAACGCGTCCGGCTGGATACCGATGCTGCGCAGCTGCGCCACCGAGTGCTGCGTCGGCTTCGTCTTCAACTCACCCGACGGCGCCAGATACGGCACCAACGACACGTGCAGGTAGAAGCAGTTGTCCCGGCCCAGGTCGTGGCGGACCTGCCGGATCGCCTCCAGGAACGGCAACGACTCGATGTCACCGACCGTGCCACCCACCTCGGTGATCACCACGTCCGGCACCACACCGTCGGCGTCCGGGTCGGCCATGCCGAGGATCCGCGACTTGATCTCGTTGGTGATGTGCGGGATCACCTGCACCGTGTCACCCAGGTACTCGCCGCGCCGCTCCTTGGCGATCACCTCGGAGTAGATCTGGCCGGTGGTGACGTTCGCCTTCCCGGACAACGCCCGGTCCAGGAACCGCTCGTAGTGCCCCACGTCGAGGTCTGTCTCCGCGCCGTCCTCGGTGACGAAGACCTCACCGTGCTGGAACGGATTCATCGTCCCCGGGTCGACGTTCAGGTACGGGTCGAGCTTCTGCATCACCACGCGAAGACCCCGCGCGGTGAGCAGGTTGCCGAGGCTGGAGGCGGTCAACCCCTTACCCAGCGAGGAGGCAACGCCCCCAGTGACGAAAATGTGCCTGGTCGTCCGTGCTGAAGGGGCCAAGGCCTGCTCCCGTGTCGTCCGTAGCGGTCGTGCAGAACGCCGAGCCGATCAGCAAAGTGATCACGCGATCCACGGGATTCCACGGTAACACCTCCACGGCGGTGGTACGCAGGCCGCACCGAGGTCACGGCCGTCACGGCGCGGCGATCGGCGGTCGGTCAGCGCGCGGTGACCGGGCGCGACGGCCGGGGCGACGGCACCGACGGCCGCCGGTCGGCCCGGGCCTCGCCCGGTTCGGCGGTCGAGCCGGAACCCGTGCCTTGATCCGTGGCCGGTGGCTCCTGCCCGGACGGGGCCGGACGGGCCGGTGGGTTGGACGGGTCGGCCGGTCCGTCGCCGGCCACACCCGCGTCCTCGGCACGGGTCCGCCCGGCGGCCGGCACGGTCCGGTCGGTCGAGTGGTCCAGCACCCGCAGCGCGGCCAACGCCGCCATCGGCACCACCAGGGCGGCCGCCGCGCCGGCCACGTCCAGCGCCACGCCGCCGAGCACCCCGCCGATGACCGCCGCCACCGCGGTGCCGGCCATCGCCGCCCGGATCGCCGGGTAGATGCCGAACAGCCGCATCAGCCCGCCCCAGGGCTGCAACAGGGCGAACCACACCAGCAACGCGCCGGCCAGGGCCAGCACGGTCAGCGGGCTGCTCACGAGGGTGTCGAAGTTGGCCGCGCTGGAACGGTGCAGGGTGAGCCCGCCGGAGCCGTCGCCGATGGCGGCCAGGAAACGACCGAGGCTGCCCCGCTCCGCCGCCGGGCGGCGCAGGTCGACCACCGTGACGCCGACGGTGACCGCCATCGCCGCCACGACCGCCCAGGCCAACCGGCTCACCGTCAGCCAGCCGCCCGCGCTGATCACCGCCGCGACGCTGAGCCCGGCGGTCAACGCGATCGCCCCGACCGGATCCGCACCCAGGTACGGGCTGCCCACGATCACCACGGCGAGCCCGGTGACCGCCACCATCACCGCCGGCCGCCAGCCCTTGCGTACGTGCTGGGCGAGCCAGCCCGCGCTCAGCAGCGCGGCGGCCAGGAACACCCCGAGCCCGACGGTGCCCAGCCCGGCGTACCGGCCACCCGCCTGCGCCGAGTAGCCGACCACACCGTTGAGCTGCAACCGCGACCCGGTCAACACGTCGGCCCCCACGACGAGCACGGTGAGGGCGGCGACCGCGCCCAACGGCCCGAGGGTGCTGCGATAGCCCGGCACGATCCGGACCGCCGCGGTGCCGGCGAGCACCAGCAGCGCGGTCACCCCGGCGAAGACCAGGCCGGGCCGGTCCGCCCGCCACCAAGGCACCGCGTCGGCGAGCAGCGCGGCCGGCACCGTCAGCGCGGCGGCGATGAGGAGCAGTTCCACCAGCACCACCACCCGCCGCGGGACCGGCTCCGGGCCGTACGGGCCGGCGTGTCGGCGCGCCCGGCGCAGCAGCGGCAGCACCGCCACGGCCAGCAGCATCAGAGCGGCGGCGAGCAGGGCGAAGAACCAGCCGGCGACGCCCCGCTGGTTCGCCGCCTCCCGCTCGGCGTCCAGCGGTTGGGCGATCGCGTCGGCCAGGTCGGGGCGACCGTCGACGGCCACCGCCGGGCGACCCACGAAGGGGCGCTCCGGCATCGGTCTGCCCAGCGCGGCCAGCGCCGTCGGCGCGAGGTCGACGAGCTGCAGGTACCCGTCCCGGCCGGTGGTCGCGGAGGTCAGCCACCCGCCCTCCCAGCCGGGCCCGTCGGCGACCGCCACGTGCAGCCGGGCCGACCGGTCGGTGTCGGAGACCCCGGCGACCAGCACCAGCGAACGCGGTGGACGAGCGGCGAGCACCCGGGCCAGTTGCCGGTCGGCCGCCCGGGCCGCCGCCACCCGCTGCGCCTTCGTGGCGCCGTCGACGGTGCCGAGGTCGACGATGCTGAGCACGCAGGAGCCGAGCAACTTCGTCGGGTCGTCCGGCAGCGCCGACGCGTACCGGTCCACCCGGCCGAACGGCCGGGCGGCGGCCACCGCGGCGCCGGGGCCGACCGCCACCGAACAGCGCACCGACTCGGAGAGCGATCCGGGCACGGCCCCCCACGGCAGCTGTTCCTGGTTGAAGTGGACCACGGTCTCCTGGTCGGGCAGGTTCGCCCCGTTGCCGTCGGGCCGCTCCACGGCCACCGTCTGGACCGGGCAGCTGCCGGCGGGCCGGTCACCGGACCACGCGGCGAAGCTGCCCGCGCCGAGGGTCAGCCAGCCGTCCACCGGGCAGGTGGGGCGGTGCGCGGAGCGCACCGACAGGGAACCGATGGAACCCTGCTCGGCCATCCGCCACAGCGTGGGCGTGGTCTGCGGGTCCACGTCCTCCCAGCGCAGCCCGGCTACCCCGGCGATGACCACGAAGTCGGCGGTGCGGTGCGGCAGGCTGCGCTGCGGCCGGGCGGCGAGCGCCGTGACGCCGAGCACCACCACCATGATGCTCAGCACGACGGGGAGAAGTCGGCGCAGCATCAGCGTGGTCCCGACCCGGGTGTGCCGGCGTCCGCGGCGGCCGGGCCGTCCGGGTGCGCGGCGAGTTCGGCGTAGAGCGCGGCCAGCGTGGCGACGGTGTCCGCCTCGGTGGGCCAGGTGGCGGCCCGCTCCGCACCGCGCCGGCCCAGCGCGGCCCGCCGATCCGCGTCGTCGAGAAGTTCCCGTACCGCGGCGTCGACGGCGTCCACCTCGCCGGGTGGCACCAGCACCGCCGCGTCACCGACGAGGTCCGGCAGGCCACCGACGGCGGTCGCCACCAGCGGTACGCCGGCACGCAGCGCCTCCTGCGCGAAGAGCTGGCGGGCCTCCCAGTCGCTGGTGACCACGGCCAGGTCCGCACCGGCGAGCAGGTCCGCCACGTCGGTGCGGTGACCGAGCAGGGTCACCGGCGCCCGGGCCGCGGAGATCCGCGCGGCCAGCGCCAGGTAGGCCGGGCCGCTGCCGGCGATCACCACGACGGGCGCCGGGTCGCGGGTACGCCACCGCGCGGCCGCGTCGATCAGCACGTCGTACCGCTTCTGCGGGTGCAGCCGACCGACCGAGAGGATCAGTGGCTGCTCGGCGTGGACGCCGAACTCGGCGCGGACCGCGGCCGGGCGACGGCGCGGGGCGGGCAGGGTGGGTGCCGCGACCGGGGCGAGCCGGGCGTCGGCGGCGCCCAGCGCCGC
>NZ_JBEXFP010000041.1:0-62984 GCF_040606825.1 Micromonospora sp. NPDC005367 | reverse complement strand
GCGGGGGCCGGGCGGGCCCCAAACCACACCCCGTCGTTCGTTTGTGTTGTGGTTTATCCCCCCCTCACCCCGGCCCCCCGCGCCCCCCCCCCCGCCGCCCCTCGACTTGGAGGTGACATGGGGCAGAACCCTGATGACATGTTTGGCGATGAGACCTACCCGGCCTACACCATCGGCCAGGCCGCGGAGATGCTCGGCGCCACACAGGACTTCCTGCGCCGCCTGGACGAGGCGAAACTGATCAACCCGCACCGCTCCGGCGGCGGGCACCGCCGCTACTCCCGCTACCAGCTCCGCCTGGCCGCCCGGGCCCGGGAGATGGTCGACCAGGGCACCGCCCTGGAGGCCGCCTGCCGGATCATCATCCTCGAAGACCAACTCGAGGAAGCCCTCCGGCAGAACCAGAACCAACAGCGTCGGACGCGGCGCCCTGACGGGTGAGGTCGTCGGCGGGCGCTGAGCCGGCTGGCCCGCCAGCGCACACCACCTCGGCACGGCCGGCCGTACTCCTGCTCGTCGCACCTCTTCCCCTGTCGCCCGCCACCCGCGAGGCGCCATCGAAGGCCGACCACCTGGCTCCGGCTCGGCGGGTGGCGAGGGCGTCCGGGTGCGGCAGCCGGCTATCGGGTCGGTGCTGTTCGGGCGGCGGTGAGGTGTTTGGTGATGCGGAGCCGCACGTGGTCCGGGGGCCCGGCGACGAAGGCGGCGGTGTCGGCGAGGGCGGCGATCAGGGGCAGGCCGCGGCCGCCGACGGTGAGCGGGGCGGGGAGCTCGGCGTCGAGGCCACCGCCGTTGGGGATGCTGCCGCGGTTGCCGACCTCGAGGAGGCAGACGTCGTCGTTGATGACGATGGTGATGTCGACGGCGCTGTCGGGATCGGCGTGCAGTACCGCGTTGGCGCACGCCTCGCTGATCAGCACGGCGAGGTTGCCACGGGAATCCTCGCCGGCGTCGGTGAGGCTCAGCAGGGTGGTGAGGACATGGCGGGCGCGGGTCACCGACGACGGTTGCCGCGGGAGGGACAGGGTCATGCTCACCCGCACTGCACAGCTCCTCCCCGGCCCGTCCCCGACCGTCGGACTACCGCGTCACCCTGAGGCGCGATGCTTCGCTGGTGATCAGCCCTACCCCGGTTCTGCCGCCGTGAAACGGTCCGGGTGCCGGCGCGACGCGCGCCGGCCGACGGCGGTTCACCCATCGGCAGAATAGGGTAAGCGGGGATCATCGGGGCGTAGGGGGAGGTTGCTGTGGAACTGTTGCTGTCGGCCCGGCCGGGTCGGGGTTGCACCGTGCTCGAGGCGCGCGGCGAGCTGGACATGGCGACATCCCCGCAGCTGCGCCAGGGCCTGCAACGGTTGGTCGACGCCGGTGACCATCACGTGGTGGTGGATCTGGCCGGGGTGGGATTCATGGACTCCAGCGGACTGGGGGCGCTGGTCGTGATGTTCAAGGCGCTGCGGGACGTCGGCGGTCGGCTGAGCCTAGCCGCGGCGCAACCCGCCGTGCACAGCGTCCTGACGGTCACGTCGGTCGATCGAGTGATCCCCGTTTATGACAGCGTGCAGGCGGCTGAAGCCGGTGTGCCGTCCACCGGCCACGCGCCAGGCCAGTAGTCAGTCGGGCAGCGCGGTGCTGGCGCGCGTCTGGTCGGCGCCGGCGCTGGCACGCCGGTCCTCGCGGTGCCCGCCGTGCCAGTCGAGGATGAACAGGGTGGCGTCATCGGCCAGCGTCGGCCCGCCGACCTCGAGAACGGCGTCGGCCAACGCCCGGACAGCCTCTCGTGGATGCAGACCGGTGATCGACCGCAACGTGGCCGGTAGATCCAGGTCGGCGGCGTTGCGCTCCCGCATGCCATCGGTGACCACCACCAGACGGTCGCCCGGCCGCAGCTCGATCTCGCCAGCCGCTGCGGAAGCTGAACAGCGTTCTTCTCGTCTGCCATGACGTGGTCCTTCCCGGACAGGATCAAGGTCCTCGCACCGCCATGGGACCGACGGCGGATCATGTGCTACAGTGGTCGAGTTGCAGTTTTGATTTCCGTAGACGTTTTCCGGCGCCTGATGGGGCATCTGAAACCCATCCAGGCGCTTTTCGTTTTTCGTGTCGTTTCGACGCGGGTGATCAACGCGGCGGCGTAGGGGTCCGCACAGTGCGGTCTCTAACAGCCTGCGAAGGAGCAGACATGACTACAGGCACCGTGAAGTGGTTCAACGCCGACAAGGGCTTTGGCTTCATCAGCCCGGACGACGGCGGCGCCGACGTCTTTGCCCACTTCTCCGCGATCTCGGCGAGCGGCTTCCGTAGCCTCGACGAGAACCAGAAGGTGGAGTTCGACATCACCCAGGGCCAGAAGGGCCCGCAGGCGGAGAACATTCGCCCGCTCTGATCCACACTCTTCGAACGGCGGCCCGACTGGTTCAGCGGGCCGCCGTTCGGCGTTCATGCGCTCACCAGGGCATCGCGAACTCGTCTGATCGGCAGAAGGCCGGTCATCTCTGTGTGGAGCCAGCTCCCTACTGTTCCGTGTGCTCCTCCCTGGATCGATTCGGACCTCGGGCGCTAGTCTTAAGCATCGACTCTTATCCCTAATGGACAGAATGCCGCCTCCCGGCCGCCCTGACGGTAGAGGCACGTACGGTCGCGGTCAGGTGGAGCACACCATGGTCGGACTCGACGCGTTACCTCTTGATGACTGGCAGCCAGCCGGGATCCCGGGGTGTACGGCGTTGCATCTTGAAAGGTTGGTGACTATGACGACGACCTACTCGGGTCCTGCGAAGCTGATCCTGGTCGACGGCGCCTGCATCTCCGGCATGGCTTCCCTCAGTACCAACCAGCGCGGAGGACTCAACGGCTGGGGCGGCACGTTCCGTCCGGACGAGATCACGACAGACCTTCGCAACGCAGTCGAAGGGCTGCAACTGGAGCTGCCCTACGATCGGGTGGGGACAGTCGCCGTCACCGGCATTCGCAAGCTACTCGCCACGCAGGTGTTGATGTCGTTGGCAGGCCGCGGACCCGCACCATTCTGATCGTGCGCCGCACCGCCGCCGTTATGTCACCGCCGCGAACGCGGTCACTCTGCTCCGAGGCAGCGACGAGGCCAGGAGCGTGTCAGGGCTATTGCGTTGTGGTGTTGGCCGTGGTCCACGGTCGGTTTCCCCGTTGTCACGGCGGTGACGAGGTCGTGGGGACGGTGAATGGCCTCTCGGATGGCTTCGGCGATGTTGGTGGCGCTGTCGTTGACGCGGTGGTACCCGATCGAGGTGTTGCGGAGGGTGGCGAACACGGTGGGGCCGTTGCCGGTCCGGGCTTGATGCGCGTCTTCACGTAGCGTGACATCTCGTACGTAGTGCAGGCGATTCTTGATGTGCCACTCCGCCCGCGCCCACGTGCTCAGGTCGGCGGGCCGGGCCTGGCCGGCGGTCAGCGAGGTCGTCAGGTACGCCGTCTCCGGCTGGTCTTGCCCTTGATCGTGCGGGTGCGGGTGATCCGGACGGCCTGTTGCGCGTAAGGGAATCCCAGCCTGCCCGGGTCGCGACCGGTGAGTGCCTTGACCGTGCGGGTCTCCTAACGGCCGTGATCGGTCTCGCGGGTCTGCGCCCCGATCGGGACTTTGCTCCAGGAAAGGCCCCTTGACCTGGTCATGCCGTGTCCGCTGGTTGGCCTTGACCGTGACCATAGATGAGCGCCGCCTCCGGCTAGCAGATCGGCGTGCCCGACCTGGGCGTGCAACGCGTCCGGCCACGACCAGGACGCCTTCCAGCGACCCCAGCACGGCCTTGACCCGTTCCAGTAGCGGCGTGAACGCGGGGATTTCGTTGGATTTCGCTGCGATCTGGACCTGGGCGAGCACGATGCCGGTGCCGGTGTCGTAGGCCGAGAGCAGATGGACCTGCCCGCCGTCGCTCAGCCGGGCACCTCGGGCGACCTTGTCGTCGACGGCGATGATCAGGCGCCACCAGTGGCCGGCGGCCAGCACCGGCGCCGTCGGGCCCCGCAACCAGCGGGCCAGGACCTGCGACAACACCTCAGCGTCGATGCGGATCAACAGCCGTCACACCGTCGTCGCGGTGGGTACCCCCGGCCGGTGAACCCGAGCCGCTGCCACACAATCTGGTCCTGGAAACGCACCCAGTCGCAGACCGCGGCGAACGTGGACGCCCCGGCGATCACCGCGCACACCGCTGCCGCCAGGATGCTGACCAGCGGATACCGTCGGCCCCTCGGATCCCGAGGATCGTCTACCGCCTCCAACGCGATGAACAGGCTCAGCCGGTCACCATCGGCGACCATAGTCGGGGCACGGCATACCCGGGGCCGCCGCGGCAGCACGATCTCGGTCAGTGATGCTGACATCAGCGGGTGCGGTCCTGTCCTGGCTCATGGTTGTCTTCGCAAACTCCATGAACGCCAACAGGCCGCACCCGTCCTACACGGACCCCAGCCCTGCCGGCCGGAGTACACGTCCTTGATCGCGCACAGGTAGAGCTTGCCCTCGGCAGGCGGTGGGGTGTTCGGTGATGTCGGTCAGCCACAACCGGTTCGGGGCGTCGGCGGTGAACCGTCGTCGCACCAGGTCATCGTGCACCGGCGGCCCGGCCCGCCTCGTGAGGCCCTTGCGCTTGGCGAACACCGACCAAATCCGCTGCGCCTTGCAGAGCCTGGCCACCCGGTTCGGGCCGGCGGTGATACCCATGGGCAGGTAGTTCGTCGGCGATGAACCGACACCCGAACGCCGGGTCGCCGGCGTGGACGTCCAAAGCGGCGTTAATCAAGTGAGCATCGTCCCGGTCCCTCTGCGAGACCGGGCTGTTCCTCCACGCGTAGTAGGCCTGCTTGCTGAAGCCCAGCACCCGGCAGGTCACCGCGACGGGGATCCCGTCCGCGGCCAGGTCACCGACCAGCGGGTACATCATTTTGGGGCAATCTCCTTGGCGAAGAACGCCGCCGCCCGGCGCAGGATCTCGTTCTCCTGCTCCAGGAGCTTGTTGCGCCTGCGCAGCTCCCGCAGCTCCGCCGACTCGCTGCTGGTGGTCCCGGGGCGGGCCGGCCCCCTCCTCGATGTCGGCGAGCTTGAGCCAACGGTGCAGGCACGACTCGGAGATCCCGAAGTCCTTCGCGATCTGCGCGATCGGCGCCTCACCCTTGCCGTCGACCGCGACCACGTCACGACGGAACTCCGGCGGGAACGCCTTCGGCATGACAGACATCCTCCCAGCGAGGAACACATCCTCACAGGTCAGGAGTCAACCGAACCGGGGGCAGTCCCTCACGGCTGGATGGCCGCCCTGGCCTGCACTGTGAGAGACCAATAAGCCCTTACAGGCGGACCGGAGCGAACGTTGTGAGTGCCGACGCACAGCCGATCTTGCTGTCTGCCAGGCACGCACTGTAGGAAGGTTGCTCGGTGATATGAGTGCGGCGTGCAAATGTCGTGACCTGCGCTGTGAGCGGGGAATGACGCACGACCGCGGGGCCTCTAGCTTCCGCTTAGAAGTCGGCGAAGACCGTTGGGGCAGGTTTTTGCCCAGGGGGCGAGGAGAGGGAGCCGGCCGGTCAGTTGTTGCTGCCGTCGGCCGAGCCGTTGGCTCGTCCGGCGGCGTTGGTAGGCCATGACGGTGATGACGGCTGCGGCACCGGCGGCCGCGACGACCGGAACGGGCTTGGCGCGCACCGCGGAGCCGACCTTCGCTGCCGCGGCACGCGCGGAGGTGATCGCGGCGGACCCGGCCTCACCGGGGGCCTGAGTGCCGGTTGCCGCCGAGCCTCGCACTCGGGCCACGGCTTGTTTGCTCTTCTGCTTCACGGCAGCGGCGCGCTGGGAGGTCTGCTGCCTCACCGTGCCGAACCTTTGGGCCGCCGAGGTTTTCGCTGACTGGCTGGCTGCGGTCAAGCGCTGCTTGAGCCCGTTGGCGGCTGAGGTGCCCTTGGTGCGCATGCGGGTCTTGACGTCGGTCTTGGCGGCCAGTGCTGCGACGGTTTCGCCGAGCTCGGCGCGTGTGTGCTGGATGTCCTGCCGTGTCTTGTCCGGGTCGTTGCCTGCGTTTGCCGTGCTCATGGCTGCCTCCGATCTGCCGCGCCGCGTATCGTCTCGGTGTCTGCCCGCACGCTGTCCCTGGTTTCCGTCGGCGTGAATGGCATGACCTTCGTGACCTGCTTCTTTCCCCATCGCGCCGCTACCGCCGCGGCGATGAACAGGATGACGGCGACGATGAGCGCGGCCAGCGCATCCGGAATGAGCGCGCCCAGGGCCAGCACCGCCGCGGCGACGAGGGCGCCGCCGCCGTAGAAGCCGAGCGTGGCGCCACCACCGAGCAGCCCGGCGCCCACGCTTGCGCGTTTGCCCTTCGCGGTCATCTCCGCGCGTGCCATCATCAGCTCGTCCCGGACCAGACGGGTGATCTGGTCCGTGGCGCGCTGTACCAGCTCGGCGACCGGGGTGTCAGCAGAGGCAGCGCCGGGGCTGCCGCCGGGTTGGTCTGCCATGAGTGTCTCCACCTGTTCTCGCGGGCCGGAAATGGCCAGGAACGTCGATGACGTGACCTGGGTGGCCGCGCCCAACCTGGTGTTCAGGGAGCTCTGGGTCAGCCGTGTTGCAGTGCTGGCGCGGCCTCCGAACCGTGCGAAGGCCCGTCGACTCGCCCGTCCGGAGACGAGGAAGCGGTATCGATTGGCCAACCGGCGTGATCACCTGTCGAAACGTCGTCTGCCTGCCAGCGACGCCGCAGCGTCAGCATGCCCGCCGCCCCGGTCAACGCCCCAACCCCGAAAGCAAGGATCAGCGCCTGCCGGATGCCTGAGTCTTTCCTGCGCGCCATGATCGCTCCCTGAACCCAACGCGGCCTGTAGAGCCTTGATTGTCCGACTCGGCCACCGAAGGCGTGCACCTAATCGGCGGACCTGTATGCCGACCATGCGGGTTGTTACGTCCGTCCGCAGTTGGGGGGACCGTTGACCTCCAGCAGCCGGGTGGCTACGGTGCAGAAACCGTTTTCTCGCCGTGACGAGTGGGAGACCCAAAGCATCTCAACGCCAATTGGAGACACAGATGGCTGGGAAGAATCGGCGACGCTTTGCTGCGGCGCTCCTCGCGGCAAGCTCGATGGTGCTCCCCACCGTGGCCTTTGCGGATCCGCCCGGCAAGCCCACGCTGGCCGTGGACAAGGGTCCCGTTGGTTGGGACAGCTTCCGTCAGCTCAACAGAGTCTCGGAGCTCCCGGCAGGCGTCCGGACGCTGCAGTTCTCCAGCTTCGACCGGTCCGGCGGCAACGCTGACTTCTCGACGTGTCTGGCCGAGACACCGGAAGGCTGCGTGATCGCCGATGCTCGTGGTGCCGGCGAAATCGCTTCGGTCTGGTTCACGAGCTGGAACGAGGAGCCGGGCGATGCTGACGTGTCGAAGATCGGCAACCTGCGCATCGAGCTCGACGGCAAGACAGTGGTGGATGCGCCGCTCCAGGACATCGTCGACGGCAAGCTCGGCGCGCCGTTCGTGCACCCGCTGGTAGCGAATGCGGACCAGAGCTCCGGCGGCATCTACATCAAGGTGCCGATGACCTACCGCGAGCGCATGCGGATGGTCGTGGACCACAACCCGATCCCCCTCTACTACCACGCCGCCTACCGCGCGTTTTCCGATGCCGAGGGAATCCAGACCTTCGACCCGAACGACGCCGCGCTGGACGTGGTCAATCTCCTCGAGCAGTCCGGCACGCGGGACCCCAAGCCGCAGACCGGCCCGGAGGCCACAAGGACGACCGCGTTGGAAGCGGCACCCGGTGAGATTGTCCGCATCGCGGAGCTTGAGGGGCCAGCCACGATCGATGCGCTCAGGATGCGGCTGCCGCAACTGGTCGGCCCTGCACCCGCCCGTGAAGTGTCCGATGACGGCCGCGCGTTCGGCGCCGGTGGTTCCAACCAGTTCACCGTCAAGGTGGACCCCGACAATGAGGGCGTGCGGCTCACCCGTCGCTTGGACGCCGGCATCGGCAACCAGAAAGCCCGCGTGTTCGTCGACGGGGTCGAGGCCGCGCAGTGGAGCGGTCCGCCCGCTCAGCCGGGGTGCCGCTGGCGGGACAACGCCCTGGAGATCCCTGCCGAACTGACAGCCGGCAAGTCCGAAATCACGATCGGCACTGAGTTTATCTCCGCGGACGTGGACTTCAACGAGTTCGCCTACTGGGTGGACTCCCACGTGGGGGATGAACTAGTCCGCACCGACACGCTCGACATCGGCCCGGACTCGGTCGCCGATGAGCAGGCGCATGACTACCGCATCACCAGCCAGACCTACTCCGGCCGGGCGAACTTCTGCTACCCGCCAGACCCCGCTGATGAGGAGAAGACCCGCGTGTCCGATTCGGTGCTAGCCGACGCCCGCGTCCGGATCACTTTCGACCGGAAACGCACGGTCGACGCACCGCTCGGCGAGTTCTTCGGCTCCGGGCTCGGCGAGTACCGGGTGGCCTCCCTGATGAGTGCGATCGACCCTGACGGCTGGTACTCGTCCTGGTGGCCAATGCCGTTCCGCGACACAGCCGTGGTGGAGCTCTACAACGGCTCAGACCACTCCATCCAGGGCGCGGAGGCGGAGGTGCGCACCGAGAAGACCCCGGGTGTCGCACGTGGCCTCGCAGCTCACGGCGAGCTCGGCTACTTCCACGCGACCTCGCACGCTGCGGAGACCCAGCCGGACCGTGACTGGACGTTCCTCCGGACGCAGGGGAGGGGCAAGGTCGTGGGCGTCGTCCAGGTCGCCGACGGCATCGCCGAAGGACCGCAGGCTCCGGGTATTCGCAGCTATCTCGAGGGCGACGAGCGTGTCACCGTCGACGGCTCGCGTAGCCCGGCCATCCACGGCACGGGCACCGAGGACTTCTACGAGGGCGGCTGGTATTTCAACCGCGGCACGTTCTCCGCGCCCCTGACGGGCAATCCGGCCCACGAGCCAGGCACAAACGGCTGCCCGAAGGACTGCGACAGCCTCTACCGGTACTTCGTCGCTGATTCGATGCCGTTCTCCCGGTCGATGGACTTCGCCATCGAACATGGACCAGAGAACGATGTGCCGGCGCGTTACAGCTCCACTACCTTCTGGTACGGACGTGACGACTACGCGCTTCGAGCGAGCGACGTCCTCGACGTCGGTGACCCGGTGGACGAGGCGGCCCACGGTTACACCGGCGGTGCGACGCCTGAGCAGCCTACCTCCACGTTCGAGGGCGACGATGAGACCCGTCTCTCCGATGACGGCAGGGCCTTTGACGGGCCGGTCGAATTCCGGCTCAAGCTCGACGGCCGGGCCGACCAGGGCGCACTGTTGCGCCGATTGTCCGACCAGGCCCAGCCCGGCCAGTCGGTGGATGTCTTCGTCGACGGTGAGCCCGCCGGCGTCTGGCACCAGCCTCTCAGTAACCGCACCCACCGGTGGCTCAACGACGAGTTCGAGATCCCGGCCGCACTCACCTTCGGCAAGATGACGATCCGCGTCCGACTCGTGCCGATCGACGGCGCGCCTGCCTGGCACGCAGCACGCTACGAGGCGTTCGCGCGCACCTTCCCGTTCGCCGACCGTCGTGCACCCGATCAGGTGACCGGCCTCCAGGCCGAGGCGCAGACGGGCTTCGACGCGATCAGCATTGCGCTCGGCTGGCGACAACCGTCAGACGACGTTGGCGTAGCCACGTACGAGGTGCACGCGTCGAGGGAGGCCGGCTTCGAGCCGCGCGATGCCACCCTCATCGGCACCACCACCGCCCCTGGGCTCGTCCACGACGACCTCGCCACGGGTGAGCGCTGGTATTACCGCGTTGTCGCCTTCGACGGCGCGGGGAACGTCAGTGCACCCTCATCGGAATTGGCGGTCACCGCACCGGAGGAGTACGTCGACAACGCCTCGATCGTGCTTGGCCCGGAGAACGAGCCGAACGGTGTCCGCCAGCTGGACCACGACGATGGAGTCACCGAGGGCGTCAGTGTCGCTGGCCGCACCGCACGGCGCACTGTCCCTGGGCGTGATCCGGCATGGAGCCGGCAGATGTACTTCGATCTTGACGACGAACTGGCGTTTGATGGAAGTCGTGCCCTCACCGTTACGGTGGAATATCTCGACACGGGCGCTGACAGCTTCGCGCTGGAGTACGACTCGGCGAACCCCGATGGTGGACCGCTGCAAGGGGCGTTCACGCTGGCAGGGCGGATAACCAAGACCGACAGCGGCGAGTGGCGCACCGCGACGTTCGAATTGCCCGACGCGCGGATGGCGAACCGGCAACAGGGCCGCTTCGACTTCCGGATCGTGGCGGGCGTCGGGGACGCCGAGGCCGAGACGATCCACCGCGTGACCGTCACGAGGCGGCGCTAGGTTCCCATCACGCTGCCGACGGCGAAGTAGCGCAGCTCGTTCATGATGGGGGCATGGAGGTCCCCGGCAGCCGCATCCTGTTGGGTCCCACCGAGCTCGCTCGGAGTCACCGGTTCTAGCGGGACACGTTGGGGCTGGCGATCTACCGCGAGTTCGGCGAGGAGGCACCTGGCCTGGAATTCTTGCCTCGGCAACGGCCTGCTCGAGGTCAGCGGCCGCGCGACCGAACCCGCCGGGGGACGGGATCGCGCGGGGCTCCAGATCGGCGACCTCGGTGCCGAGCATCGATGCGTGGTCGACGCTGGGGTGAGGGTCCTGAGGGAGCCGAGACGGGAGGCGTGGGGCCTGGACGAGATGTGGATCGCAGGTCCCGACGCAGTGCGCATCGTGCTGGTCGAGGTCCCGAGGGAGCATCCGCTCGCCGGGACCAGCGCCCCCTGGCCAATGGCGATGCATGAGCCTGCCCACGTCGACCGCAGGCAACTCCGGTAAGTCGCATCGGCCACTGGACCTGCCCCGAGCCGGTCTTCCTCCATCCACTGCTCGAGCACGACATCGAGCTGCTCGTCGATGTGCGTGCGCTGCCCGTCCGTGGACGAGGAATACACAACGGTTCTTTCCGACGCTGGCGGGGTGGAAGTCCTTCCAACGCCGACATCAAGTCCCGGATTTCCTGCCCGAGTCTGACAGACCTACCGGAGGACTCGGTAACTCTGATGGGGCTGCCGCTGCGGGAGTCCCTGCTGAAAGCCCTCGCCCGGCAGCAGCGCCCGACGTCCTTGGAAGATCCACGCTGCTCGAGGTCGATGCGGCACCGTAACCAGCGGCTGGCGTAGATGCGAGCAGGTTTGGTCTCAGGCACACGACTTGGTTTATCGTCCGAGCCCGCCGCCAGCGACTGATGCAGGGATGGCGGCGAGCGAGACACACGACGACCGTGAGTTGAGGCATCAACGCGACTCCCCGACCCGACGCACGGACGAGGCACTATTGGTCGGAGACCGCTTCGGCGGACCCGAAGGCATCTAGGTTCGGCAGAAGCAATGCGGCCTCGATCACCGCTCTGACTGACGTTGCGGTCGTACTAGGCTTCGCGGTCATGACCGGGGCATCTGCCATGTCGATGTTCGCCGCACTGCTGGACCGCTCGGTGGCCCGGATCGGGGAGCGGGTGGCCGACGGCCGCCGTTTCGACCGGCAGGCGACCAACCCCCACGCCGTCTCGCACACCGTCGACATGCTGCTGTCCCTCTGGGATGACTCCTTCACCGTTACCCGCCGCGAACCCGGCGCCCACTGTCACTGAATGCCTGGCTGAACTGGACGCCGTACCTCCGGGCGTGCCGAGAGCAGCGCACCTGCGATGGCCGACGGATATGGGGCGCGGAGGCAGTGGGCGGCGGACCGGGCGTTGCGGGCGCCGATGCGATCGCCGGGCCGACCTGAGCCCTCGCGCGCTGTGCAGCGGGAGTTCTGGCGGCTGATCGCGACGGGGGTCACGACGGTCGAGGCCGCACTCGGAGTCGGCGTGTCGTGGCCGGTCGGGGCGCGGTGGTTTCGACACGCTGGTGGCATGCCGCCGATCAGCCTCGACGAACCATCGGGCCGCTATCTGTCGTTCGCCGAACGCGAGGAGATCGCGCTGCTGCGGGCGCAGGGCAAGGGCGTGCGGGAAATCGGCCGCAGCATCGGACGCGACGCGGGGACGATCTCGCGTGAGGTGCGGCGCAACGCGGCGACCCGGGGCGGCAAACAGGAATATCGGGCCACGGTGGCGCAGTGGAAGGCGCAGCAGGCAGCCAAGCGCCCGAAGACCGCCAAGCTGGTGTCGAATCCGCGGCTGCGCGAATACGTCCAGCAGCGCCTCAGCGGCAGCGTCCGCTGGTGTCACCCGGCGAGGATGATGTTGTGGAGGTGGGCGATGCCGGAAGCGGTGTCGGTCAATGTGTGGGCGGCGCGGCGGTAGTCGCGCAGGATCTTGAAGCACTTCATGCGGGCCAGGGCGTGTTCGACCTGCGCGCGGACGGTGCGGTGGTGCTTGTTCAGGTCGGCCTTCCAGTCGGGTAGTTCGCTGCCGTCGGCGGGCTTGCGGTACGGGATGATCACCTCGGGGTTGCCGCGGTAGGCGCCGTCGGCCATGACCGGCCGTCCGGCCAGTTTCTGGTCGATGCCGGAGGTGCGGTAGACGATCGTGTCGTTGCGGTTACCGGGCTGCGGGTCGCCAAGGGCGACCACGAGGCGGGTGTGGGCGTCGATGGCGACCTGCAGATTTGTGCTGTAGCGGTAGTTCTTGCTCGGGGCAGCCAGGCGGTGGTCCCTGGTCGGGATCAGCGTGCCATCGACGATCGTGATCTGGTCGACCCGCCGCCGGCGCACCGGTGCCAGGGCCAGAAGCGGGCCGAGGGTGTCGATGACCCGGTGAGCGGCCGAATGCGACACCCCGAACAGCGGGCCGATCTGCCGCATTGTCAGGTTCGTCCGCCAGTACGCTGCGACCAGCGATACCCGATCGGCGAGGTCGAGAGACCACTGCCGGCCCGGCCGACCGTCCGCGATCGCGTCACCACCACGCTCGGCCACCAGCTTGACGAGGCGGCGGAACTGGGCGGGCTGCAGCCCGGTGAACGGGAAGATCCACTCCGGGCGGGCTGCCGAGATCACCTGCGCCCCGACATGATCCACCATGGACCGACCGCCGCGTTACGAGACGTCCCTTAGTGGCCTGCGTTTGGGTCGTAGAACTGCTCGTCGTCGAGGCCGAGCCAGGACGTCTGCTGACGTTCGGGCGGGCTGCCCGGTGCACCACAGTTTGTCCCCCGTGCGAGCTACCTGCGAATGTCCACCGTGCGGTGACTACTTTGGGCGGGCAAATCCATAGCGTTCGGGGTAGCCCGCGACGCTCCCGCCGCGGCTTCTCAAGGAGTCATCATCGTGCGTCTGGTATGGCAACTCTTGGCGGTTGCGGCGGTGTGGATCCTCGGCAATCTGGGCACGGCAGCGGTGAAGGACACTCCCTGGCTGGCGCTCGTTGCCGGCCTGCTGACGGCCGCCGTCGGGGTCCTGGTCTACGACTGGGTGGTGCGGCGAACCGAGCACCGCGCCCCCGTCGAGGTCTCGCTGAAGGGAGCAGGTGCCGGAATCGGCTGGGGCACGCTGCTCGGCATCGCGCTGTTCGGGGCAGTGATCGCGAACATCGCCTTCTTCGGTGACTACACGATCAACGGCCTGGGCGCGCCGGCGAGCGCCGTCAGCCTGCTCGGGATCATGGCGGGTGCCGCTGTGGCCGAGGAGCTGGTCTTCCGCGGTGTCCTGTTCCGGAACATCGAGCGTTGGACCGGAACCTGGGTCGCGCTCGCGCTGACCGGCTCGCTGTTCGGCCTGATCCACCTGGCCAACGCGAACGCCACCCTGTTGGGTGCCATCGCTATCGCCATCGAGGCAGGCGGGATGCTGACCGCCGCGTACATTGCCACCCGCAAGCTGTGGGTGCCGATCGGTCTGCACTTCGGCTGGAACATCGCCGCTAGCGCCATCTTCAGCACCGAGGTGTCCGGCAGCAACACCGCGCAGGGCCTGCTGGACGCGACGATCTCGGGTCCCGCGCTGGTCACGGGCGGCGACTTCGGACCGGAGGCCAGTGTCTACGCGGTGGTGCTCGGCGTGCTGGCCACCGGCACGTTCATGTGGCTGGCCTACCGGCGTGGTCACGTGGTCCCCGTCCGTCGCCCGGCCCGGGCGGACGTGGCCGCTAGGCTCACTCGGTGACCGATCTCCGGCGGGTCCTGGACCGGTGGCGTCAGCTCGACGTCACGGTCCGGGACCTGCCGCTCGCGTTGGTGCCGGCGATCGCATCGTTCGTGCCGGCGTTCCACGGGCTTGGGACAGAGATCGGCGCGCTGCCGACCCGTCCCTTCGACGCGCTGGCCGTCGTCGCGATCGTCCTCCAGTGCTTCCCGCTCGCCGTTCGTCGGCGGTGGCCGGCCGCCTGCCTTGTCCTGGTGTTCCTCGGCTTCGCCCTCGATCAGCTCCGGGGTTACCACACGTTGGCGGGCGCCGGGCTCGCTATCGCGCTCCTGAGCGCGGGTGCCCACCTGGAACGCCTTCGCCGCACGGTCGCGATCCTCCTCTCGGCTGCCTACGTGGTGCTGGCGGTCGCGCTCGACCTGGTCGGCGGGACCGAGCGGGCGGACGGGTACCTGACGTTCTACGTGGCGCTGGTCCTCGTGTGGGCCGCGGGCTCCTGGCTGCGCGCCATCTGGGCGGCCGAGGCCGAACGGCGCCTCCGGGTCGCCGAGGAGACCCGCACCGCGGAACGCACGCGGATCGCCCGCGAGCTGCACGACGTCGTGACCCACCATGTGACGGCGATGGTCGTGCAGACAGAGGCTGCTAGGTATCTGACGGGCGCGCCCGACCGTCTCGACGACACCCTGAACGCGGTCACTGACACGGGCCGCCGGGCGATCGGCGACCTACGTCATCTCCTGGACTTGCTCGACCCGGGCCACGACACCGCTGCCCGGACACCGTCGCTCCGGGAACTGTGCACGCTCGTCGAGCAGACCCGCCGCGCCGGACAGCCGGTGGAGCTCACCGAGGAGGGCACGCCGTCGGAATCGGCCGGGAGCGCCGAGCTGGTCGCCCACCGAGTGGTGCAGGAGGCTCTGACGAACGCCCTCAAGCACGCACACGGCAGCCCGACTGCGGTGAGCGTGCGCTACGACGACAGGGAGATCACCGTGGAGGTCAGTACGGCGGGCGTGAACCCTGAATCCGCCGGCGCCCGACAGCGCCCTGCCGGCGGGAGCGGCCGGGGGCTCGTCGGGCTCCGTGAACGGGTGGACGCCCTCGGGGGCGAGTTCAGCGCGGACCGGCGGGCGGACGGCGGGTTCGTCGTCCGTGCGCGCATCCCTACCGGGAGCCGGGCGTGAGTGCGCCGCTCCGGGTCCTGGTGTGCGACGACCAGGCGCTGATCCGCACCGGTTTCGCGACAATCATCGACGCCCAGCCCGACCTCGAGGTGGTCGGCGAGTGCGCGGACGGGCAGGCCGTCGTCGACCTTGCGGGCCGACTGAACCCGGACGTCGTGGTGATGGACGTCCGGATGCCGGTGCTCGACGGCATCCAGGCGACCCGCCTTATCGCCGGCGCCGGGGTGGCGCGCCCCGTCAAGGTGCTCGTGGTGACGACGTTCAACCTCGACGAGTACGTCTACGAGGCGCTGCGCGCCGGGGCCAGCGGATTCCTGCTCAAGGACGCCCCGACCGCGCAGCTGCTGAACGGCATCCGCACCGTCGCGACCGGGTCCGCACTGCTGGCACCCGAGGTGACCAGGCAGCTCGTCGGCCGGTACGCGGCCCGGATCCGGCCCCCAGAGAGCGCGGACCCCGAGTCCGCGCTGACGCCGCGCGAGCTCGAGGTGCTGCGCCTCATCGCCAACGGCCTGTCGAACGGCGAGATCGCCGCGACGCTGGTGATCAGCCAGGAGACCGTCAAGACGTATGTGTCACGCATCCTGGCCAAGCTCGGCCTGCGCGACCGCGTGCAGGCAGTCGTCCACGCCTACCGCAGCGGCCTGGTGACCTGAGGATGGCGCACAGCGGCCCCGTGCACAGGCTGTGCACGGGGCCGCCGTCAGCGGCGGGTGGTCGTCATTCGACCCCGAGCGCCGCCACGGGTGAGGTGCGGGCCGCGGCCCGCACCGGTAGCACCGAGGCGAGGAGCCCAGCGACGAGCGCGATGGCCACGACCGCCCCGACATTGGTCCACGGAACGGCGTACCGGACGTCGCCCGTGAGGGACAGCGCGGTGGCGGCGCCGGCCCAGCCGAAGATCAGTCCGAGCACGATGCCGAGGGTCGCGCCGACACCGGCGATCAGGACGCCCTCGATGGCAAGCATGCCGCGCAGCTGCTCCTTGCTCAGGCCCGGCTTGGGACTTATCTGGTGGCTCGCCCGGAAACGCCGCTGGCATTCGGCAATCGCGCCCCAGTGCCGGACCTCTCTGGCCGTGACCCGCGGAAGCCGGAGTTCCGTCGTGACGTGGGCGCGGTCGCCCGCAAGGGCGAGGCCCCGATCGCGCAGATCGCGAAGGACTTCGGGATCTCCGAGTCGTGCCTCGTGGCGAGTCCGTAGAGCGTGGCGGTGACCGCGCCGCCGACGGCGGCGGCGAGGTATCCCCGGCGGATGCGGTTGCCGATGGTGGGTTCGGGTGTTGACGTGGCGGGTGTTCCGGCGAGCCAGGTGGTGGGTGCCAGGTGCGCGACGGCGAAGGCGGTGAGCATGGCGAGTGCAGTGTCACCGTCGGTGCCCCAGCCCCGAGCGGCGCCCTCATCTCGTGGCCATCGCCCAGCCGGTCCTACCTGCTTGGCCGCACCGTCAGCAGGCAGACCAAACAGGCGCTTGCCGATCATCTCGGTGAGGCGCGCAGTTCCATGCCTTCAGCTCCCGCGCGTTCACCTTGATCGGACCGTTGTCCGCCTCGAAGGTGAAGATAAGATGCTCCAGATGCATGTCGATATCAGAAATCATGCGAGAGTGAGCTGGCGCGCGGCCGTTTAACAGGTCTATCTCTTGAGTCCCGACTCCTCTGTCGAGCTCAGATCCCGGCCGTATTAAGATCTGATACGAGTCAACGTTCTCCATCGCACGGATCACCTTGGTGCCATCGATTCCCACGAGGCCGGCTGCTCCTCGTGGCGCCAGATTGGAATGCTGAAACACGACCTGCCCGCTCTTCGCCGATCCAACCGTCGAGGGTGGGCGACCAAGAGCGACCTCGACGGCGTATGTGGCGAGGTCGATGCCCAGCGCCCGACTGTAGAGGTCGCGCATGAACCCACCGAGGCGACCGTTGACCTCGATGATGTGGGGCCCGGACGGTGTCAACTTGATCTCTATGTGCAGGACGCCGTCCTTGACCCCCAGCGCCTTGGCAGACTCGATCGCCAGGTCGGCCACACGCGATTGTTCTTCAGCGTCGAGCGTCGAGGGGAAGAACTGGCCGGGCTCACGAAAGGGCGGGATCAGCTTGAACTTCCCGGTGATCGCACTGAAGATCGGCCGCGAATCGGACATCACGAGCTCCACCGAGACGTAGCTCCCGAAGTCTCCGGCAAGCCCGTCCGGCAGGTACTCCTCGACGAGCGCCGCTCCCTCTGAGTCGATGACGCGTGTCATCGACGCTCGTGCGGCTTCAGGGTCGTCCAGCAGAAGGGTGTTCCGGCTACCTTCACCCAACACTGGTTTGATAATGAGTGGCAGCGGCATCGACGCGAGAGCCTCGTCGGCCTCCGCAGCGTTGCGCACCAGCCTCGCACGCACGGAGTCGACGCCCGCCTCCATCAGCCGGCTACGCTGCAGATGCTTGTCGGTGAGGTGCGCGACAGTTTCGGGACTATGGAAGGGCAGGCTGGCTGCATCTGCGTAATCCGCCGCCGCCCGAAGCATGCGTTCACTGAACGTGACCACACCTGCTATGTGATGGCGTGCCAACGCGTCGATGCTTTCCGATATCTTATCTAGCTCGACGACCGGCACCTTCAGGGCTCGAATCACGGGTCGCAGGGCTGCGGTGTGCTTCGTGTCCGGGATGACAAGTACCGGTTCCGCGACGGCACGTATCGCGTCCAACGCTTCCAGGAGGCTGACCGCGCCTCTGTCGTAAACCAATGCAATTCGCTGCGGCACGTTTCCTCCGTAATGGCCAGCGATCCGAGTCGGAAGGACTGTCAGGTGGCCGGCGGATCCGGGACGGGGTTCTGGCGAATCGGTGGGCACGGCGCCTGCACATCGGCAGCGATGAGTTCAAGAGCTTCCCGGACGAGAGCACCCAGCCTGTTGGCAGTTCCGGACAGGTGGGCTGCGTTGAGGCCGGTAGTCACGCACAGGAGTCTGGCTCCGGTGCTGAGGCTGCGATCAAACTCGATGCGGAGGCCGAAGCTGTGGATGTCGTCGAACCACCAGTCGGCGACCTTCGCCCTGGTGAGGTTCCGGACGGCGTCAAGGTTGTGGAAGTCGACGAAATTGAAGGCGATCTGGTAGAGCGGGCCTCGCGACAGGCGTTGGATGTGGCTGACCGGGTACCGGCGATGGGGCTGCGCTGCGCGTTCGGTGTCGAAGGCCGCCCGGGCGAGGGTGGCCCAGGAGTGCTGCGACACGTCGACGGTCATCGGCAGGACGTTCAGCAGGACGCCGAGGAGGCGATCGGAGCCGGGCTCGTCGAGTCGGCCGTTCATCTGAACGCCCGTCACCGATGCCGGTCGGCCGGTGAGCCGGGCCAGCGCCCAGAGGTGCGCGGCGAGGTAGAGGGACTTCTGAGGTGTGCCGACGCGTGCGGCGGCGTCGCGCAGCTGCGCGTCCAGGGTGGCCGGCAACTCGATGCGACACTCGCCATGGAACTCCGGCAATTCGGGCAGCCGCGCGTCGGGCAGGCCGGCTACGACTTCGGTCCAGAAGGCGCGCGTCTCCGGCGATTCGATGGCCGCTCGCTCTGCGGCGACGAAATCGCGGTAGCGCGCCGGCGGCGCCGGATCGACCGGGTCACCACCCGCCAAGGCCGCGTCGTATGCCTGGAGCAGGTCCGTCATGAGCTGCGCCACGCTCCAACCGTCCAGCACGATGTGGTGCAGCGCGACGGAGAGGTGGAAGTCGTCGGGTCCGCGTACGAGCACATGGCAGCGCACCAGAGGCGCGGTCTCGAAGTCGAACGGGTCCGCCTGCTCCCGCTTCCACCATGCGCGCAGCTCGGCGTCGGGGTCCGGGCTCCCCGCCTCGTCGACGACCAGCGGTATGCGCGCATGGCGATGCACGAGCTGCATGGGCTCATTGAATCGTCCGACGTCGAACGACGTACGGAGAACCTCGTGGCGTTCGGTCATCGCATCGAGCGAGCGCCGAAGGGCATCGGCGTCGAAGCGACAGCACAGCCGCACACTGGCCAGGTCGTGGTAGAGCTCCGGCTGGTCGTCGGCCATTTCGCACTCGTACAGAATGCCGAGCTGCATCCCAGCGGCCGGATAGGCGTCCACCACACCGTCGGGAAGCGCCTGTGCGTCGACGTCCGCGAGTGAACTCTTCAGTGCCACGTCCGCATCGCCGATGCGGTCGCACTCGGCGGCGAGTTCTGCGATCGTGGGGTGCCGGAACACCCGCTCGATGGTCACGGGCAATCCCGCAGCGCGGGCCGCGACGCCGACGCGGATCACCGTGATCGAGTCGCCTCCGACCGCGAAGAAGTCGTCGTGCGCTCCCGGTGTCTCGATGCCCAGTTCATCCGCCCAGATCCGGGCCAGCGTGCGCTCGGTAACGGTGAACGAGTCAGCGGCCGGGTCGTGGGGCGCTGTGGTCTGCGCTGCCTCCGGCGGTGGTAGCGCATCACGATCGAGTTTTCCGTTCGTGGTCAGCGGCAGCGCGGCGCATGGCACGATCGCGGAGGGAAGCATGTATGCGGGTAACTGCTCCGCGAGGCGGGCCCGCAGGTCAGGCAGTTCCGCACCGGCCGGCACGACGTAGGCGACGAGCCTCGGCTCCTGGGGGACGTCCTCACGCAGCAGACACACGGCCGCACGTACACCCGGCTGGTCGAGCATGGCCCGCTCGATTTCGCCGAGCTCGATGCGGAACCCGCGAAGCTGCACCTGCGTGTCCGAACGTCCGCGGAAGGCTAGCTCGCCGTTGTCCAACCAGACGGCCAGGTCGCCCGTTCGGTAGAGTCGGCCGCCGGGCGTCCCGAACGGATCCGGAATGAACCGCTGTGCCGTGAGCGCGGGCCGGCCGAGGTACCCGCGGGAAACACCGGGCCCGCCTACGTACATCTCGCCTTCCACACCGGCGGGAACCTCCCGCAGCTGCGCATCGAGGATGTGGACCCGCAGGTCGCCGATGGGCACACCGATAGGGCTGACCGCCGCGTCGAGATCGGCGAGATCCAGCGGCCGGATCGCCACGTGCACCGTGGTCTCGGTAATGCCGTACATATTGACCAGGTGAGGCTGAGCCACCCCATATGCCGCGACCCACGACCGGAGTATCGCCGGATCAAGCGCTTCGCCGCCGAAGATCACCCACCGGAGCGCGAGAGGCGGGAAGTCAGCGCCCTCGGCGGCGCCGGCCAGGTGCCGGAACGCGGTGGGGGTCTGATTCAGCACCGTGACGCCCTGCAGTCGCAGCACCTCCAGGAACGCGGCCGGATCGCGGCTGGTGACGTAGTCGACGACGACGAGCCGACCGCCGTGCAGCAGCGCCCCCCACAACTCCCAGACCGAGAAGTCGAAGGCGATCGAGTGGAACAGCGTCCACACGTCGTCCGGTCCGAATCCGAAGTCCGCTGCGGTGGTCTCGAACAGTCGCATGACGTTGGCATGCGACACCACGACCCCCTTGGGCCTCCCCGTGGACCCTGACGTGTAGATGACGTACGCGACGTTTCCGGGACGGACATCGACGTGCGGCGCCGTGTCCGGGGCGTCGGGCGACACATCGCTGAACCTGACCACGGTTCGGCCGGTCGCGGCGAGCGCGGCGGCGTTCTCGTCGTCCGCCAGGACGCAGCGGCAATCCGCGTCGTCCAGGACGAACTGTGCGCGGTTCATCGGGTGGGTCGGGTCCAGCGGCAGGTAACCCGCTCCCGCCTTGAGGATCGCGATGACACCCACGACCAGATCGGCGGTGCGCTCCGCGTGCAGTCCGACGAGGTCCTCCGGGCCGACGCCGTGCGCGATGAGCCGATGCGCGAGCTGATTAGCTGCGGCGTCCACCTCGGCAAAGGTCAGTACGCCGCGGGAATCGACAACGGCGACCCGGTCGGGTGAACCGGCGGCGACGTCCGCGAAGAACTGGTGCAGGCAATCGCGACCGGTCTTCGTCGTCTTTTCGATCTTGATGCCGGCCGGGCCCGCGTGGGAGCCCACCGCATCGACATGCCGGCCCCGCAGGCTCGCCGGTCGCATATCGGTCCACACACTGGCGATGTGATCGAGGCATTCGGCCTCGGTCCCGGCGCTGCCGACCGGTCGCCAGCCCGCGGGAATCGGGTGCGTCTCCACCACGGTTGAGTACTGGCCCTCGTCATTGACGACCACCAGATGGCGAACCGTCTCGTCCTTGAGAATCTTGTCAGTCATCGGAGTCGTGCCGCTCCCACCCGCGCCGCCGTCAAGCCGAGCAGCTCGTCCAATGCTTGATAGAAACCCTCAACCTCGGCGACATCGGTGTACAGGTACGCCGACACGCGAAGCACCTCACCCCCGGCCAGGTCCGTGACCAGCGGCTGCGCGCACATGTGCCCACTGCGCACCATGTATCCGTAGGAATCGCTCAAGATGCGGGCGATCTCCCCGGTGGGGAATCGGCTGTCCAGCCGCAGACTGACAAGCGGCAGCCGGTCTGTCTCTTCACGCGGCCCGATCAGCCGGATGTCGGGACGGTCCAACGCCCCACTGACCAGGGCCGCGCAGAGCTCCTTGCCGTGCTGGTCACGCTCCGAGGCGTCCAGGCTCTCCAGGTACCGGATCGCCGCCGCGCTGCCGATGGCCCCGGCGATGGCCGGTGTCCCCGCTTCGAACAAGTAGGGAGCCCGCCGATCGACGCTGCCTTCGAGGTCGACCCAGTCGACCATGCCGCCGCCGACTGCTGACGGGCGCAGGCACCGCAGCATCCCGCTGCGGCCGAACAGGCAGCCGACGCCGGTCGGCCCGAGCATCTTGTGCATCGAGAACGCGAGGAAATCGACGCCCAGGGTATGCACGTTGACACGCTCGTGCGGCAGGAACTGCGCGGAGTCCAGGACGATCGTCGCGTCGCAGGCTGCTCGGACCTCCGCGATGAGTTCCCCCACGGGGTGGATAACGCCGGTGACGTTGGAACAGTGCGTGAGCGCGACCACCTTCGGCCTCCCACGCAGCAACTCCTGAAAGTGTCCACGGTCGAGGCGGCCATGAGCGTCCACCCGGGCGAGATCAAGACGACCGGCCCTACGCCACGGCAGCAGTTGGGAGTGGTGGGCGTCCAGGACGCCCACCACACGATCATCAGGATCCAGACCGAGGCCGTTGGCCACCACGTTCAGCGCCTCGGTGGTGTTGC
This sequence comes from Micromonospora sp. NPDC005367, assembly GCF_040606825.1. Classification (NCBI taxonomy): domain Bacteria; kingdom Bacillati; phylum Actinomycetota; class Actinomycetes; order Micromonosporales; family Micromonosporaceae; genus Micromonospora; species Micromonospora sp. NPDC005367. Next base: position 40,535 of record NZ_JBEXFP010000041.1, on the reverse strand, counting down.
GAAGCAGGACCAGTTCGTTCGCGGCGGCGCCGATGTGCCGGGCGATCACCATGCGGGATGCCTCATAGGCGTCCGACGCTTCCTCGGACAGCCGATGCTTTCCGCGGTGAATGTTCGCGCCGTTGGTCTCGTAGTATTCCGTCATCGCCTGGATCACGGAGCGCGGCTTGAGGGTCGTTGCGGCATTGTCCAGGTAGGAGATCGCCTGGCCGTCGATCGTGCGGCCCAGGGCCGGGAAGTCCTCTCGCCGAGGATGCTGACCGAGCATCATCTACCCTCCCGTGGATATGCAGGATTGGAACTTTCCGCTGCGTTCGCTGGCGATGTAGTCCGTGGCCGCGAGGCGCACTCCGTTCGGCGCCAAGGCGTCGGCCAGCCGGGCTTCGATCTGCGCGACGCCTTCCGTGACGGCGTCGGAATCCGCCTCGCCGTTGGGGATGTACCGGAAGGTGCAGGCACCGGTCGGGTCCTGCTCCAGCTGGTACAGGTCCAACCAGGGCGCCCTTCCCACCAGCGCGTTCACGCCTCCGGGCGTGACGAGCCGGCCGTCCTGCAGCCGGATCATGCCGGTGGTGCGGCCCTCGATCCGCACCACGGGCAGTTCGCTTCCGCACTCGCAGGTGGTCGGCAGCGGTGTGAAGTAGTCGCCGGTGGCGTAGCGAATGCGGGGGATCAGAGCATCGTCGATCGTGGTGACGTACAGCTCGCCTATCTGGCCCGCCTCGACGGGACGGCCGTCCCAGACAAACTCCGGATAGAAGTCGATGTTGTTGATGTGCCGGCGACCGAAGTGGCACTCGAATCCGAGGTATCCGAGTTCGGACATGCCGATCATGTCGCCGATCGGCACGTTCGGACCCAGGAACGCCTCGATCTGGCGCCGGGCGACATCGGTCATGAGGGTGTATCCGCACACGACGTGCAGCCGGCGCGACGATGTGATCTTGCGGCCGAGCCGACGTGCCCACCGGATGAGGAAGGCGAGGTGGGTCGGATCGACCACCAGGAGGTCGGGCTGGTACTCCTCAATCTCGTCCAGGGCTTGGACGATCTGCCACTCTGGGGTCGCCAGCAGGTCGTGCGCGACCGTCAGGACGAGCGTGCCGTCGGGCAACGTCCGGTCCTGCATGGTCGAGAACCCGGTGGCGCACTCCACGTCCGAGCAGTTCGGCGGCGCGTACCGGCAGATCTTGGGACGGCCGCCCGGCCGCCAGAGCTCGTCAAAGCGGCGGTTCACGCCGAGGCCGGTCGCCTGCCGGCGGGCCAGGTCGAAGGAGAGAATGGCGCTGTTGAGACGTTCGCCGGAGGTTCCCGAGCTCTGGAAGCGCATGACCTCCGGAGAGCTGAGGGTGTAGCCCTTGGCCAGCACGCCGGCCGGATAATTGCGCCGATAGTGTGCCTTCGAGGTCGGCGGGATCCGCCGGAAGTCCTCCGGGTCCGTGATGTCCTGCGGCCGCAGGCCGTTGGCCTCCATGTGCTCGCGGAAGAACACGGTCCGTTCGAAGGCGTAGGCGATCTCATCCCGAACGGCTTCGAACATCATCGAATCGCTCATCCCATGGCTACCAGGAGCTTCCGCGGCCCGGAGTACGGCCTCCGGCCATGAGCGAACTGGACGTTGTCCACGACCAGGATGTCGCCTTCCTGCCAGCGGAACGCGATCTCCTCCGCGGCGTAGGCGGCCCGGATCTCGGCCAGGTCGGCCGGATCGAGCGCGGTGCCGTCACCGAGCGTGGCGTTGCGGGGAAGTTCGTCCTCGGCGAAGCTCTCCCGCAGTTCGCTCTGCACTTCCTCGGGCAACGAACTCACATGGAACAGGTGTGCCTGGTTGAACCAGCACTTCTGTCCCGTCGTCGGCGACTCGACGCTCGCCTGCACCACGTGCTGGGTGCGAAGTCTCTCTCCGCCGAGCCACTCCGCCCGGATGGAGTGCTGCTTGCAGTAGGCGTCTACCTCGCTGCGGCTCTCTGTCTGGAAGACCTCCTGCCAGCTCAGATCCATACCGCTGCCGAAGTTGCGCACGTACCTGACGCCGTGCCGCTCGAAGCGCTCCCGGATCGCCGCTGGCACCCGGTCGTAGACCCGGGCGCTGTCCGCCAGCGGTGTCTCACCACCTTCGGCTGCGCGGATCACACTGCCGAAGAACAGCGTGGCCGGCCAGGAGTCCGAGTACGACATCTCGTTGTGCAACGGAATGGTCTGGTCGGCGGGGTATTCCGTGGACGTGAACACCTTGCCGCTGACCCTGGTCCGCGGAGTGGAGCGATTGTCGTAGGAGAGCAGCGATCCCGACAACGCCGTGGCCAGGGCGGCAAGTCCATCGGCGTCCAGCGGGCTGAAACCGCGTAACAGAACTGCGCCGTGCTCATCGCGCAGCCGGGCGAGGGTGTCGCCGGAGCGGGACACCCAGTCCCGCGCGTCGAGCCCGGCCAGCGTCGGTTCGCAGGAAACCGCTCGCGTTCCTTCCAGCAGCGGTGTCACCTTGACGAGTTCCCCGTCACCGACCGATACGGCTTTCCGGGGACGGCTGAAACGGCCCGGCGAACGTGCCTCTGCTTGCATCACTTCACCTCGGCCTTCTCCGCGAGGACCTGGTCGATGTACTCGGCCAGCTCCGCGAGCACGGGTCGCTCGAACAGGTGACGTAGCTTCAGGTTGACCTTGAACTCCAGGCGCAGTTTGGCGACCAGCTGGGTCGCCAGCAGCGAATGGCCGCCGATCTCGAAGAAGTCGTCGTCGGCGCCGACACTCTTCAGCAGCAGGAGCTGAGCCCAGACGTCGGCGACCTTCCGCTCGGTCGCGGTCCGGGGCTCGACGGTCGACGTGGACCCGGCATCATAGGTGCTGGGCTCGGGAAGCATCGACGCGTCAATCTTGCCGGAGCTGGTGAGCGGGAAGGCCTCCAGCGCCACGAAATGCGCCGGAATCATGTACTCCGGGAGACGTTCGGCGAGGTAGCAGCGAAGCCAGTCCGCGGACCCCCGCGTGCGCTCCACGTCGGTCAGGTATCCGACGAGCCGTGCCGTCATGCTTTCGCCGGTGAACACGACCAGACTGTCCGTCACCCGCGGATGCTGGCGCATGACCGCCTCGATCTCGCCGATCTCCACCCGGAACCCGCGCACCTTGATCTGGCGGTCGCCTCGACCGAGGAACTCGAAGGTCAGATCGGGAAGCAACCGCGCCCTGTCACCGGACCGGTACATCCGGGCCCCCTGGACCGGGGTGAACGGGTCCTCGATGAACGACTCGCCGCTACTGGCAGTTCCAGCGAGATACCCCTGCGACACCGAGGCACCGCCGATCCAGAGGTCCCCCGGAACGCCGACGGGCAGCGGCCGGCGGTTGCGGTCCAGCACGTAGCAGCGCGCGTGCCGCATCGGCCGGCCGAGCGGCAGCGTCGAGGTCAGCCCGGCCAGGCGGTTGTCCGTGATCTCCCCGCACAGAACACCGACGGTGGTTTCACTCGGACCGTAGTGGTTGAACAGCTTGCAGTCGCCGAGCAGGGGCTGAAGCAGTCCGTACGAACCCCAACCGGTCGCCTGGCCGCCCAGGACGAGCGCCTGGCGGGGGATCAGCCTCGACGGCTCCCCGGCTACCGAGATAACGGCCTCGAGGTGGGACGGCGTGATCTTGATGAGGTCGAACGTCTCCTCGGTGAGCAGATCCGCGAGGGCCTGGGCGTCGCCGGAGTCACAGGCACCGACGATTCGGAGCGACCCGCCGGTCATGAGCGGCGGGAACAGCGCGGTGTTGCCCAGGTCGGTGCCGAGCGTGCTGAGCGCGGCGGAGTCGATCGCGCCGGTGAGGCCGAGACGGTCGACAACGCCGTCCAGGTAGACCGCAAGCTGCCCGTGGCCGACCATCACGCCCTTGGGCGTGCCGGTGGAGCCGGAGGTGAACAGCAGGTACGCGAGGTCGTCGTCCGTGGTTTCGACGTCCGGGCGCCCACTGCTCCGGTCGGCGCAGACCGTCAGCTCCGCGTCGAGCAGGACCACGTCGCAGTCCGCGGGCAACTCCAACCCGTCCGCGTCGGTGGCCACCACCTGCCGGAATCCGACCGCGTCCGCGATGGTGGCTCGGCGTTTCGACGGCAGTTGGGGGTCGACCGGGACGTAACCGGCTCCGGCCTTGGCGATCGCCAGCATCGCGACGATCGCCAGGTCCGAGCGTTCGAGGCACAGGCCGACGAGGTCGCCGCGGGAAACGCCGCGCGCGATCAGCTCGTGGGCCAGGCGGTTGGCGCTCTCGTCGAGTTCGCGGTAGCTCCAGACACGGGCGGTCGCCTTGAGCGCCGTAGCGTCGGGGGAGTGCTGAGCGGTTTGCTCGACCTGCCGGTGCCAGTGCGCGGGACGGACGCTCGGGGCGTGCTGGGCGTTGACGGCCTCGATGAGCGCGCGGACCGCATCCTCGTCGAGCATGGCCCACTCGGACACCGGGGTCGAGGGGTCGCCGACCATGGCCTCCAGGGCGGCGCGCAGGCAGGTCAGGAGAGCCTCCGCACCCCCGTCGGCCATTCCCTGTGCCTGGTACGACAACGTGAGGCGGATCCCCTCAACCGTCGCCCGTGCCACGAGGTCGACTTTGTGGATGAGGCTGAGCGGCTCCACCCACAGGTCCTCATAAACCATCGCCGAGTCCGCCGGGAACTCCGCGACATCCGTGAACGTGAAGCCCGGGATCACAGCGGCGTACTGCATGGGCAGCTCGGCCAGACCGCTCTCGAAACCGGCCGACATGAGGCCCTGATCCGTGCCGGCGAGCAGGCCGCTGACGGTCGTCTTGTCGTCGAAGGCGGCGAAGACCGGCGCGGGGGTCTCGAAGCTGCCCACGGACGCGGCCAACTCGTCGAACGGCCGCCCGGGAAGCGTCGCATCCACGGCGAAGGCCTCGGGCTGGCCGGTGGCGTGCCAGAGAGCGACGAGCCAGCCGGTCAGCAGGACGCTGCGCAGTCCATGGCCGAGGTCGCGGCCGAGCTCTCGCAACGAGTGGGCCAGCGGGGCCGGGACCGGCCACTCCAGCACTTCGCGCCCGGTCGAGTCCGAGCGCAGTTCGAGCGGCAGGTGCAGCGGTGCCAGGGCCATCAGGCGTGCGCGCTCCTCGGCGGCGGCCTTCTTCTGATCCGCGGTCGGCGCAGCCTCCTCCAGCTGCCACTGCGCGAAGTCCGCGTACTGCACGACGTCGTCGCGGGTCCAGGACTTGCCGTTCAGACGTTCGGCATAGGCCTGCTGCAAGTCTCGGAAGAAGATTCCGGCCGAGGTGTCGTCCATGCTCAACCGGGGCGCTGACAGGATCAGCGACCGGTGCCCGTCGGCGTCAGTGTGCAGGGTGAGGCCGATGACGTTCTCGTAGGCATCCATGCGCGACTGCTCGCGGACGATCGTCCTCACGTCGCCGCGACTATCGGTCACGTTGATGCGTGGTTCGTCCTCGATGACCATCAGCATGCTGCTGTTCGCACCGAGGACCCGGCGATAGGCGCAACGCAGGCTCTCGTGTGCCGACGCCACGTCCTGGGCCGCCCGCTCGAGCGCATCCAGGTCAACCACCGGTCCGGCGAGCCGGACGCCGGCCACCGTGCGGCCCCTCGCTCCGGCGGAGACCAGATCGATAATGCGTTCCTGCTGAACAGAGAGACGAAAACCTTCCGTCGGCTGCATCAGTTCTGCTTCGGATCGATCCACAATGCGCCTCCCGTGAACTTGTTCCAAGTCTCGATCGTGTCCGGGCCGAAATACTCGGCGACCACTCTCCAGAACCCGGCGTATTCCGTCGGCAGGTCTACCAGGGTGTGGCCGACCTGCGGCGGCATGTGCGCCAGGACGTCGCCCAGCTTCATCCGGAGAATGTCGGAGGCCTCGTCACGACTCAGCGGGATCACCTCGCCGGTGCGCCGGTCCTTGATCTCCGGAATCCCGTCCGGACGCATCAGCTTGCGGAAGCTTTTCCCGAGCGATGCGTAGCTCATGACGGAGAACGTGAAAATCATTTTCTCGACTTCGGGTCCGACGATTTGCCGAACCTCGACGCGTCTTTCATCCGGAATGGATTCCACGTCGTCGTTGTGGAGTCCCTCCGTCCCGTATGCCCCGTGGAAGAGTCCGGCCAGGCAGACCTGTTCCTTGGCCTTCATGTCTTGGAGAATGGTGCACGCCCGGAACATGTGTTCAACCAGGGTCACGTCCTGATGCGCAGCCTTGTGCAGGCCCAACTGCTCGAGTGCGCCCCGATATGCCTCCATGTCAATCATGTGCTCTCACGCTCCAACTGGAAATCGTCGCGGACAACAAGGTGAGATACTGACCGCACGTGACGGAACGGCGACATCAGCGCCAGTGCTGCCGGAATGATGAATCCCAGCCCGATGACCACCATCGTGGTCCGGGCACCTAATGCGTCGCCCATGAACCCGGCGATGAGCGCGCCGACTGGAAGAGTCCCCCACACCATAAAGCGCATGGAGCCGGTCGTTCTGCCCATGAGGTGCGTCGGAGTGATCATCTGGCGAATACTGATGGCATTGATGTTGAATAGCGGTTCAGCCGCACTGATCAACGCGAATCCGGTGGCGACGACGGCGATCGCGAGCCAAGAGGAGCCGCCGGCCGCCGCCAGCAGCGCACCGCCGACGCTGCCTGCGCACATGGACAGCACGATGCACCAGCCCAGGCCGAACCACCTGGTAATCCGCCCCACCACCGCGACACCCAAGAAGGAGCCGAGGCTTCCGACAACGACCAGGGCCGCGGCGCTGGCGCTGCTCATCTTCAGGTCCCGGGCGAGGTAGACGAAGAAGATCGCGAGAAGACCGCTCTTCAGCAGGTTCCACATCGCGATGATGGCAACGTTCCATTTCAGAAGGCTGGTACTGAAGATGAAGCGCAGACCACTCTTGAAGTCTTGCCAGATTGACGCATCGTGCGCGACGACGGGTTTCGGATCGGGGGCTCGAATCGAGTGGATGAAGAGCGCCGATACCACGAAGGAGAACGCATCCACGGCTATGGTGACCGGCGCCGAAAGCACCTTGAGCAGCACGGCGGCAACGCCCGGTCCGGACACATTCGCCAGCGACCCGCTTGCCTCCAGCCACCGGTTCGCCGTCAAGAGATCGGTCGGCCGCACCAGTGAGGTAAGTGTGCTCTGATAGGCGATGTCGAAAAAGACGGTGCACGCACCCACGGCGAACGCGACTCCGTACAGCCAGTGGATATTGAGGGTATGCGACAGCCACAGTGCCGGGATCAAACCCAGCGCCACCGCCCGAATCCAGTCCATGAGAATCAGCACCCGGCGCGACCGCCAACGATCGATGAGGACGCCGGCGAAGGACCCGAACAGCAAGAACGGTAAGCGCTCCACCGCCGACAGAATTCCCACCTCCTTCGCGTCGGCGTCCAGCGCATACAGTGCTGCCAGCGGAAACACGACAAAAGTGACCTGAGAGCCCAGGGCGGAAATGGACTGCGCAATCCAGAGTTTGCGGAAGTTCGGATGGTCAGCGGCGAAAGACCGCGCAACCCGACTGTTCACCTTGGCGAGCATGTCCCCTCAACCGTGGGATTGACAGATTCGAGGCATAGCCCGCAAGGATTTGATCCTATCGCTGCCTCCCCCAGGCCCTTAATCAAAGTACACCGCGAGCCAGCCCATCGCTACCCCTCAATCCCTGGATGACCACAGGGCGTAGACCAGGGCCCCGGCAAAGTCGTCAGGGGATGCCGAGTAGTGCCAGCGGGCGGGTGCTGTCGCGGCCGTGATGGCGGTTGGCGGCGGCGATGTTCGTGATGCCGGCGGTCCGTAGTACGCCGATGGCGGCGTTGCGCAGGGCGGCCATGACCTCGGGTCCGGTGCCGGTGCGGATCTGGCTGCGGTCCTCGTCGTTACGTCGCGGACCCAGTGGACCTTGTTCTCGATCGACCAGTGCCCGCGGGTCCACGCGGCCAGTTGTGCTGGTTTCGCTTGATGGGCGTGGAGATCGGTGATGGCGTAGACGGTTTCCGACTCCAGGCCGTGCGCAAGGCCCGCGCCGGCGGCATCCCGCTGCACCTGATCACCCACGAGGACGTGCTGATCTTCCGCCGCCCTCGATCGACTCGAATCCAGGGAGCCTGGACAACGCCACATGTGTCGCGGCCGGTCCCGTCAACGGTCCGGAGGTGCGTCATTGACCAACAGGCCTCACCACGCATCGGATCCTTGTGCACCGGCCACGGCGGACTCGACTGGCCGTCAAGCTGGTGCTCGGCGGCCGACGCACCTGGTAGGCGAGATCGACCGACACGCGCGCACCGTCCTGGCCCGCCACTGGCCCGGTGTGCCCAACCTCGGAGACATCCGCACCGTCGACTGGACCCGCGCCGCCCCGGTCGACATCGTCACCGCCGGATTCCCTGCCAGGACATCAGCAACGCCGGTAAACGCGCCTGCATCACCAGCGAGCAGCCTCTGGACCAGGATCGCCGACGCCATTCGGCACTTCGACCCGCGCTCGTCTTCGTGGAAAACGTCGCCGCACTGAGCCGACGCGGCCTCGACGTCGTCCACGCCGACCTGACCGCGATTAGGTATGACACGCGCTGGCTCTGCCGACGCGCATCCGACATCGGCGCCGCCCACCGCCGCGAGCCGCTGTTCCTGCTGGCAACACCTCAAAGACACTCCCCGCGGGCACGGACGCTGCCCACCCCGTGCGCGCGAGACGGTAAGGGCCCGCGCCACCCTCACCCCTTGACCTCCATAGGAGCATCGGGATGGCAAAAGCGCGCGGTCTGTGGGCGCGCCCGATGGTGCCCGACGCAATAAGGGCTGCGTCATCACCGCCGGTCAGCCAGCATGACGGAGTGCCTGAGCTTGTGTGGGACGACGTCAAGAACTTCTTCGACCCGAACCTGATGGGTGCGTTGCCAGACGTGTGTGTCGAAGATGCTTCGGTGGAGGACTGGCAGGCGGTGTTCGACCTGGTCCAGACGCAGGGCTGGAAGTGGGAGTACTCAGTGGGTAACGCCGTCGTACCGCTTCCTCCAGCAACTGATGTGCTAGCGCGGCCTGCTGGCGCTGAGTTGCCGATTTTGCGGGTGTGGCCGGTCCCTGCCGTCCAGGTTAACTTCTGGCCATATTCTGTGGGTGAGATCGACTTCGATATCGACCTGCGGGAGCTGCAAGGCCAGGAGCGGCTGGACATGCTGTGCGGGTTCTTTGCAGCGATCGGGCGCAGGCTCGGCAAGTCGGTCTTGATGGCTCCCGAGAGCGACTACCATCATCCGGTCCTCGGGTTCGACGTCGAGGCTGACCGGGTCGTCCTCCTCGCCGACCCACGTCTACCCGACTAAAACCAAGACGGCCCTGGCGGGTGACCAACTGGGAGACGATCGGCGCGGACACCTGCGGACGTCCACGGACTCCGAAGGACTGTTCGGCGGCTCAGCGACGACGTAACGGCAGGTAAGAGCCCGTTGTTGGTTGCCTGGGGGTCAAGGCGTCGCTGGGTTGACATCCATAGGAGCATCGGGGTGGAGTCCCGCCTGGGGCTAGGGCTGTCAGCACCGGCGGCTTCCCGCGCCTATGGTGATCGGATGTCGCAGCGCTCGATTCCTGCTGAAGAAGTCGATTGGTCGTCGGTGAGCCACGCCTACGGTCCGGCCATCGAGATCCCAGGGCTACTACGATCCGTTAGATCGGACAGCAAGCAGGCTCGCCAAGGCGCATACAGTGACCTCGTTGATCTGCTCGGGCATCAGGGGTCCCGGTACGAGGCGAGTGCTGTGGTGGCCCCTCACTTGATCGATATTGTTGCTGATCCGTCGGCCCCGGACCGTTTTGCTGCCTGCCAGGTGTTGGCGGCGATCGCGGTGGGCGACGAGAGTTCCTGGCTCAGCGACCGTTCTGATCCGGCAGAGATGAGGGCTGAAGTGCGGCGCCGCGCACCGTTGAGCCGAGAGCAGTTGGAGGCGGAGCACTGGGCCTGGGTCACAGCGGCAGCAAATGAGGAGGAGCGCAGCGCACGGGAACGGCGCGCCCAATGGCGAGACGTCGAGGCAGACCGCGACGAGGAACGCTGGACGATCGCGGCGTATGACGCTGTGCGGGCTGGCGTTCCTGTCTACGTGGCAGCGCTGAAGGCGCCCGAGGCTGCGGTCCGGCTGTACGCCGCTTATCTGCTCGCTTGGTTCCCTGAGGAAGAGGGCTTGGTCGGCCCAGCGTTGGCCGATCTGATCCGGCGGGAGCCTGAACCGATCGTCGCGGCAACTGGCTGCGTCGCGGCTGGCCTGAGTTGCCCCAACGGCAGCGAAGCACTCATTGGTGCGCTCTCAACTCGCCGAGACAGCACCAACCGTGCGGAGCGCTGGTCGGCGGTGTTGGGCCTGTCGCGGATGTTGAGGCATCCGGACCGATCCCTGGTCGGGGATCTCTACTCGTGCCTCTTCGGGGCCGTCGCACCCGTTCCCCACTGGCCCTTCTTCGAAGGGGACATGGCCGGCATGGCAACCCTGACGATTGCAGACCTGAGTCCCGAAGTCGCCGGAGACCGCATCGATGTGCTGGCCGAGAGGGCGGTCGCCGCTGACCCCGCCACAGACAACTTCACTCTGCTGACGGCTCTATTAGATGCCGCGTTCCCCGAGCCGTTGCCGGACGGTGCGGAAGTCGACGACCTCACGGTGGTCCAGCAACGAGCGCTCTCAACGCTGTTGCGCAGCAACATCCTGCAGAGAGGGGCGATGGTGGCCATGCTCCTCCGCCGCTACAACCTCCCTGATAGCGAGCCACAACTTCGAACTTGGTGCGGAGGTTGATGCGGCCGACGGTTTCCTCTTTGACGACGGCTGAGTGCCCAACTGGGTGACGATACAGCGCACGCCCCCGTGGTCGCCGTGCCCGAGGCGTGCCCGATGCAGCGGTCAACACCGGCTAACAGGGGCACGCGGCACGGCTCCAACCTCAGCGATCGGCCTTGCTCGACCAGCGATACGGCCGTTCAGCGCATAGCCCAAGCCGCCCGACAGGTCGACGCAAGGCACCTTCCAAACTGACGGTCCGGGCGCACTCCCGGACAGGTTGGATGGATGTACGGTCCATCGCCATGAGCTATGACCTGATCTTCGTGCCTCGAAGCGACGACCAGTCCTGGGATGACGCGTTGGACGGGGCAGAGGAGGCCGACATCGACGAGCGCCAAAGCGGCGAGAGCTGGTCCCGACTGGTGGCGGCGGCGCGGCAAGTGCTCGGTGAGATTTCCGTCTTCGAGGGGGCCCACGACTACGAGCTGAGCCACGAGTCGACCGGCATGCAGCTCAGCTACTACGCAGAAGCAGCTGGGATCACAATTCCCTACTGGTACCGAGGTGGGGGTGCCCGGGCGATCGTCACGGCGATGTATCGACTCGGTGAAGCTGTCCAGGCGGTCACGGGCCTACCCGGGTACGACCCCCAGCTGGGACTGCCGCTGTTAGATGCCGTCGCGCAGCCGGACCTTGCCGTCAGGGTCTTCGATGACGTCGCAGCGTCCTTCGCGGAACGGGGGATCTCCAGCCCCAGTAATGGCTGAGTGACTATCTGGGTGACGACGGGTACGAGCAGCGGTGGACGGCCACGGACTCCGGTGGAGAGCTTCCTCAGCTAGGTGCAGCTGAGAGCGCAGGTCAGCACGCCGTATTGGTTGCCTGGGGGTCAAGGGTCATCGGGTCGAATCTGCCGCCCGCCATGGGCTCGAGGAGGCGGCGGGCGAGGGATCCAGTCACTGTCTACGCCAGGCGCCGGCATCGCGGTAGCGCCACCAGTACAAGACGGTCAGATCGTCCGGCCACGGTGCGAGCTGGCAGAGGGTCGGTTCGAAGGTGTCGCGGCCGAGGTCGATCGGGCGCCAGTGCGGTTCGCGGTCATAGTCGTTCGTGTCGGCAAGCTCGACCCCCAGCGGTAATTCGGTGCAGGCGCCTGTATGCGCGAAGTCCCGCTGGCCCTCGATGAGTGAGACCTTGTTGGCGCCGCTGGCAAGCTGTGGCCAACGTAACTGAAGGATGTCGTCTTCCCACCAGCAGACCGGGCAGATGCCGTAACTGCCCGGCGCTCCGCTCATCGTCCGGTAGCCGCAGCACGGACAGGGGTATACGAGTTCCACACCGCCTACCATCCGCTCGCACCTGCCGTGGTGTCCCGTGACTTACACGGCCATGGCGCGGTCGAGCCACGAAGCTGGCCAGCAAGGCAAGGCAAGGCGAGTTGCGCAAGCAAACAAGCCTCTGGGTGCTGGAGCCCACGGGGCTGGATATCCCCGGCGGACCGAAGCCGCCATACCGGCGAAGGTGCGGGTTCGCGACCAAGCCGGCGCTGGGGTTGCAGATGCTGCGCCGCGCGCTGGACGCGGGGCTGCCGGCCCGGTGGGTTACCGCCGATGAGGCCTACGGCAAGGACAGCAAGTTCCGGCTCTGGCTGCAGAGCCGCCGTATGAGCTACGTCCTGGCCGTGGCCGGCAACCAGAAGATCCCGACCGACGGCGGCAGCGCCCGTGCCGACGAACTGGCCGCCGCGGCCCCTGCCCCCGCGTGGAAGCGGCGCAGCTGCGGCGCCGGCGCCAACGGACCCCGTCTGTTCGACTGGGCCGTGGCCACCCTGCCCGACACCGGCACCGCCGACCACGGATTCACCCGCTGGCTGCTCATCCGCCGGTCGATCACCGACCCCACCGAGCACGCCTATCGGCGCGAAGGCGAAGGTGGGGCCCTGCGACGGGTGCTGTCGGTGGAGTTGGCCGCCCGCTTACCCCAGCCGTGACCGGCTCCCGACCGGGGTGTTGGGCGTGACGAGGGCCATGAGCGTCGTCCCGGGTGGACGGGAAGTGCCGGAGTGTCGGGTTGTTGTCATAGATATGACCGTTCTTCCGATCAGAACCGTTGGTGACCCCGTGTTGCGTCAGGCGGCAAAGCCCGTCGAAGCTTTTGATGCGGAGCTGCGCCGGCTCGTCAAGGACCTGCAGGAGACCTTGGCTGACAGCAGGGGCGCGGGCCTGGCCGCGCCTCAACTCGGTGTGGGACTGCGGGTCTTTGCCATTCATCCCGAGCTTTCCGATGGCAAGCTCGACCACCTGGTCAATCCGGTGTTGAGCTTTCCGAATGAGGACGAGCAGGACGGCATGGAGGGATGTCTCTCCATTCCCGGCGTCTACCTCGATACGAAGCGTCGAATGAACGTGGTTGCTGCCGGCTTCAATGTTTACGGTGACCCCGTGCAGATCGTCGGGTCGGGGCTGCTCGCGCGCTGTGTTCAACACGAGACCGATCACCTTGACGGCGTGTTGTTCATCGATCGGCAAGACCCTGAGGGGCAGCAGCGGATCATGTCGATCTTGCGTGAGGCGGCGTGGTTCGACGGCCAGGAGGCCGCCATCAAATTCAGTCCGCACTGATGGCGTAGGTCCGAGGTGGTCGCATCAGACGCGAGGTCGTCGCGTGTGATGCGACTGGTGGAAGGCTGAGACGCGGTGCCGCCATGTTCCTTACCGGGAACTTCGCTGAGCGTTGGTCGTTCGCTGGGTGACTGACGCTTCGCCGCTGATCGCGAACCAGCCGACCAGCAATGGCGGGGAGCACCTCGTCAGCACACCTGCCTGACGCCGCACCGGCTCGACCCCCGGCCGCTCCCGGCGAGCCGGGAGCCCAGCACGCGACGGCAGGCAGCGGGTGCGGGCCACCGACGACCCGGCGCGGCAACGCAAGCTGTGTGACCGCGCCGGGCTTGTCGGCCCATGTTCGCGGACCCTGGCCTCCGCGGCCGCCGGGCCACCGGCATGATCTGACAGTCCGACGCGGCACCGCACCGGGTGCGGGTCTGTGCGGCATGGTGGGCGAGAACCGCGCGGTCCACTCGGCGCTGTAGGCGGATGAACCACGAATAGCTCGCGCGACTCGATATTCGATGTGATCTTCCCAACTGGACTGTCTCGCGCGGGATCATACTTGCTGGTAGCGATATTCATGGCAGTAGTGTCTGGCGTGTGCCCGACACAGTGCCTGACACGCCTCACCATTTGATCGCGGATCGGTATCGGCTGCTGGAACCGCTCGGCCAGGGCGGCATGGGCCGTGTATGGAAAGCCCGCGATGAAATGCTGAACCGGGACGTCGCTATCAAGGAGCTGGTGTTTCCGCCCGGACTGACCGATGAACTACGCCGCGAACTGCGCGAGCGTTCCCTGCGCGAAGCGAGGTCCATCGCCCGGCTCAACCAGTCCAACGTGGTCCGCGTCTTCGATGTGATACGTGTCGATGCCAAACCGTGGATAGTGATGGAGCTCGTGCCGTCCCGCTCGCTGCACCAGGTTCTCGCGACTGAGGGGCCGATGCGGCCGGAGCGGGTCGCGGAGATCGGGCTGGGCGTGCTGGCGGCGTTGCAGGCCGCACACCGCGCGGGGGTGCTGCATCGGGACGTCAAACCGGCCAACGTGCTGCTCGGTGCGAACAATCACGTGGTGCTCACCGACTTTGGGCTGGCCATCGGATCCGACGATCCCGCTGTCACTCGTACCGGGATGGTGGTCGGGTCCCCGGCGTACCTCGCGCCGGAGCGAGCCACCGGCGGAGCGGTGGGACCGGAGGCCGACCTCTGGTCGCTCGGTGCGACGCTCTACGCCGCCGTGGAAGGGAAGCCACCCTACGACCGCTCGTCGTCGATCGCGACGCTAGCCGCGCTCGCGACCGAGGATCCACCGAAGTCGAAGCAGGCGGGCCCGCTGGCGGCCGTGCTCGACGGCCTGCTGCGCCGCGAGCCGTCGGAGCGACTCAGCATGGCGGAGACGGAGCGGTTGCTGCACCGAACCGCCGGTACGGCGACCACCGCGACCCCGGCATCGGACGCGTCGAGCCCTGGCCTTGCGGCGAACGCGTCGAGCCCTGCGTCCGACCCGGTGGGAGTGAGCGGCGACACCCACCCCAGCGGTGGCGGCGGCAAGGCGCCCGTCTTCACCACGACGCGACGCTGGTGGCTCGCCGGGGTGGTGGTGGCATTCGTGGTCAGCGTGCTGCTGGTTCGGGCCGACGTGTTCGGCATCTCCGATGCGGGGTCGGCGGTGGCGGTGCCGGGAAGTTCCCCGAGCGTCATGCGCGACGCCCCGCTCGCCGCAGACGCGCAACCGATGGCCGACTGGCGTGACTACCTGGACAACACGGGCTTTCGCGTGCTGGTGCCGAGTACGTGGCTGGTACATCGCGAAGGGCAGCGGGTCGAGTTCCGCTCGCAGAGCGGTGGCGACACGCTTACGGTGAGTCAGTCGCGGGCACCTGAGTCCGACCTGGTGGCCGCCTGGAAGTCAGCGGAGAAATCGCGGCCGGACACGGAGCGGTACCGGGACTATCACCGGGTGCGTATCGCCGCGGTCGACTACTACCTGCGGGCCGCCGACTGGGAGTGGACCTACACCGGCGAGAACGGCGAGCGGATGCACGCCATCGAGCGAAGGTTCGCCACGAGCGCCGACCAGGCGTACGACATTCTGTGGTCGGTGCCGGACGCGACGTGGGATGAGAACCAGACCGCGTTCCGGCTGATCAAGGAGAGCTTCCGGCCGGCCGGCACGGCCAGGACGACCCCGGGTCCG
This sequence comes from Micromonospora sp. NPDC005367, assembly GCF_040606825.1. Taxonomy (NCBI): domain Bacteria; kingdom Bacillati; phylum Actinomycetota; class Actinomycetes; order Micromonosporales; family Micromonosporaceae; genus Micromonospora; species Micromonospora sp. NPDC005367. Next base: position 24,946 of record NZ_JBEXFP010000041.1, on the reverse strand, counting down.
AGTGCGAGTCCGACTCGGCCGGTCGGCTCGGGACAGGGGCCGACACCGATGCCGACTGTAGCCGCACGTGCCCCGTCGGAGCGGCCCACGCCATCGAGCCCCGAGCCGGCTCGGCCCCAGCCGGTGCCCGGCGCCGAGGTCCACTGGTTCGGTAACAACAAGTGCCTCACCGCCCCGAGCGAGGCGGCCGGCGGAGATGTGTCGGTGAGCATCTGGAGCTGCAACGGCAGCGCGGGTCAGAAATGGACGTTCGCCGCCGATGGCACCGCGCGGGCACTGGGCAAGTGCCTCACCGCGGACGGCGGCCGGAGCGAGAACGGTACACGGATCCGGCTCACCACCTGCAGCGGCGCCGCATCTCAGCAGTTCGTTCTCAAGAAGTCGTATGACCTGGTCTACGTCACAGCGGACCGTTGCGTCGACGTGATCGACGGAGGCACCGCCAACGGTACCCACCTGCAGCTCTGGCAATGCAACGGCGGCATTAACCAGAAGTGGCGCCGATAGCTGCCGAGAGCAGGTGCCGTCTGCGTGCTCACCGGCCGCCAGGGCGAGCACCTGGGCATTGAGGCGGTGGCCCGAGGACGCGCAGGACGACCTGGTCAAAGGTCAGGTCAACGGTGTGCCTCGGTGCCGGCGGCCGTAAGCGGGCGGACGAGAACGCACGCCAGCCGGGTGCGGTCGAGCGGCGCCCGGCCCGGCGCGCGCGCGGGACGTGCTGCCGCGCACGCTCGCGCCGGCCGCCTGACGTACGTCGGTACTGCGGGTAGCGGAAGGTTTTGTCAGATGATGCCGGAACGCAGTGCGTAGGCGACCGCGTGTGAACGGTTGCGCAGCTTGAGGCGGTTTGTAATGCCGTAGATGACGTTCTTGACGGTCCGTTCCGAGTAGCACAGCTTGCCGGCGATCTCGTTGGTGTCGAGCCCGTCGGCCATCAGCCGGAGCACGTCGATCTCGCGCGGGGTCAGCCCGGAGGCGTTCAGACCGTTCGGCGCGAGCACGTCGCGTTGCAGTCGCTCAATGTGCTTGAGCAACTCGCCGACCAGGTTCGGCGGCATCACCCCTTGGCCCTTGGCCGCGGCCAGCACACTGTGCGCGAGGCGCTCGGCGGTCACCGCGGACCGAGGCAGGATCGCGACGACCCCGCATTCCACGGCGGTGAGCAACTCGGTCTCGTTGATCTCACTGGTGACGAGGACCACGGGGACGCCGAGCTCGGTCGAGGCGCGGCGAAGCATGGCGGCGTCGGTGGTGAGCCGCTCGACGGACATAACCAGGACCGTCGCCTCACCATGCTGAGCGGGGCGTAGTAGGACCACTTCCGGTCGTGACCCCAGATAGCTGGACAGACCTGCGTAGCTAAGCGCGTCGGTCGCATGCACTGCCACCCGAACCTGTTCCACAGCTTCCTCCGGTTCATTGGTTCGACCCAACGAGTCTCCGGAGGAGGCCTTCACAGAATCTCCACACCCATCACGGCAGGGCCGTCGGATCGTAGAGATCGCAGCGCCGAACGTGCCCAGCCGTCGGCCGGCGGGGTTTCGGCCTGGGTCACTACTGTTCGCCAGGGTGCGGCACACACCGGGCAAGGCGCAGCGCCTCGGCGTACTTGGCGAGCTCGGTGATCGACTCCTCCAGCCGGCCGGGCGCCAGTTGGTCGATGAACAACGCATCGACCACCCCCTGGGTCAGCTCGCAGACTCCCCGGCCGGATGGCGACTGCCAGCCTCGAACGGCCCGGAGGCGTTGCCTGAGGATCGAGCGCGTCTGCTCCAGTGTGGTGATCATGTCGTCGGCCCACGCCGCGTCAACCACGAGCCGACCCTCGGCGGCCAAGGCCAGGAACAGGTCACCGGCGAACGATGGAGGCGCGATCTCACCCGTCAACTTGCCCTCCTCGGTTGTCAGTGCCCCGGACTCCCGGTGCTTCCGTCAGTCCACCAACCCGCGACCAACTGACGGAAGAGCAACAGCAGGAAACTGCCCGAAGCTCCCATCCCTTCTACCCGGTTGACCACGGACCGTCATTGCTCGTCACCCACGGTGGAGCACATTCCACAAAGGCCGTTCCCCGGTCTATTAGTCACGTCACGTCCACTTTGGAATCTGGGCGTAGGCCAGCTATGAAATATTCGGGACAGATGTGTCGAGTTCGGGGTGCCGGCGCGACGGTGGATCGTGCGGGGAAACCGGTCCTGGCCACTGGTCCGGGGAAAGCCGGTGGCGGGGCGGGGCGGAATGCATCTGACGGGGACGTTAGTGAGGTGGGGGAACGAGGTCGCACGTTCCGCCGCCAGGGAGCGATCCGCGGCGACGAGGAAAGCCATGACGGCAGAAAACAGAGGCTTGGAGCTGTGTCTGCTCGGCCCGGTACGGGTCCGGCGGGACGGAGCCGAGGTGGGCCTCGGGTCGAACCAGCGCACCGCGATCTTCAGCGTGCTGGCGCTGAACGCCAACCACGGAGTCACCCGCGACCAGCTCGTGAACGCAGTCTGGGGCGATGATCCACCCGCCAAGGCGGTCGGCAACGTCTACACCCACATATCCTCTCTGCGTCAGATTCTTGAGCCGAACCGTGAGCGCCGGACCACGGGGCAGCTGCTCGTTTCCGAAGGCGGTGCTTATCGCCTGCACGTGCCCGCGAGCTCCGTGGACGTGTTCCGCTTCGAGTCACTGCGGAAGGAGGCCCGTGGACACCGCGCGTCCGGCGATTACGCGGCCGAACTCGCGGCTCTGGAGGCGGCGGTCGGGCTCTGGCGTGACGACGCGCTAACCGACGTACCCGGTCCGTACGCGCAGGCCCAGCGAGTGCGTCTGGCGGAACTGCGACTCGCCAGCGTCGTGCGCCACGCCGCACTCCTGATCGAGCGTGGGCGTCCCGAGGACGCGGTCGAGCGGCTGCGACCGTGGACGCGCTCGCATCGCCTGCAGGAGAACCTGCACGCCACGCTGATGACGGCGCTGCGCGCGGCCGGTCGCCGGCCCGAGGCGCTCGCGGCGTACGACGAGTTCGCCACACTGCTTGTGGAGGAGACCGGTACCGAGCCGAGTGCGATGATGCGTGCGCTACGTGAGCAGGTCCGGGTCGGTCCCGGTGCGATAACTTTGGCGGGCGGGCTCGTGCGATCGGTGGCACCGGAACGGACGCAGCTCGTGGGGCGGAAGGCCGAACTGCGCCTGTTACGCAACGCGGTGGCCGACGTCACCGCCGGCAAGGGCCGCAGTATCTGGCTCAAGGGCACCCCCGGCATGGGCAAGTCGGCGCTGCTTGACGCCGCGCTCTGGGACGCCGACACGGCGGGCGTACGGATTGGCTGGAGCAGCGGCGACGAACTGATCCGGCGGGTACCCCTCGGCGTGCTGTCCGAGTGCGTCGAGTCGGCGATCTGCGACGACGAGGGCCGTGAACGTGTCCGGCGGCGGCTCGCGGATCGTCCCGAGGCGGATGAGGGCGAAGCGACCGCACCGACGGTCCGAGCGGTCGAGGTGGTCCGCGAGCTGGCTGCGAGGCCGTTGGTCCTGGTCATCGACGACCTGCAACTGGCGGACGACGCGACACTACGTGTCTGGACCGAGCTGCACACGCTCACCCGGGAGTTGCCGCTCCTGCTCATCAGTGCCAGTACCCCGGCCACCGACGACCGTCGACTCGACAACCTGCGCGCCGTACACCTGGCCGAGGTGATCCTCGCCGGGCTGACCCGGGACGAGTCCGCCACGCTCGTTCGCCTGCTCAGCCCGGCCGTACCGACACCCCGGGAACTGTCGTGCCTGGTCGACGACGCCGGCGGTAACCCGTACTACCTTCGGCACCTCGCCCTGGCGGCCGGGATGACATATGACGACCTCGCGTTCGGCATGCCGGCGCCGGTCATCGCCGCGATCGATCGGCACCTTGCTTCGTTCGGCGAGGAGACTCGGATCGTGCTGCGTGCGCTCGCCTGTCTAGGCGACGACTGCACGATCGAGGAAGTGGCTGCGGTGATCGGCCGCCCCGTCGAACAGTTGCATCGCGCGTTGGCCCCAGCTCATGCCGTAGGCATCTTGACCCGTGAGGGTGCACAGCCACGCTTCCGGCACAGGGTCGTGGCTCAGGCCCTGCACGCTGGCATGCCGCCAGCCCTGCGGATGGTGCTGCACCGGCATGTCGTCGACAGGATCTTCGGAACCGGCCGCACGGTGGACGAGTTGACCGCCCGACTACGGCGGAGCCAGGGGGCACAGAATGGCTGGGTCGACAGGTGGATCGACGAGCACCTGGAGCGATTCGCGCGGCGGGACGAGGCCCTCGCGGGGCTGCTGCTGGAGCGGGCGGAGCCCAGGATCGGCCCGGACATCCGACTCAGGCTGACGGCTCTGGCCGTCCAGCGAGCATGTCTGTTCTGTGCGGAACTCGATATCCCGCTTGATACCAAGCCGAACCGACTCGGTGATCGGGCAGCAACTGACGATTGTGGGCGGACTGCCAGCGGCAACCGTGCCATCCGTGATCACGCCGGCCATCCGGCCGCGGGACGAGAGGCACAAGGCCGTTGGTGCGGTTGCCGCACCTGTACCGGGTACGAACCTGCCTGCCAGCCGTGATCAGAACCATGAGGAAGGTTCGCGCGATGCCGGAGGCGGTGTCGGTCAATGTGCTGGCGGCACGGCGGTAGTTCCGCGGGATTTTGAAGGTCTTCATGCGGGCCAGGGCGTGTTCGGCCTGCGCCCGGTTCCTGCGGTGTTGCTTGTTGAGGTCGGCCTTCCAGTTGGGTAACTCGCTGCCGCCGGCGGGCTTGTGGTACGGGGATGATCACCTCGGGCGAGCCGCCGAGATCACCTGCGCCCCGACGCTATCCACGATGGACCATCACGGAGTTACGAGGCATCCCTTAGCCATGCAATATGGACCCCATAGTCCAGCGCGCAATGCTTGGAGACATCCGTCGGATAGGGGTGCAGCGTCATGATCCTTGGGCATGCTGCTGTGCTCCAGGCCACCGATGGTCGGCAAGGCTTGCCGACCGACGCCACGCGCGCCTAACCTGGACGCAATGGTCCAGTCCGTGCTCTCGGGGTTGCCGGGGACCACGTCGCCACCGTAGAGAATCTCATCACCTGGGCACTCGTCTGAGGCGGACGGCAGGGCCGCTACCACATCGACATCGACTGGCCGAGTGGAAGCACGGGTGGCAGCGAGATCGCTTTCGCCGGCCACCCGACCCACCCATGCCACCCCTACCAGCACGAGGACAAGCCCCGGGCGGGGTAACCGGCGCCCCGCAGCGAAACGCGGCAAACCCACGCCCACCAGGAGCGACAGAACGGTCAAGCCGAAACGGATGGCCGGGGATCAAAACCCTCTGCCGGATCGAGGTTAGCGCTGTCGGGTCGCCACCGTGTCGGTTCCGGCATCGATGAGCCGGGAGGACGAGTGTCGACTGCATGTGACCACAGGCTGCGCGTTTCGGTCCTCGGCCCGGTCCGGGCCTGGATCGGGGACCGCGAGGTGAAGCTCGGTCCGACCCGCCAGCGCACCCTGTTCGCGGTACTCGCGGCACGTCCCAACCGGCCGGTCCGTCGGGACGAACTCATCGAGGCGGTGTGGGGCGCTTTCCCGCCCGCCACCGCGGCGGGCAGCGTGTACACCTACGTCTCGGGGTTGCGGCGGAGTCTGGAAACGGCCTGCGCCTGCGGCAGAAGCACGGAGATCCTCAGCTCCGGTCCGACCGGTTACGGGCTCACCATCGCCGGGGATGACCTGGACAGCGCGCGGTTCGAGCGGCTCTGTGCCGAGGCCAGCCGGCTGGACGCCGACGGGGACCCCACATCGGCCGCGGCGAAGTTGGACGAGGCATTAGGGCAGTGGCACGGCGAGGCGTACGACGGACTGTCCGGCCATTGGGCCGAGACGAAGCAGGTTTACCTGGCTGAGCGCCGGCTCGCCGCGATCGAGCAGCGTGCCCGCCTCATGCTGAAACTCGGCGACGACAGCCTGGTTGCCGAGCTGATGAACATGGTCCGCCACCATCCGCTACACGAGCCGCTGTACGAGCTGCTGATGGATGCCCTGGACCGCGCCGGCCGACACGTCGAGGCGCTGGAGGTGTTCAACACCGCACGCCGGACCATCAAGACCGAGCTGGGCGTCGAGCCCGGCCCCGCCCTACGTGAACTGCATCTGCGGGTCCTGGCTGGGCCGACCGTACCGGCGGCCGAGCCCGACAGTCCGGTGCCCGCATCGCCGGTGGTGCCGCCGACGGTGGTCCGCGCCCATCGGACCGGGACGGGCTCGCGACCGCCGGTCGGCCGGGCTCGTGAGTTCGAGCGCCTGAACGGCCTGCTCGACGCCGTCGCCCGGGGCAAGGGAGCGGCTGTGTGGCTGGAGGGCGACGCCGGCATCGGGAAGACCGGGCTGCTGACCGCCGTGTTCGCCGGGGCCGCCGACACGGGTTGCCAGCTTGCCTGGGCAGTCGCCGACGAACTGGACCGGCACGCGCCGCTGCGGGTCGTCACCCGGGCGCTCGGCATCGATCCCACGTCGGCCGACCTGCATCACGCCGCACCGACGACCGAAGCGGGGATCAACGAGGCTGCGGACCGGCTGTTCAGGTACGTCCGGTCGAGGTGCGCTGTAGCCCCGCTGGTCCTCATGATCGACGACATGCAGTGGGCCGACGATCTAAGCCTCCTGCTCTGGAACCGGCTCTTCACCGTGACCCGGCGGTTGCCGCTGCTGCTGGTCGCCGCCGCCCGCCCCGAGTCCGGTCGCCGGGAGTTGGCCCTGTTGCGCCACCGGGTGCAGACCTGGCGGGGGCACACGCTGCGGCTGCAGGTCCTGCCACCGCACGACATGGAACAGCTGGTCAGCACCGTGGTCGGCGCCCCGATAGGGCCACGATTGCAGAATGCGGTTTCGTTCTCCGGCGGCAATCCGCGCTGCGCCCGGACGATGATCAGTGAGCTGATGTGCCGCGGCGCGATCCACTTCGACGGGGGCAGGGCCGACATCGACGAGCCGGTCACGGCCGAGGTGTACGAGCGGCTACTTGCGGTCGTCCGCACCACCCTGGATCTCCTCTCCGAGGACACCCGGCAGGTACTGCGCGTGGCCGCGGCACTGGGCAACGAGTTCGCCGTACGCGACCTGGCCGCGGCTACCGGACGCTCGCCGCTCGACCTGATGGTCAACATCGAGGAGGCGCTCGCCGCGAACGTCATCGTGACCGCCGGCCCCGGTCTGGCTTTCCGGCACCCGTTCCTACGGCAAGGATGCGCGAGACCCTTACGCCACCAACCCCCCCGGGCAGCGACGGCACCACGGTCGAGACACGAAGTGTCAACCCCGTGACCCGACACGTCGCGCCGTTCGCCGAGCTGCCCAGCCGATGAGTGAGGGGCGAACTGGCCGATCGAGGTGCTGGGGCGAAGAGCCAGATTGATCGGTGACCGCGACATGGTCACAAGTCGCGGCCGACACCGTCCGACACGACGACCGACGGCACGGACTCCTCAGCGGTGGGCATCCGGGGTGTCACCTGTCCGGCTGCAACCAGACCAACGCCCAACGATTGTTCTTCGCAGCCAACTCCCGCTGGTCGGCGTGGGGACTCGCGCTGACGCCGTCACGTCGGTCGCGCAGAGTGATCTCCAAGGAGTCATCCGGGAGCCCTCCGGCTCGCAACCAGCTTTTTGTGGCTGCGGCGAGTTCGTCTCTCACGGCGGCCGCGCGCATCTCGGAGGCGGTAGTGCCGGAGTTGTTTCCCCCACCCTCAACGATCACCTTAGGGAAAGCGGAGTTGGCGACGTGCTGACGGTAGATGTACTTCTGCACGATCCATTGCGCGACGGACTCTGCCTGGCGCTGGCCAGGCTCGTCGAGGTTGCGTTGGCCCCGGCCGAATTTGAACGACATCGACGGTGTGTCAATTGGGGACGTGAGCGCATCGGTCATTCTAACGGTACGGCTGACGAAGCCCTCGATCAGTTCGACGTCGTGCCTGACATCGCCGATGCTGACGCGAGTATCTCGCCCGAACGAGCGTAGCTCGACTCGGGCCAGACGATCGTTGTCCCGCGACACTTCCCAGCTGGGAACGTGAGAGCTTATGCCGAAGACGCGGTCCTGAGTGTACTCGGCATCGCTCAAGGACAGCGGCATCAGCGCGTTGTAAAGGAGATTCCGAGGCGTAATTGTGGTCCGATCACCCATCAGTTCTACGCGTATGTCGAGGAAGCTTCCGACGTTCGCCGTGGCACCCAATGCGAGGAGTCCATCGATAGCGTTTTCGGCATGTGTTACGAGTTCGTTCGCGATCCTGTCGGCGTTCTGACTCAGCCAACCCTGCGCGCGGTTGGAGAGCAGGTTCCGCATCGCCGCGAGCGAAAACCGGGACGCAGCTAGAAGGTGGTTCTTTCGGAGCCGGGCCGACTGCTGCAGAACCTGCGCGACCTCGTCGAGCGCGAGTGCCACCACATGGGTGTATGCCATCGACATGAATCCGCGAATTTCCATGGCGTCCCGGATCGCATCGAATTCATGCTGCGCTCCTTCCTTAAGCTGAAATCTCCGTGACAGCCGCCGGGCGAAGGCGCGGGCTGCCCGCACGAGCGGTACCCGATCAGGCTCATAGGTGTGCTGCGCGACAAACTCTAGAAACTGATCCATGGCGGTCAGCGGCACTCCGACCGTGTACTGCATATAGAGGTCGCGGAGGGGGTCGGCGTCGCGGGAAAGTGCCTCGAAAGGTTTCAGGTTGTAACCGGCGACCATATCCTCGGTTATCGAGAATCCACGCTCGTACGAATAGAACGTATCCAAGCGCGGAGTCCTAGAGTTCTCGGCGAGCCGTGTCAACTCATTCTCGAAGGAGCGTAGAACGGCGTCACGGTCACGATACTCCCGCTCGCCGTCCAAGATATTGAACGGCGGCGACACGAGCTCGATGATGACCTGGTTCCGCACGTCGAGGTGGATGGCCAGGTTCTTGGAGGCCGCAATTTCCTTGAGGTGCTCACGTCTGAGCAAGTTCTCTGGCACGGTTGTCGCGAAGGGCGTCTCGGCCTCGAAACCGAGCGCACCGAACACGCGGCCGGTCGGCGGATCCGTCAACGCCGCCGCGAGCTTGCCGCGTGCCGCTTGCGGGATCTCCCGCACGCTGCCGTCCGGGTCGATGAGCACGGCTCGGGCATAGAGCGACGGGAACTCGGGCATCGCCGACCTGACACGATTCGCGGGCTCCTCGGATCCCGGTTCAAGCCACCAGACGTCCGACTCAGTCCGGTGAAGCGCCAACGCATGTCCGGGGCCGTTCGCGCGCTGGACGACGAAGAGCATCGTCGAGCCGGGCGGCGCAGCCCGCATCGTGTCACCGGCTTCGCTCCAGGTGACCTGATCCTGCCATGCCCAGGACGGGAGCAGTCGGGCCGTCACCGTGGTGCCGCCGGCGTCTGCTTCCTCAAGGCTGCGAGAAGGACGGACCGCCGGATGCAACAAGGACCGGAGTTCTTGAACCTGGACCTCACATCGGATCTGAGCCGGCGCGTCCATCCCGGCCACCTGATCGACGATCGCCTGCAAAGCTGCCTTCTGGACGACCGGTCCCGTCTGCGGAACCTCGGGGGGACGATGAGCAACAACCGCCGGAGGTGGCGGACCCGCGACGGTCTCGCCGGAGTTGTCCACGAGAGCGAGGAGGTCGGTGCCGGACAAGGCACCCCGGTGGTCGGTCTGGGAGCGGCTGTGCGGATCATCGACCAGCCCGCCGGTAAGCGGGAGCTCGTTACCGGCCTGGGTACCAGACGAATCCGCCCTGGTGGGATCGCTGGTGGGCTGGGTGTCAGGGTGGTTCGTCGGTGGGTCGGACAGGAACGCCTGCACCTGGGCCAGTGATACGACCCGTGACTGTTGTTGCAGGTACACCGGCTGTTCTCGGTGCAGATTGTTCAGGTAGTACGCGTACGAGTTGGTGAGGTCGTCGTTGACCTCGTAGGCGGTACCGGCGAAGAGTGCGCCGACGGTGGTGTCCGGCCGGTTGGCCGTCGAGGCGGTCCAGAGGCGGCTCAAAATGTCGAACACGTCGTTGACCAGTGTGTCGTCTTTGTGTTCGTCGGGTGGGCCGGGCCGCGTCGGGCCTCGCGTGGCGATGATTTCGGGGATGTTGACGGGTGCTTCTTCCGGGTCGGGTTCGCCGTCCTGGTGTGCCGATTCGGCAGTCTCGTAGAACAGGCGGTTGTTGCGGCCCCGCCACAACGATGCTCTGGTGCCGGCGACCACGGTGATCATGCGGTCCGGGCTCCGCATCAGGACCGAGCCGGGTTGGAGGTCCGCGCCGAGGATGGCGACGTTACGCACTCCCACCACGATGTCACGCTCGGTTGCCCGGCCGTGAAGTACGGGATCCCGCGATAGCGGCCGATCATCCTCGGTCAACACCGGTCGTGCGGCGTTGGTGTCGGTGGCGTGCGCAACGCTGGTGGGCGTCGCGCCCACGGCTCCGGCTGGGGGCCCGCCGAGCGGCACGTCAATCGGGCCTACCGGGATGAACAGGATCTGCTCTGGGTTCTCGGGCAGCCATGTCTGCCCGGTCTGGCTGTCGACGATGACCACGCCGTCTGCTTCGTGGAACGCGTTGAATACGTGTCCGTCGGGACGGTCGGCCAACCGTACGGTGAGGAAACCGTGTGCACCGAGCGGTGCCTTGGCCAGGGCCTCGGTGACCTGGGCGTAACTCTCCACCCGGACGAGTCGGCGGGGCACGACGCCCGGCCCGACGTCTCCCCTGGAGCTGTTCGCGTAGTTCGCCGCGTCCCGGGTCCCGAGTGTGACGCGCGGATCGAGCGGTGGGGCGTGGAACATGTCGCCTTGTCCCTCGCTGATGGTCAGGTGGGTACTGATCGCGGTGAGCAGGCAGTTCACCAGCCAGCCTGGGTCTGGTGCCTCTCGTGTGGCGTGCGCGTCGGGACCACCGTCGTTGACGTCGCGTATCCATCCGTACCGCTGGTCGAATACTGCGACACGGTCACCGGCGGGGTGCCAGCCCGCCAACCCGTCGATGGAGCGAGTCGCGGAATCCATCGCACCGATTGGGAAGTCTGCGCCGAGCACCCGGTCGGCGCGTTCCTCGGCCCGGCGCAGGGCCTCCTCCAAGGTGGCGTACCCCGCGGCCGACTCGGACGCTGTCAGCAGCGGTTTGAACAAGTACCGCAACTCGAGCACGATCATCTGTTCACCGTCGGGACGGGTGTCCAAGGGGAGTTCGGAATGCACCCTCATCGCTTCGAAGAGGGTGACCGGGGCGCGAACCGAGTTGTCTATCGGATTGCGAAGCGAGTCGAGTAGCGCGTCGTCCAGGAACTCTCCGACGATGTTCAATGGCCCGAACGGCGGACCGCCGACGGGTTCATCGTTGTAGTCCCGGAATTGCCGATCGTAGTCGGGGAATCTTGCCAGGAAGATCTCGGCGAAGCGGTTGCGAATGTGCCGCGCATTGTGGTTCAGGTAATGCCGTGGGCGTAGCTCCAGTAGGCCGCGTACCTTGCGGAAAGAGTTTCTCAGAGTGGCGGCGGTGAAGAACTTGCCACGGCTGTCGCGGGTATGGCTCAATGCCGAGCCGGCCACCTGCATGTAGGTGAGCAGCATGAAGTTCTCCAGCAGCAGGGCCTCGTCCGGCCTGGCGTTGCTTACCGCAGCCCCGAACCATTCCGCGATCTCGTTGGCGAAGGAAGTCGCATCGTCCTTGATCTCGTTCACCGGATATTGGCTGTCTTTGTGCCATGAGTGGTGATCCCACAGCTCGGTGAGAAAGTAGCCGACAGCTGCCAGCCGGATACCGACGCTGAAGTGGGCGGACAGGTCCGGAATCCCACCCGGCATCAGCGGCACGAACCTGGTACCGGCCAGATCAGGGTTTATGTGCCATCCCTCGGTAGCGGGCAACAGCTGTTCGAGGGGTACCTGCAGACCCGGCCGCCAGCCATTCTCCAGCATCCTGGCCGAGGCCGCATTGAAGCGCTCGATCGTCCGCTTGCGGAAGGTACCTACTTCATTACTACTCAGACCCTGCTCACCGTTCCATACGCGGAACGGCTGATCGACGAACTCGATGATCGGCTGAAGTACTGAGTCATCTCGGACCTCAGCAGCGTCGATGCCGGACTCGGTCTGATACTCGGTACCTGAACGTAGGACGGAAACGTACGTGAGATCGAGTACAGCAGTTATGCCATTGCTGTCGTTCCTGGCAACGTACTTCACGGTTCTCCGGTCGACCCCGGCGGGGAGCGCCAGGTAGCCGCTGTGGAGTTCGTGTTCGGTGCCGGCTCTGGCGGCTAGCCTGCCCGCTAGCTCAGTTGGGTCGACGAGGGTGGCGTTCTCGGGTTTGTCGATGCGGTCGGTGACGGGGAGGAAGAGGTATTCCGCGGCTTCGTCGGGGGCGGGGGCTAGTCCGGCGCGTTGTCCGTCGAGGAAGACCACTCCGTTTTCGTGGTGCACGACGTTGAACGCGTGCGAGGTTTCCAGGCCGGTTGGTGTGGTGGTCCTCGCGCGTACCAGGACGATGCCGCGTGATCCGGGTGGGGCAGCCTTCATGGCGGAGCGGATGGAGTCGATGTCTGTCCGGTATACGAATGATTCGGTGTTCGAAAGGTTCAGCTCACCGCGTTGGTATTCGACGACGTATGCCTCTGGGGTGGAGAGCATGGCCGGGACCTGCCAGACCATTCGGGGGTCCTTCAGGGTTTGGTCGACGCCGATGGCCACCCATACGCAGTTGGTTCGCGTGGATCCGTAGAGAGCCTCCGCGGGTACGTTGTCTGGTTCCACCCCGGGTGGAAGGTTGGCCTTGACCAGGCCGTTCGAGTCGATTTCGAGTGACCGGTCCGCGTTGACCTCGGGTAGCCAGGGAAAGACTTGCAGGACCGCGTCGTCGTCAGGGAATCGAGGTGAAGTTATAAGTGTGTCCCAATCCGGCTCGGGCCACGACAACTTCATGTCGGTCGTTGCCGCGTCGGACAGGAACGCCTGCGCCTCGGCGAGCGATACGCCCTTCGTGCCCTGCAGCCACAGTGGCTGATCCTGATGCAGGTTGTCCAGATAGTACGCGTTCGAGCCGGCGAACTCGTCGTTCACCTCGAACCCCGAGTCGGCGAAGAGCGCGCCGATGGTGCTGCGGTCCCGGTTGGTCGTCGGGGCAGCGAAAAGCCGGGCCAGTACGTCGGTAACCTGGGTGATCAGTGACTCGTTCGATGGCCCGTCCACGCCGACCGGACGCGCCCGATCCGGCCTTGCGATGATTTCAGGTGTGTTGACAACCACCTCTTGCGGATGGGGTTCTCCGGCCTGACGTGCCGATTCCACGGATTCGTGGAACCGCCGCCCGTTCGGGCCCTGCCACAATGCGGTTCTGGCACCGGCGACCACGGTGACCAGCTCGTCCGGGCCGGACATCAGAACCGAGTCGGGCTCGAGACCCGCCCCGACAAGAGCGACGTTACGAACCCCCAGCACGATCTTCAGCCGCGGTTCCGATCCGGGCCCCGTGTTTGCGGGCGTTGGACGGGACGACGCGCGGCTATCGGCGGCAGGGTTGCTGCGTTCGGTGGTGTGGTGTTCGCCGGGCCCACTGACCGGCGTGTCTTTCATGTCGGTTGGGCCTACGCGGGTGGCGCGTGCGGGTTCGTTGATGCCGTTGGTGGTGGGGACCGCTGCAACTGACGGGACTGCCCCGACCCGAGTGTTGACATTCGAGGAGGGGAGAGGCGGTCTCGGTTGCGTCAGCATCCGAAGCGTGCTCGTCCATGTCCGGCGCACCGGCGCCGTGGTGCGCGCTGCCGTCAGTCGGGAGCGGCGGCTGGTCCCAGACACCGTTCGGCTGCGGGTGGCGGGTGTGCCGGAAGGACGACCGCGCACCATGCCTTGGGCACCGTCGTTCGGAGAGGTCCGCCGGCCCGGTCGGTCCGGCGCGTTCTGGTAGATGCGGTTGATGTACAGCGCCAGTCGGGCCCTGCTCGACCGATGGCGCGTTCCCGATCCGGCCGACGCCGCATTGGTTGCCGCCATGGATGCCTTGCCCTGCCGTACGTCGATCCGGGTGCGGACCTCAACCGTGCGCTGTTGGCTCTGCTGGCCATCCGCCTCGGCGTTGACGTCCGCCCGGTTGGTGGCGCGTGACATCATCGCGATGATGCGGTCGGGCAGGCGGACGTTGGCGATCAGCCGTTCGAGAACTCGCGCCGTGTAACGGATACGGCTGGTGGCAGCCGAGGGCATCCGGGACAAGCGTCGGAGCAGCTTCTCCGTCTGCCCCAGCGACGGTGCCGGCTCGCGAGACGACGTCGATGCCGAGCCCATAGCGGGAACAGGACCGGCGACCCGGACACCGACCGGAGGATCCAGCTCCGGCCGGCCCGCATCACCGGCACGATCCGCACGGTTCTGCCCTGTTTCCCGACCGGGCGAAACGGTGCGGCCCGAATCGGGAGGCGTCTCAGCCACCTCGGCCGGCCGAGTGGCGAAGCTGTCCGATGCCGCCGCGACGGGCATCGGCGCGGATCGCGTCTTCCGTACGATCCGGCGGGACCAGCCGGCGGGCGGTCGCGCGGGCGGACGGACGTCGGCATCCTCTGCGGTTGCCCTGACCAGGCTGTGCTCAGCGTGTGGATACGATCGCGCGACCCGCAGCCACAGCCGACGCTTGAACCGTGGCCGCGACTCGAGCCCGCTCGATGATTCCTGCGGATCACGCTTTACCGATGTCGCGTAATCCAGTACACGGTGCTCGTCGACGTCGATTTTGATGGCAATGGCGGATGGCCGCGTGCCCGGCCGAACGTCGACCGGGATCCCGGCCGCCCGCTGCCCGCCCCGCCGGTTGAGGCGGACGCGTGTGTCCACTGTCTTAGCTATCCGTGGCAGACGCTTGGAAACGCCATCAGGAAGACTCACCTGTGAACCCAGGCGCCGCGCGGCCCGCCGGGCGGAATTGACCCAATCGCCCGCGGCCGACGAGCGGCGTGCCGGATCTTGAACCACCTGACCGGCCGTCGGCGACGTCGGCGACGACGGCGGCGCCAGATCCCCATCGTCGGTCCAGCCCTGCGGCACACCGCGGCTGGTCGCCGGGCTGTTCACCGCAGCGACCGGCCCGCTCTCCGTCGAGTCACCGCGACCCGGAGGGTTCCCGGCCACCGCGCCGCTTAGCCCTTCCAGGTCGCTTGGCTTGGCTGGGCCGCGTTTGTCGGTTGGGTCTATGCGGGTGGCGTGTGCGGGTTCGTTGATGCTGTTGGTGGTGGGGAGGAAGAGGTATTCGGCGGTGTCGGTGGGGATGTGGGCCAGCCCGGGGCGTTGCCCGTCGAGGAAGACGACTCCGTTGTCGAGGCGTACGACGTTGAACGCGTGGGACGTCTCCAATCCGGCGGATGGTGTGACGGTACGTGCGCGCACCAGAACCACCCCGCGAGCCCCCGGTGGGGCGTCCTCCATCACGGTGTGGACGGAATCTAGATCCGTCCGGTAGACCCGAGATTCGCTGTCCGGAAGATTCAACTCGCCGCGTTGGTATTCGACGAGATACGTCTCCGGGGTTGGCGGCATGGCCGGCACCTGCCAGACCGAATCGGGATCGTTCAGGCTCTGGTCGACACCGATCGCCACCCACACACAGTTCGTCGACGGCGATCCGTCCAGAACCCCTGGGGGCAGGCTCGCCGGATCCGTCCCGGGCGGCACGTCGGTCTCGAGCACACCCTTCGAACCCGCTCCGAGCGACCCGTCCGCGTTGACCTCCGCCAGCCACGGGAACACCTCGAGGACGGCCGCGTCGTCAGGGAACCGGGACGAGGTGACCAGCGGACTCCAGTCCAACCCCGCTCCCGATGCTCGTCCGGGACCCCCGTACGGATGAGTCGATGAACGCCTGTCCTGCCTCGACGACCTTGACTGTCCGCGACCGAGAGGGCGCGGTTGCTGTTCCTGCGGATACGAATAGCTGGGCTGCTGTTGCTGTCCGAACACAGGTGGTCCGTACTGCGTCGACTGCATAGTCGGGTTGGGGTGGTAGGGCGCTCCCTGCGGCGGATTTTGAGCACCGGTCGAGTACTGCATCGGCTGAGTGCCGGGATACGCGGTCGTCGGTGTGGGCGGCTGCTGCACGGGCTGCCCGAAGACGGGCGGGGCGTGCCGTCGGGCACTGTTGACGCTGGAAGCCGAGCTGGATGATCCCCAGCCAGCAGGCGGTTGGGACTGTCCGGCGCTGCTGCCGGGCGGCCTGGTGAGCCAGCTTTGCAGCTCGCCGAGGATCCACCGTTGGGGATTCGACTGGGTGACTCCGAAACGGGCTAGTACGTAGTCGGGAACGCTATCCACCAGCTCATTTGAGTCATCACCGTAAGCCATTCGGTGGGTGATCGTCGTGATACTTCCGGCAACGCCTGGAAGTTGCATGATGAAGGTGAGTACGGCATCCCAGACCGCCCGCGGGTTCGGCGTACCGTCAATCACCGGGGCCACCGCGGTGAGGTAGAGGTCTCCGGGGCGATTACGCAGGTGGCGTAGGAGCGTCGAGACCACCCTGATCGCCACCCATCCCTCCGAACCAGTGGACCAGGTTCGGTTTGCCGATAGTGGACGCTCAGTTCGTCGCCAGCTACCTGCGCTGCCAACGGTCAGCTGGCGCTCGAGGTTGGGCAGTCCCGGGAAGTACCCGGGCTGGGCTCCCTCGCGGTAACCGTGCCTCTGCACCGTCTCCAACAGGCTCAATGGACCGGTTCGCAGGACGATCGAGTGACGCCGAAGAGCGCCATATCTCGTTCGCACTACGCGATTGGTGTCTTGCTCGGAATGTTCATACGGCCAGCGCTGGTTCTGGTAAAGCGCCGGCTGGGTGATTCCATAGTTCCGCTGGATTGTCGACAGCGCCGCCTCGATGAAGGAGTGTCGGCGGGCGGCGAGGAACGCGGAATTGGCGACCCCACGTGTGTGCACCGCGAAGCCCTCACCGTCAAAAAGCTCTCTGAGCCCCACCAGGGACCGGAACTCGTTGTCGACGTCCGTGTAGATACCCCCGTAGCGATAGAGGATCTCGAGGCGCAAGATGTCGCTGGCAGCACCGAACCCGCTGTTCACCAGCTTGTTCATCTCGGTCCGATATTGCTCGTCGAGCGACATGGGCGAACGGTCCGAGAAAAGCTCATCGACGTTCAGCAGCACGGCGCCGGCTCCCCGGGCCCACTCGAGCATGCCCGCCAGCTCGGTGCCTGGGGGAGCGGCCCGGAACTGAGACCTGGGAGTGTCGGTCCAGAGCACGAACATGGCGTTGGCGGCGCCCACCCCAGCCGCCCAAGCGGCGAGATTGTCGTGGTACCGCTGTGGCAAGGCCCCGCCGAGCCAGATCGCGTGGAACACCAACGGCATGTCCGACCCGGTCGCACTGAAGACTCGACTGTCGTCGTCTCTGAGGTCGGCAGCGCTCAGATCGAAGCGTGGCGTGCGCGACGAGGTGAGGTCGAACATCTCGAACAGGTCGGGGATCTGCGTCGTCCGGAGACGGTTGGCGTCGATGAACGGGAACCTGTTGGGCAGCGCGGGTGCCCGATGGGTTCCGAATAGATCTGGGCCGAGCGTCCCGCCCTCCGTCGCTGAGGCGTCGGGACGCACCGCCGCTCGCAGGTGACCGAGAACGCTCTCGTAAGAATTCGGGGCGCCGCCACGGCTGCCCGAGGCCCCCGGACGCTCACCATAGGACGAGGGGTTCCCACCCGAGTTCGGGTCGAGTAGGGCGTCGACGGTGGTGACCACCTCAGCCGGCCGAGCTGACCCAGTTCCGGGCGGCAACCCTGGCGGCTGGTCCCCAGCCCGCGCGAACCGTTCCAGCAACTCCGTGACGGTACTCGGTCGGCCGGTTTCATCGAGTACGAGCAGCTGCGTGCGCGGGTCGGTGAGGGCGGTGGCGTGTGGGTCGTGATCTTGAGCCTTGTCGCTGAAGAGCCCAGAGCGCTGGGTGTCGATCCATCGGGGTATCACCGGGTTGGAGCGGTCGTCGGCGAAGAGCCAGTAGACGTGGCCGACCATGTTGGAGGGGCGCGCGTGAACAAGCACCATCATGCCTGGGGTGCCTCGTACTGCTTGCCACAGATCGTCGATGCTGATGTCGCGTGCCGGCGACAGGCGGGCGTCGAGCAGCGTTTCCAGGTCGGCGACGGTCGGGGTGGTCAGGAAACTGTCGTCGAGCGAGTGACCGTTACCGAGCCGTCCGTGGAGTGCGGTGAAGGCTCCCAGTGCCCGGGGCAGGCAGTCCACGAGAGGCGTCGGGGATTCGTGGGTGCGGACTTCGACAGTGGCGACCCACTCCGCCAACCGGTCCGCCGACGTGCCATCGGTCGGGTCTTGGGACACCAGTTCTGCAGCGGCCCGCCACGCGGTCACCGCCCGCGGTGATACCCACGCATCTCGCGCGGGTTGTCCCCCCGAGCCCCTACTACCGCCGCCTGTCCGGGGCCCACCGCGACCGGCCCCACCCGCGGGCGGGTATAGGCCATCCGCCCACACGCCCGGCACCGACTGAGGCGACGGCGTACCCCGCGAGTCCTCACCCGCCCAGGTGGGCTGTTCGATACCAACCGGTTGGTTCAGCGAGCCGACAGGCCGGGCCCAGGTGGCCCGCTGTTCACGGAGACGGCGGAGAGTCTCATCCGCGGCCGGGTCGCCACCGGTGTTCCGGATCCTTTCTTCCAAATCGTTGATCGTCTGGTCCAGCCCGGCGACCATCGCATCGGAGGTATCGGCGGGGAACGTCCGCATATCCCGGGCAGGTCCGGGTGGAGCGGTACTGTCCCAGTGACTGCGATCGGATCGGTACAAGGTGATGACCGGACCGTTGCCGCCACCGATCTCCTGAACCTGCCCCTGACTCGCGCCGGGAAAGATGATGCGGATCCGTACGTTGAATGCGGCCGCCGCCAGATACGGAACCAAGTCCCCGCCGGCGTTGTCCCACGAACGCGGCGTGCGGATTTGATCACGGATCCTCCGCAGTACATCTTCCACGGACATACCCCGCCCGTGGGCCTGGACGTCGGTCACATCCCTGATCGCCATCTCCAATACAGCCGGGGGCACCGGAGGATTCTCCGACCTGTCTACTACCCCTGGGCGTACCAGATCCGCCAACATGTCCCGCAACTCCTGGACTCTCATGCCCTCGAAAATCCGCAACTCTTCACGCGGGAATTGTGGGTCTCTCACACGTTCAGCAAAAATCGTGCCTACGAACGCACGGAAAAAACAATCCCCATCCGGAGGCACAGGCATCCACACCCGCCCATGACTCGCCAACGTCATCACCGCCGTCACCTCCGCAGGAGGATCAGAAACCACCGGCTGCGACGACGCGCCAGCCACGGCAAGACCCTGCTGCTCAGCAGCATCGTCAACCAGCGCATGCAGCCCACTTGAACCAGCATCCGTGCGCGGACCAAGCGGCTCGACATTGAATGCCCCGGGCGGGAGAACGTAGGTCAGGCGACTGCCAGGCGCAGCCACCCGACCCACAAAACGACCGTTGCCTTGCGACCAGGTCCGGTAGACGCCTGAATTCTCGGCAGCAAGCCGGCCCAGCAGCCCGTCGATATCTTCTTTAAGAAGGCGCTTGTGGAATACGTCGATGAGGATCTCGGTGCGATTCAGGCCCTTTGCCCCGGCGTTGTCGATCGCCTCTCGCAGCCGGTACAGATCGGTCTGGCGCCGGTCCAGATCGACGGCGGCCTGGGATCCGGACTGACCGAGTGGGCGTACGTCGACGCGCCTGCCAAGGGCCTGATCGCTCTCCCCAGCGGTCCGGTCAACGTTCCGCCCCATAAACTGTACATAGTTACCGTTGCTGACGCGTTGTCGCCAGGTCTGGTAGGTGTTGGGATGCGCGTTGGCGAGCTCGTTCAGCAGACCATCGATACTGGTCGCGTTGAGTGCCTTTTTGAACAGACCGTCAATGTCGGTGCGTGTCAGGCCACGCGCGCCGGCATTGTCGATGGCCCCCCGCAACCGGTCCAGTTTGCTCGCGCCGGCTGGGTCTTCACCGAGCGGATGGACGTTGATCCGCTCGGTGAGGCGCTGATCGCTCGCCCTGATGCTCGGATCAACCCTCCGACCCACAAAATGTAAATAACTACGGGGGCCGGTGCGTTGTTTCCATGTCTGGTAGGTGTTGGGCTGCTCGTTGACGACCTGCTCCAGCAGACCATCGATGTCGTTCTGACGAAGATGGCCCGAAAATACGTGGTAGATGTCGCCTCGGGCCAGACCTTTCTCACCGGCGTTGTCGATCGCGTCCTTCAGCCGTTGGAGGTCGTCTGGTTTGACGGAACGGTGTTTTCCTGTTGGTGGTTTTCGGCTGTTGTCGAGTGTTTCGGCTGTCGTTGCGGTGCCGGGGATGGTGACGGGGGTGGTGCCTACTGGGATGAAGAGTAGGTCGTGTGGGTGTGGTGGTAGTTCTGCTGCTTGGCCGGTTTGGCTGTCGATGAACACGGGGCCGTTGGAGGTTTTCACCACGTTGATCACGTGGGTGGGTTGTCCTGGTTCCGGGCCGATGACGAGGAATCCGTGGGCGTTGTCTGGGGCCTGGGTGAATATGTCGGCGATGGTCTGGTAGTCGCCGGTGACCTGAACGAACTCGCGTGGCTCGATGCCCTGCTCGTGCGGGTCAGCGGTGGAGTTGGCGTAGTTGCGGATGGACTGGAACGATGCGGGGCCGGTGTCGGCGGGTGCCTGCCACACCTGGTCGGAGTCCCATGACTGGTGGAACGCGATCGCGGTGTAGAAGCAGTTCGACAACTCGTCGTCGCTGGTGGGGGGCTGTTCGCTGACTTGTTCCAGCCACGGATACGTGTCGGTCAGAGCAGCTCGCCGGTCCCGCTCGCCTGGCAGGTCCGAACCCCACCACCGCAAACCCGAAACATCGCCCCCCACGTGGTCGCCTCGCCAATCCCCGTAAGGCGGGGCGGACTGTTCGACGCCAGCAGGCTGGTCCAGCGAGCCGACAGGCCGCGCCCAATTGGCCTGCTTTTCACGTAGAAAGCGGATGGTCTTATCCACGGCCGGATCGCCGCCGTCGTTCTGAACCTTTTCTTCCAGGTCTTTGATCGCCTGGTCCAAGCCGGCGACCATTGCATCAGAGGTGTCGACCGGAAACATTTGTATGTTCCCGTCATGCCCGGTCGGGACGGTACCATCCCAATGACTGCGATCGGGCCGGTACAAGGTGATGACCGGCCCGTTGCCGCCACCGATCATCTGGGTCCGCCCCTCGCCGGGATAGACGACGAGGATCCGCACGTTGAAAGCGGCTGCCGCCAGATATGGAACCAACTCCCCGCCGGCGTTGTCCCACGAACCCCGCGTGCGGATCTGAGCCCTTATCCTCCCCAGCGCTTGATCCGCTTGTCCGCTCATACTCCACTGCGCCAGCAGCATGGCCGGGGGAACATCCAACTCGCGAGCATAGGCGGCGGTCTCTTCGCTGATGGCCGCATCCAGCACAAGATGGGGCACCGGAGGATTCTCCGGGCGGTCTATTGTCCGTGGGCGTGCCAGGTTCGCCAACCTGGTCCGCAGCGCTTGGACATCCAACTGCTCCCGCCACTGCCGCAACATATCGGGAGTGTGGCTTGGGTCCCTCGCAAGTTCAGCCAACATGGTGCTCGCGAATGCGTGAAAGAAACAGTCCCCATCGAATGGCGCCTGATTCAGCACCCGTCCATGCTGCGCCAACGTCGTTTGAGCCTGGATCGCGCGCATGGAAGGATGTTCCTCGAGCGGCGCGACCTTGTGCGCACCCGATGGGAGCTCGTAGTCCCCGCTGCCGTCGGGAGCAGCTATCCGACCCACGAAATGAGATCGTTGTACCCAGGTCCGATACGTGTGGGGGTACGTCCCGGCGAGCTGGTTCAGCAACCCGTCAACGGTGTCTACACGAAGGCGGTCGCTGAATACCTGGACGTAGATCTGGGTGCGACTCAGGCCCGGTGCCCCGGCATTGTCGATCGCCCGCCGCAGCTTTTCCAGGTCGCTGTCCTGGCCGAGTGTGTGGATGTCGATGCCCCCGGCCGGAGGCGGATAGTCAAGCCCGGTGTTCGGATCAGCTATCCGCCCCACAACACTCAGATGGGTAAGGCCGCTTTGTTTTTTCCAGGCTTGGTAGGTGTGCGGATACGTGTCGGCAAGCTGGTTCAGCAGGTCATCGAGGACGTCTTTAGAAAGATGGTTGTGGAACACCTGCATGTAGATTTGGGTGCGGTTCAGGCCCTGCGCCCCGGCATTGTCGATCGCCTCCCGCAGCCGTTCCAGATTGGCGGGCGAGCCGTCCTGGCCGAGTGGGCGAAGGTTGCTGGCCCCGACTGGAGGCGGATAGTCAAGCCCGGAGCTCGGATCAGCTACCCGCCGCACAAAACGCAGATCAGGAGAGCGGGCGGTGTGTTGTTCCCAGGCTTGGTAGGCGCCGGGATACGTGTTGGCGAGATCGCCCAGTAGCCCGTCGAGAGAGCCTGCAGGAAGTTTTACCCCGCTGTGGATCTGACTGCGGTTCAGGCCCTGCGCCCCAGCTTTGTCGATCGCCTTCCGTAGCCGTGTCAGAAGTTTTTCGCTGCTGGTAGCCCGCCGCGGCTGTTCCAGATTGGCGGCGGCGGACGAGCCGGCCTGGCCGAGTGGTCTGAGGTTGCTGCCCTCGGGAGGGTGCGGATAGTCAACCCCGGTGCTCGGATCAGTCCTCCGCCTATGCCTGGTGCGGCCGTTGGGTTGTTCCCAGGCTTGGTAGGTGCCGGGATACGTGTTGGCGAGATCGACCAGCAGCCCGCCGATGGCATCTGCATCGAGATAAGTAAACCTGTCGCGGATCTGGGTGCGGTTCAGGCCGTTCGCCCCCGCTTTGTCGATCGCCTTCCGTAGTCCTTCAAGATCGCCCGGCTTGGCGGGACCCCGTTTTCCTGTTGGTGGTTTTCGGCTGTTGTCGAGTGTTTCGGCTGTCGTTGCGGTGCCGGGGATGGTGACGGGGGTGGTGCCTACTGGGATGAAGAGTAGGTCGTGTGGGTGTGGTGGTAGTTCTGCTGCTTGGCCGGTTTGGCTGTCGATGAACACGGGGCCGTTGGAGGTTTTCACCACGTTGATCACGTGGGTGGGTTGTCCTGGTTCCGGGCCGATGACGAGGAATCCGTGGGCGTTGTCTGGGGCCTGGGTGAATATGTCGGCGATGGTCTGGTAGTCGCCGGTGACCTGAACGAACTCGCGTGGCTCGATGCCCTGCTCGTGCGGGTCAGCGGTGGAGTTGGCGTAGTTGCGGATGGACTGGAACGATGCGGGGCCGGTGTCGGCGGGTGCCTGCCACACCTGGTCGGAGTCCCATGACTGGTGGAACGCGATCGCGGTGTAGAAGCAGTTCGACAACTCGTCGTCGCTGGTGGGGGGCTGTTCGCTGACTTGTTCCAGCCACGGATACGTGTCGGTCAGAGCAGCTCGCCGGTCCCGCTCGCCTGGCAGGTCCGAACCCCACCACCGCAAACCCGAAACATTGTCCCCCACAGCCGATTCCGGTGCCGAATCCGCCGGCGTACCGACAGCGGGCGCCACTGCGGTGACGCTGGTCGGTGGGACCGACGCGGGTACGTCCGTGCTGAGATTCCGATCGGTAAGTTGTGCCGGTCCGGGTATCTCTACGGTGAGGTTCTGGGTAGCCGATTGCACCGGTGCGGGCAGCCCCGATGGTGGTCGGACGCCGTCGTCTAGTGCAACGTCGTCGGCGGTGACCACCTCGGCGGTGGATGACCGGTCGTCGGTTGCGCGTGTTCCAGCATGGGGCCGGACGCTCCGACCCGTCGCGGTGCCGGTCGAAGGCGTGGTCGACGTGGCGCCGGGGGGCGTCGTCGTGTCGCTGGAGTTCGAATCAGCAGCCGCAGCATAAGGAAGCGGTGTGGGCTCGGCCGGCTGCTCAGGTGAGGGCTCGGCGATGCTCGTCGTCTGATCGAGTGGCCCAGGGTCGACGACAAGCGAATCCGCCACGAACCTGTCCCCGGTGAACTGGTCCGCCGTGACCGGAGCCGGCGGTGTGGATACGCCGAGCGTCGAAACCGTCGACGAGAGCTGCGTCGTGGCGGAAGAAGAGTCCAACGAGTTCGCCGTGCCCGTGCCGGCCGGGGTGGGTGACGTGGCTGCCGGCTGCGTGATGGACGACGGGTTCGTGGGGTTGGTAGCCGGCGAGGTGGGCGTTTGGACCGGGGCAGAGACTGTCGATGGCTCGGGCGAGATGGACGGGGAATACCGGCCGGGTGAATCGGAACCAGCGGCACCGTCGCCGTGCGAAGGGGTGACGCTGTCGAATCCCGGTAACCCCCCAGGGAGGCTTGTCGGGGTAGGGCCGGCCGGGTTGGTGGTGGCGACAGCCGTTGGGTTGATGATGGCGGTCTGCGGGGACTGCGGACCGGTCGGCGAGGTGTTGCCCGTTGCTGCGGTCGTGGTTCCATCAACTGCTGCGGTGGGGGTGTTGCCTCGTGCGCCACCACTGTCGGTGGTGTGGCCGCCGCGCGGGGTGTCGACGGTGGTGTCGGTGCCGTTGGTCGGTGCAGCGTTGAGACCATTCTCGATGTTGAAGTCGTCATCGGTGTTGAGGCCGTTGTCGGCGTTGGAGTTGTCGTTCACGCCGGTGGCCGGAGCGAGACTCGTCGCGTCGTTGTCCGCACCGTTGACACCGGCCGGCGCTCCGCTGTTGTTAGAGGTCCCCCCGGTGGTCCCGGTATCAGCCGTGGTGTCGTCGGTTGTGCCGTTCGCCGGGCCGTTGCTCGTACCGGTGGCGCCGGTCATGTCTGCGCCCGCAACCACCGTTGTGCCTGTGCCTGCCGCCGAACCCACGGCCGCTCCGGTGCCTGCGCCCCCGGCTGCGCCCCCGGCTGCGCCTGCGCCCCCGGCTGCGCCTGCGCCCCCGGCTGCGCC
>NZ_JBEXFP010000040.1:0-64398 GCF_040606825.1 Micromonospora sp. NPDC005367 | reverse complement strand
GCCGCCCAGACGGACCTGACCGCCGGGCGGGAGCGGCTGGCCCGCGTTCGCCGGGCCGCCGCCGAGGTGCCGGCGCGGGTCGGCGCGGAACGGGACCGCCGCCTCGCCGAGATCGACGAGCGGCACGCCGCTCGGATCGTCGAGCTGGCCGACCGGGCCGCCGAGGCCGCCCGGTGGGAGGCGCCCGGCGCCGCCGCCGAGGAGTGGTCCCGCTGGCACGCCACGCCCGCCGAACGCTCCGAGCCGCCCGGCGCGCTGCGGGTCGGCACGCTCGGCATCCCGGGCGCCGAGCCGGTGCCGGCCCTCGTACCGCTGCTCGACGCGGGCCACGTAGAGCTCTCCGGCGCCGACCGGGACGGCTGCGACGCGGTGGTCTCCGCGCTGCTGCTGCGCGCCCTCGGCCGGGCCGACCCCGGCGCCGTCCGGCTGATGGGGTACGACCCGGAACACCTGGGTGGGGGGCTGGCCGGGTTCGCCCCGCTCGGCACCGCCGGACTGCTCACCTTCGTCGGGCCGGGCGGCCTCAGCCGGCTCCTCGACGACCTGGTCGAGCAGATCCGCCGGATCAACGAGACGGTGCTGGCCGGCGAGCACAGCTCGCTGCGGGAGTTGGCCGCCACGACCGGCCGCCGGCCTGAGCCGTGGCGGGTGGCGGTACTGCTCGGCGGCGACGAGCTGTCCCGGCACGAGCGCGGCCAGCTCGACCGGGTGGTCCGCACGGGCGCGGCGTGCGGGGTGCATCTGGTGGTCCGGGGGGTGGCGTTGCCGGACGACCCGACGGTCACCAGGCTGGTGGCCGAGCCGGACGGTACGCGTATCGGTGGTCCGCCCGGCCTGCCCGTTGCGCTCGACCCGTCGCCGCCGGCGGCGCTGGTCACCGAGACCTGCCGGGACGTGGCCGCCCGGGTGAACGCCGGCCCGCCGCCGGCCCCGTTCACCGACCTGCTGCCGCCGCCGGATCGGATGTGGCGGGAGGACTCCGCCACCGGGCTCAGCGCGCCGATCGGCGAGGGGCCGCACGGGCGGCCGGTGCTGCTGACGTTGGGCGACTACCCGCCACACGCACTGATCGGCGGCCCGTCCGGCACCGGCAAGACCAACCTGATCTTCGCCTGGATCGGGGCGCTCGCCGCCCGCTACTCCCCCGCCGAGCTGGAGTTCTACCTGCTCGACTTCAAGGAGGGGGTGTCGTTCGCCCGGTTCGCGCAGGGCCGGCGTGACCCGAGCTGGCTGCCGCACATGCGGCTGGTGGGGATCAACGTCAACACCGACCGGGAGTTCGGCCTCGCACTGCTGCGGTTCCTCGCCGAGGAGCTGCGCCGGCGCGCCGACGCGGCCAAGAAGCACGAGGTCACCAAGCTCGCCGAGCTGCGCGCGGTGGACCCGACCGGCCGTTGGCCGCGGATCGTGGCGGTGGTCGACGAGTTCCAGATGCTGCTCGCCGGGCGGGACGTCGTCGCCCGGGAGGCCGCCGATCTGCTGGAGGACCTGGCCCGCCGGGGCCGGTCGCAGGGCATCCACCTGGTGCTCGCCTCGCAGGACGTACGCGGGATCGAGGCGCTGTGGGGGCGGCCGGCCCTGGTCGCCCAGTTCACCCTGCGGATCGCGCTGCCGAAGGCGCTGCGGATCCTCGCCGAGCGCAACGACGCGGCTCAGTCGCTGCCCCGCTGGCATGCGGTGATCAACGCCGAGTCGGGGCTGCCGGAGGGGAACCAGGTGGCCCGGATCCCCTCGGCCAGTGACTGGGAGACGTGGAGCGGCCTGCAACACCGGTTGTGGCGGATGCGGCCGCAGGACGCCGCGCCGGCCCGGCTCTTCGACGGCGACGCGATCCCCCGGCTGGTCGACGCGCCGGACTTCCGAGCGCTGACCCCCGACGACGGTACGATCCGTGGCCCCGTCGCGCTGCTCGGCGAGATCATCGACGTGCAGGCCCGCTCGGCGGCGCTGCGGCTGCCCCGGGCGCCGGGACGGAACCTGGCGGTGCTCGGCACCCGGGTCGACGAGGCGTGCGCGGTGCTCGACGCGGCGGCCCGCTCGCTGGCGCGGCAGCACCGCCCGGGCACCGCCCGGTTCTCCATCGCCTGCCTCGACCCGGACGCCGATCCGATAGCCCGCGCGCTCTACGAGGACCTCGCCGACGACGCCGCCTGGTACGACGAGGAGACGGTCCCCGAGTTGATGGCCGAGACCGCGGAGGGGCTGGGCACCTCCGGGGACCCGCACTACCTGCTGCTGTTCGCGGTGGACGCGGCGGCCGGCGCGCTGGCTGCCCGGGTCGGCCGGCGTACCGGGCTGGAGCAGCTGCGCCGCATCCTGCACGACGGTCCGGAACGGCGTACCCACGTGCTGGCCTGGTGGCGGGGCGTGGCGCGGATGCGCGCCGACCTCGGCGGGCCGGCTGCGCGCACCGACCAGATCGGCGCCTGGGTGGCCCTCGACACGCACGGCGGTGAGCTGGGCTCCTCGCTCTATCCAGGCAGCGGCGGCCCGGACTGGTATCCCCGCCCGTGGCGTGGGCTCTTCTTCGACCGGGCCGTGCACCGCACCGGCCAAGTGATCATCCCCTATGGACCGTCACGATGAACCAACCAGTCGCCAGTGAGACCTACGCGGCACAGGTGCGCCGGCTGGCCGACCTCAGCGCCCGCGTGCACGCCCAGCGGGAGGAGGCGCGGACCTGGCACGAACAGCAGTGCGCCGCCGCGCAACGCGCCGTCGCCGAGGCCGAGGAACAGGTGGCACACGCCGAACGGGAGCTGGCCGCCGCGCGGGAGCTGCAGGAACAGGTGGACACGGAGGCGGCGCACCTGTGGCAGCTGCTGCGCGAGCGGCTCGGCGCCGCCGGACGGCGGCTGGCCGGCCCGCCGCCGCCCACGTCGAGGGTGGACGCCGACCCGGTGCTGCTGCTGGGCCGGGTGCGCGAGCTGCTCGACCGCACCCGCCAACCGGGTGAGCTGCCCGGCTCGGCCAACCCGCTGCTGGCCGCCTGCGGGGTGGCCGGCGCCGTGCTCGCGTACGCCCTCGGCACGGCTGCCCGCGCGGCCGGGGTGGGCTACGGCGGCGACCTGGCGGTCGGGATGCCGGTGCTGGCGCTGGTGGTGACGTTGCTCGGCCCACTGGTCGGGCTGGTGCCGGCGAAGGTGCTGGCCGACCGGCGGAACGCCGTGCTGGGGCCACGCCCGATCACCGTGGTGCTCGCCGCGGGAGTGGTGGCCACCGTGATACTGCTGGTCCTCTTCCGCTGACCGGCGCGGCGGCCGCCTCCGCCCGCCGGCACGCAACGGCGGTCCCGGCCGAGCGGTACGCGGCGGCTGATCGCGGCTCAGGCGGGGACGACCACCGCTTCGCGAAGCAGGCGGCGGGCCAGGACGAGCCGGTCGGCGTCCTCCGAAAGGCCGGGCAGGTCGCCGACCCGGCCGACCGTACCGGTGAGCAGGGCGCGAACGGCCGCTTCGCACTGCGCCGGCAGCGTGACGGTCCGGTCGAACAGCCGCAGCGCCACCCGGTCCGCGCCCTCGGGGGCAAGCTGCCAGCGCAGCCCGGGGCGCAGGGTGAGCCGGCTGTCGGCGTCCAGCGCCTCGATCGCGGCGGCCTGAGCGAGCGGGCGGATCGGCGCCGGCCGGGCGGCCGGCCAGGCACGTCGTCGCAGCCCGGCGGCGACCGCCGCCGGATCGACGCGCAGCAGCCAGTCCCGCAGCGCCTCGACCGTCTCGGTGAGTTCCGGCTCGATGGCGTCCGGGTCCGCCACGTCCGTGCCGAGCGGCAGGCCGGCACGCAGCCGGCGGTCCTCGACGGCGAGCGCCAGCAACTCCTCGACCAGCGCGTAGCGGGTCAGGGCGCGTACGCCCACGGTCAGGTGCAGCGAACTGGACTCCTGCGCCTGCGCGCTGTGCAGCCAACCGCGCGGCAGGTAGAGCGCGTCACCGGGGGCGAGCACCACGTCGAGTGCGGCCGGCCCCTGCGCGGTGGCGGCGACCTCGTCGGCTCGGCCGCCCCACGGCTGCCGCTCGAGCGGATCGGGCAGCACCGGCGGGTGGACCCGCCAGTGTTTGCGCCCGTCCACCTGGAGCACGAAGACGTCGTGGGTGTCGTAGTGGGTGGCGAAGCCCTGGTTCCCGGCCGGGGTGAGGTACGCGTTGACCTGCAACGGCTGGCCGAGCGCGAGACCCAGATCGCGGGCGAAGTCGATCAGCGGCGGCCAGGTGCGGTGCAGACCCTGCAACACCAGGGTCGCGCCGGCTGCGTACTGCTCCAGCACCCGCTCGTCGAGCACCTGGTCGCCGATCTCGGCCCCGGCGCCGCCGCCACCGGTCCAGCGTCCGGGTGGCACGAGTTCGCCGGCACGGGCGATGCGCAGGAAGGGCGTACGCAGGCCGCGCCGGCTGAGCAACTCGTCGGCGTCGGCGGGGCTGAACAAGTCGGTGAAGCCGACCGGGTCGGGCAACTCGTCGGAGCGGGAGAGCAGCGGGGTCTGACCCCAGTGCGCGGCGGCGAACTTCGCCGGTTCGACTGCCACGCACCGGGCGAGCGCCGCCGACCCGGTCGTGGACGGCGCCGCCGGGCGGCCGTGGCCGCCCGGCGGGTCGTTACGCGTCATCACCATTCGTCAGCGAGCACTGCCGTCGGCGCCACCGTCCTGCTTGCCCGGCGTCGCACCACCATCGGCCGGGCCTTCCGCCCCGCCGTCCGCGCCACCGTCCTGCTTGCCCGGCGTCGCACCACCATCGGCCGGGCCCTCGGCCCCGCCGTCCGCGCCACCGTCCTGCTTGCCCGGCGTCGCACCGCCGTCGGCCGGGCCCTCGGCGCCACCGGCGCCGCTGGTGGTCATGTCGTCGTCGCTGAGTGCCATCGGTGCTCCCTCGTGCCGCCCCGCCGTACGCAGGGGATCATCGTGCAGCGAGTGCTACCCGTACGCTCGCTTCCCTAACCTCACCGTAGACGTCCGGCCCGGCGGGCACGGCCGGTTCGCGGTGAGCCCGGCGCCACGACGAGGCACCCCTGAGCGGGCGGCGGGCGGCCGCTCACCCGGCGGGCGGTCTCCGGCGGTGGCAGGATGAGCCGGACGAGCGCAGGAGGTGTCGATGACCGAGCCGGCGGTGACTCCACTCGAACCGGTGACCGGGGACCGGCAGCGCGCCCTGGCCGTGAGCCACCCCGAGGACCCGGAGTTCGGCGGGGCCCGTTGGACGGGGCGGGGCGAGCAGGTCGGCCAAGGGTGATCCTGCTCGGCACGTCGGGCTGGCAGTACCGCGACTGGCGGGGCCGGTTCTACCCGGCCGGGCTGCCGCAACGGCTCTGGCTGGAGCACTTCGCCGGGCGGTTCGCCACGGTGGAGGTGAACAACGCCTTCTACCGGCTGCCGGAGCGGGACACCTTCGCGGCGTGGCGGGCACGTACGCCCGACGACTTCTGCGTGGCGGTGAAGATGAGCCGCTACCTCACCCACATCAAGCGGCTGCGCGAGCCCGCCGAGCCGGTGGCGAGATTTCTCGACCGGGCCACGGCGCTCGGCTCCCGGCTCGGGCCGGTGCTGCTGCAACTGCCGCCCACCCTCGCGGCGGACGTGCCGGCGCTCGACGCCACGCTGCGGCTGTTCCCGCCCGACGTGCGCGTGGCGGTGGAGCCTCGGCACGCCTCCTGGTGGACCGCTGTCACCCGGGCGACGCTCGAGCGGCGCCGGGCGGCGCCGGGCGGCGCTGGTCTGGGCGGACCGGCTCGGCCGGCCGGTGACGCCGCTGTGGCGTACCACGGACTTCGGGTACCTGCGCCTGCACGAGGGGCGCGCCCGCCCGCATCCCCGATACGGCCGCGCCGCGCTGGCATCGTGGGTGCGCCGGCTCGGCGACACGTTCGGCGAGGCGTCGGCGTACGTCTACTTCAACAACGACCCGGGCGGCGCGGCGATCGCCGACGCTGTCACGTTCGCCGCCCTGTGCCGAAGGGACGGACTTCAGGTGAGCCGCGCCTCAGCGGGGTGACCCGCCCGCCCCCGGATCGGGGCGGGCCGGCGTCACCTCACGGCATCATCCTGGCCAGATCCCGGGGCATGGTGTCCTTGACGTCTTCCCACTCGCCCTGGGTGACGTGCCGGCGCAGGGTGTCGAGCACCACCCGCACGACCCGCTCGGTGCCGCCCTCCACGTCGTACGGGAAGCCCTGCCGGACCTCGTAGAGGAAGTCCTCACGGTTGAGCTTCACCGGTACGTCGGACGGCTTCCACCCGTCGAAGTAGATACCGCGCACCACCACCGGCAGCTGCTGCGCGAACTCGACGCTCTCCTGCACCGGCATCCGGTCCCGCAACAGATGCAGCACGGTCCGCAACGCGGCGTACGACTGGTTGCGCTGCTCCTTGGGCCAGCCGTACGCGTTCTCGATGTCCTTCAGGATCAGGTTCGTCTTGTCCAGCGAGGACTCGATCGCCGATATGAACTGCTCAGCCATCTTCCCACCCCCGTTCCTCGTTGACCCAGCGTCGGTCGTCGTCGCGGCGCGGCGGCCCCGCCGGGCCGCGCCGGCGCCGCATCGGGCTCCGTCGGCCTGCCTGCCGGGCTCCTCGCGCGTCGGACGCGCCGACCACACGCAGCACGGCCCCGCGTCGGGGATCCGCCACCACTCGAGCAGTCATTCCCGGTCACCTCCTCGTGATGCGTGGGTCGGTCCACCGACCGCACGCGATCTCCACGATGTCGTCCGGGCGGGTGAGTCGTCCTCACCCCGCGCGGGTGAGCAGGCCCCGGGTGTGATCCGAACCGGTCGGCCGCGAGCGCGAGCCGCCCGTGGGGCCGAGCGGTAGGGACCCTTACTTGGCGGTCCAGCCGGTCCTGCCGGTGCCGGACGTCTTGACGTACAGCGTGCTGGTGGCTCCGCCGGAGAGGTTGGTGTACGTCGTGCCCACCGGCGCGGCCACCACCCCCTCGGGGCTGCCGGTGCCGATCAACTGCCCGGACGCGGTCGTGACGTTCGGCCAGGAGATCGAGATCGCGCCCGCCTCGATGGTGTTCGTCGCGTCCCAGATGAAGCGGCCCACGTCGTGGGTCCCGTTCGTGGTGATCGACAGCGCGACGCCCGGATCGGCGTTGATCGTGTTTCCGGTGAACTTCGCCAGCCCGACCCCGCGCAGCAGCACCCCGTACCCGCCCGACGCCGTGTGCTCGAAGACGTTGCCGTGCAGGAAGAACCGGGCCGTGTCCACCGCGTTGAGCGCGAACAGGCCGTGCCCGTTCGGACTGTGCACGCGGTTGCCGGACAGGATGACGTCGCCCCGCGTCTGGTCCACCCTGATCCCGAACTCGGTGAACGTCGTGCCGGTCGTGCCCGCGCGGACGATGTTGTCGGCGATCGTGATGCCGTTGACGTAGCTGACTCCGATCCCGGCCTGCCCCGACTCGTAGACGATGTTGTTCGAGACGAGGCAGTCCGTGGCCGGGGAGTCGGGGTCGCCGCGCACCGCGATGCCCACCTGCCGCATTGCCGTCGACTCCCCACCCGGATTGTCGACGATGTTGCCAGTCACGACCGCCCGGGACCGGGCAGCCGACCCCGCCTGGTAGCCGATCACCACCGAGATCGCGCCCTCCGCGGACATGTTCTTCGCCGAGATCTGGCCGTTCAGCACGGTGTTGTCGGCGATCACGACGTCCTGGCACGATTTCGCGGCGATCGCGGAGAACCCGCAGGCCTCGAAGTAGTTGCCGATGAATCGGGCGCCGAGGGTCATCGGATAGGTGTGCAGAGCGGCGATGTCGTTGTTCGCGCAGTGCTGCCCGATCCCCCAGAACCAGTTTCCGATCGCCTCGATGGTGGCGCCGGTGCCAAGTCCGTTCGGGTAGTCGGTGACCGGGGCGAAGAAGATGCCGCCGGGCGCGCCACCGGTCAGCGCCGGCGTGGTGGTGCCGATGAGGGTGTTGCGGTTGAACCGCATCATGCCCTTGCGGCCCGGCTGTGCGCCGTCGACGCAGACCGCGCACGTCCAGTGCTGGTACTCGCCGTCGTGCTCGGCCATGTCCGCGAACCTGCAGTCCGACACGTCCAGGTGGCCACCGAAGTTCCTCGCGTACACGGCGCACGCCTGCGATCCGGTGAACCGCACGTTTCGCACCCGGACCTCGCAGCCCGCCGGCAGATCGCAACGCAGCAGGTAGCGACGGTTTGCGCCCTGCCCGGCGTGGTTGCCGTCCACACTGCCGCCGGTGAGGGAGAAGTAGGGGCCACTGATCACGAACAGGTGGCTCGTCGAGCCGGTGCGGTGCTTGAGCGTCGCCCCGTCCTCCAGCACGATCCGCGTCGTGCCCGCAGCGGTCACCGTGTTCACCACGTAGGTGCCGGCCGGGACGAAGACCACTGACCCGGCCGCGGCGGCGAGCGCCGCCGTGAACGCCGCCGTGTCATCGGTGGTCCCGTCACCGACTGCGCCGTACGTACGCACGTCGACGCCGACCGAGCCGAGGATATCGAAGTCCGAATCAGCAGACATAGCCAGACCTTAATGGCTGCCGGCTGCGCCGTACACCGCCGCGACCTCAATTTCCGCCCGTGTTTGCACTGGTCAGCATACGTGCCAGGGATTCCGCGTTGCGTTGCGCATAGTCGCGGTAGCAGTTGTTCATGAGCACGTGGGTCTGCTGGGCGGAGTCGGCCAGCTCCCGCAGCTTCGGCGCCCAGTCACGCAACTCCCGTTCGGAGTAGCGGTAGCCGAACTTCTCGTGGATGTCGGTGCTCGTCCACTTGTCGCTGTGCCCGTGGAATCGCATCACGGCCAGGTCCGCGGTGGCCGCCAGCACCGGCGGCACCGACGAGCGGTGTCCCTGGGGCATGTCCACGCTGACGTACGGCAGGCGGTGCCGGCGAAGGAACTCCAACGTCTCGTCCCGGTTGTCCCCGTCGAACCAGGAGGCGTGCCGGAACTCGTACACCGGTCGCAGCGGCGCGCAGCGTTTCGCGACCTCCAGCAGGTACTGCTTGTTGTCCCGCTTGATGGTGAACCAGGGCGGGAACTGGAACAGTAGCGCACCGAGCTTGCCCGCGTCGACGAGCGGGTCGAGCGCCGAGAGGAACCGGGTCCACACCTCCTCGTACGCCTGCGGGGTCAGATCGTCGGGATACACGTTGCGCTTCGCGGTCTGCGGTCGCAGGTCCTTGTACAGGGCGCTGACCCTGGTCGGATGCCCGGTCAGCAGGCTGAACGCCTTGACGTTGAAGGTGAAGCCGGCCGGGGTGCGCTCGGCCCAGAGCCGGGCCGTCCGTTCGGCCGGCGGGGAGTAGTAGGTGGCGTCCACCTCGACCAGGGGAAACTGCCGGGCGTAGTACGCCAGCCGCTTCTCCGGCGTGTCGGCCGTCTGCGGGTACCAGCCGGAGTCCAACAGGGTCCGGTCGGTCCAGGAGGCGGTGCCCACCTTGATGTCACCCATGGGTGGAGTTCACCGCGCCTCGGACCGACCGGCAACCGTGAGGTCCTCGTCAGGCCGCCCGCCGCTCGCGGGTCTGCTTGCAGGAGACGCAGGTGGTGGCCGACGGGAAGATCTCCAACCGCTCCACCGGGATCGGCGACGTGCAACCCTCGCAGAAGCCGTAGGTGCCCTCCTCCAACCGGGCGAGCGCGTGCTCGTACTGGGCACGACGATCGAGGATGGTGCGCAGCAGCGACTGCGCGGTGTCCCGCTCGGCGGTCTTGGTGCCGCTGTCGGCCTGGTCGTCGCCGGCGGTGTCGCCCACCTCGACCAGCCGCAGCACCTGACTCTGCAGTACCGCCTGCTCGTACTCCGCGGTCAGCTCGTCGTAGCGCGATTGGAGGGACTGCCGGATCTGGCCGACCTCCGCCTCGGTCCGACCCGTTCCTACCGTGTCGTGGACGAGCATGGCTGCCCTGCCTTTCCTGGCCTCTGGTCAACCGGGGGCCCGGCGCACGGATGCCCCGGTCACGGTCGCGTCCGACGCACGGGCGATGACCCGTGCTCTGTGAGCCGGGCGAATACCCGCCGGATCAGGCGATCAAACCGGTGACTTACCGGACACCGGCGGCCGTTCGGGGCGCCGTCCTCAGCCGAGCTGGACGTCCTCGACGAGGGCTGGGTGGCGGGGGTCGTCGAGGCGTACCACGACGTCGGCGAAGGACGCCGGGTCGACCTCGGTCGCGTACCTGTCGAACGCCGGCAGCGTCCACAGCTGCTCGGCGTCGGTGCGCCGGCGCAGCGCCGCCGGGGAGAGCACCAGGTGGACGGTGACGTCGAAGGGCAGGCCGCCGCCGAGCAGCAGCGGACCGCTGACCAGCAGCACGCCGCCGGGCGGCAGTTCGACGTACGCCGCCCGGCTGGCTCGGTCGGCCGCCGCGTCCCAGAGCGACGGCAGTACCTGACCGCTGCCCCCGGTCCCGGCCGGGTCGAGCACCTCCCGGCGCAGGCCCGCCTCGTCCACCCAGCCCGCGTAGTAGGCGTCCGGGTTCGTACGGCCGTGTTCGAGCCGGACCGAGGCGGGGCGCAGGAAGTTCTCGGCACGTACGTGCAGCACCGGCCGGCCCCGGGCGCGCAGCGGGTCGACAAGCGCGGCGGCCAGTTCCTCCGGTCGCGCGGCGTCCGGGCCGTCGACACCTACCCGCAACCGGCCGGGTGGTACGGCGGCGGGCTGGTCGGCCGGTTCGAGACGGGCGGCCTGCTCGGCCAGCCGGTCGGTCAGCTCGGTGACGAGTCGCTCGGGCGAGATGGGGCGGATGCGCACGCCGACCATCCTGCCCGGTGGCCGGTGCGGTCAGCCGCTGCGGTCGAGGGTGACCCGGGCGTCGTCGGCGAGCCGGTAGCCGACCCCGTAGACCGTGGTGACCAGCGGCACGTCCACGCCGACCTTGCCGCGCAGCCGTCGGACGTGCACGTCGACGGTTCGTACGCCGGCGTGTTCGTAGCCCCATACGGCGTTGAGCAGTTGCAGCCGGGTGAAGACCCGCCGCGGGTGGGCGACGAGGTGCAGGAGCAGGTCGAACTCGAGGCGGGTCAGCGGCAGCGGCTCGCCGTCACGCAGCACCGAGCGCGACGAGGCGAGGATGTGCAGGGTCGGGACGGCCGCGGCGAGCGCCCGGGAGGCGGCACGGTCGGCCGGTACGTCGACCCGTCGATCGACGGCGGGGGCCGGGACGCTGGACACGGTGACCTCGCCCCGCTCGATGAGTTCGCGGGCGGCCTCGAGGAGCCGGCGAGCCGGCGGGGTCAGCGATTCCTCGCACGTCAGCGGGATGGAGAGGGTGACGGTGAGCACCGGCGCGGGGGTGTTCGCCGGGCGGCGCTGCCCGCCCGGGGGCCGGCCGGGAACCGCGGGTTGGGCCGTATGCCATCCGGCGCGCGACGAGGCGGGGCTGACCGACATGGTCCTCCTTGGCTGGTCGGGGATCTCCCCACGGCCCGGGACGCCGCCTTATCGATGCTTCCCGGCAGCCGTGCGAGGGTCAAGAGGCCGCTACGTTGCATGAATGTGACATTTGACGAACACATCGGAGCCGAATGCTCGCTCTGCGTACGAGGCTTGATGATTACAGCAGAGCCGTCCGGATGACCCGATACGGGGGGTGCCCGTCGGGTTCACATTCGACTTCCGCGCCGCGCCGGGCCGAGGAGTGCCGGCTTGGGCGCGTTCCCAAAGGGACCGACCGTCACGCCAGTGGGACAGTGGCGGTGATCGGTGGCCGAAGCGGCGACCGGGGCACCGGGGCCGGACCGAGGGCGGACAGACCGGCGAGACGCCAGGCGACGAACCCGCCGACGACGTCGGTGGCACGCCACAGCCCCAGGTCCTGCAGCGCGGCGGCCGCGAGCGACGAGGCCGAGCCCTCCTGACAGAGGATCACCACCGGCAGGTCGTAGCCGACCGCCTGGGGCAGCCGAGTGGCACAGCGTGGATCGAACCCCCACTCGAGGACGTTGCGTTCCACGACGAGCGAGCCCGGCATGGTGCCGTGCGCGCTGCGCGGCGGGCCGGATGTCGACCAGCAGGGCGCCTGCCCGGTACGCCAGGTGCGCCCGCTCCGGGTCGAGCCGATCCAGCCGAGCCCGGGCGGTGGCCAGGATCTCGTCGATGCTCCGGGCGCCGGGTGGCGGCACCGGGGTCGGACGGTCCGTGGCGTGGGGCTGGTGCATTCGGGCTCGTTCCGTTTGAGGACGGCTCCGCCGTACGGGAGGCGGAAGCGACGAACGGCCGGCCGAGGCCGCCGTGAGACCGAGCGGTCGGCGGCATCGAGGCACGGCGGCCACCGGACGACCGACCGGGTCGACCGCGCACCGGGCGGCGACGGTGAGCGGGTCGGGACAGGCGTCCGCAACCGCGGACGGTCAGCGCTGGACCGGCGACTCCACCCGGTAACCCGGCACCGACGGCCAGCGGACGGTGAGCACCACCGACTCCTGCTCGGCGTACCAGGAGTGGTCGACACCGGGACCCCACACCACGTAGTCGCCGGGCGAACCGAGCACCACCGTGCGGTCACGCAGCTCGACCCGGAACCGGCCACTGATCAACACCAGCAGGGCCGTACGCCGCTCTCCGGTCGCCCAACGGGCACGCGTCTCGCCCCGCGGGTGCACTCCCCACTTGACCTCGACGTCGGTGCTGTGCCGGACCTCGTCCGGCGGCATGAAGTGCCCGAGCAGCCAGCCACCGTTGGTGGCCCCGTCGACCCCGGCGTTACCCACGTAGACCGTCTCGTCCATCACCCTGTTCCCCCCACGCGCGCCGCAGACCGTATCAAGAGCGACGGCACCGACAACTGGGGCCGGTGCGACGGATGGACCGGCGAGCAGGCGGGGCATCCGCGAGCGAGCCGCGATCCGGCCGGGTATACATGGGCGGTGGAAGACCCGCTCCCCGAACAGATGCGTACGGCCGCCGGCGCGCTGCTGACCGCGCTCGACGAGCCGGCGAGGGCCGACGCCTCGTACCGCTTCGACGACACCGACGCCCGGCGCTGGCTGGAGTACCGCCCCCGGCCGCGGCCAGGCGTGTGCCTGGACGACCTGGACCGGTTGGGGCGCAAGGCCGCGCACCGGCTGCTGGCCACCGCTCTCAGCCCCGCCGCGTACGCGCAGGCGATGGCGATCGTCGCGCTGGAGGAGGTGCTGGACCGGGCCGAGGGGTGGAGCCGGGGCCGGCACAGCGGCGACTACTGGGTGGCCGTCTTCGGCGACCCGGCACGCGACGACCGCTGGGCCTGGCGGTTGGAGGGCCACCACCTGTCGGTCAGCATGACCGTGGTGGACGACCAGGTCTCCCCCGCCCCGATCTTCTTCGGCGCGAACCCGGCAGCCGTCCGCCACGCCGGGCACCCGGTCTCCCGCCCGCTCGGCGTCGAGGAGGACCTGGCTCGGGCGCTGCTGGACGCCGTGGGCCCGGCCGCGCGTGCGGCGGCGATCATCGCCGACGACGCGCCCGACGACATCATCAGCGCCACCCGTCCCCGGGTGGACGGCCAGTTGACGCCGCTGGGCGTACCGGCGGACCGGCTCGGCCCGACCGGCCGGGCACTGCTGGACCAACTGCTCGCGGTCTACCTGGATCGGCTCCCGCCGGAGCTGGCGATCCGCGAGGCACGCCGGCTCGACGGTCGCGAGCTGCACTTCGCCTGGGCCGGCCCGACCTGTCCCGGCCGACGACACTACTACCGGATCCAGGGCGACGACCTGCTGATCGAGTACGACAGCACCTCCGACGACGGCAACCACACGCACACCGTCCTGCGCCGCCCGGCCAGCGACTTCGGCCACGACGTGCTCGCCGCCCACCACGCCGACGCCCATTCACGAGGCTGACCACACGCCCGTCAGCGGGCGGGTCAGCCCCGGTGGGCCTCGATGAGGAGGCGGCGGGCGGGCGCGATGAACGGGCCGTCGTGCCGGATGCGGCGGTGCAGCGCGCAGCTCGTGGCGACGGTGCCGCCGGGCCGCCGGGCCGCCGGAGGACGATCCCGCGTCAGGGTCGGGGGCGAATGATCTCCGTGCCGGCCCCGGACACCCCGCCCAGGGCGTCGAAGGTCTTCGCCTCGGCCCGGCCCTCGTCGAACCGGCGCACCAGCCGGGCGCCGAGCCGTACCCCCACCGCGCCGATGGCGAGCGCCACCAGCTCGGTCCCGAGCAGCACGGGCGACGCGCCGTTCTGCGGGGCCCGGATCAGACAGGCGAGCAGGAACAGCCCGGCCATCGCCAGGTTCACCAGGTTGAAGGCGATCGCGGTGTGCCGGGTGCGATCACCGGGCACGTCCCACAGGTCGACCATGCCGGCCACCGCGGCCAGGGCGGCGGCGACCAGGGCGGCCACCACGCTCCAGTAGCCGACCTCGCCGAGGAACGCCGGGCCGCCGAGCACGTCGGCCAGGTCGAAGATGACGGCGCTCACGAAGAGCCCGTACGGGAACGTGACCAGCATCGGTTGGATCGGGTGCCCCTGGACCCGCAGCCGGCTCTGCATCGTCGCCTCCCCGGTCGGACGATTGGTGAGCCCAGGGTGCTACCCGGGCGCACGCGGGGTGAAACGACGCGAGACCGAGGAAAGGTACGAGGCCGCTCAGTTCTCCCGGGCCCGGGAGACCGTGCGGACCAGCCGCTCCGCCACCTCCCGCAGCGGTATGTCCAGCGAGGCGGCGGCGCTGCGCAGCACCTCGAGCGCCTCCTCCGCCGGACAGCCGCGCTGGGTCATGATCACTCCGATCGCCTGCCCGACCACTCCGCCGTCCAGCAGGGAGGCGTCCCGCTCGTCGGCGACCTCGATCTGCCGCGCCCGGTCCCGGACCGCGGCCAGCAGCAGGCCGGCGTGTTCCGCGAGCAGCATCGCGGTGAGCTGGTGCTGGGTGGTGAGCACGTCGGTGGCCCCGGCGTACAGGTTGATCGCGCCGAGCACCTGGTCGTCGACGTCGAGCGGGGCGGAGATCACGCCGTGTACCCCCAGGTCGACCGCGCGGGGCGTCCAGTCCGGCCAGCGCCGCTCGCGGCCGAGGTTCTCCGACAGCACCATCTCCCGGCGCCGGATCGCGTCCATCGACGGCGAGTCCGGGCCGTAGCGGAGGTCGTCCAGGCCGGCGAGCTGCGGGTCGGAGGCCGCCGCGCCAGCCGGCTGGCCGGCACGCAGCGCGGTGAACCCGCAGAAACTCACCCCGGCCACGGCGTCCCGGGTGATCCGGACGAGCGCGCCCAGAGCCTCATCGAAATCGGTCACGGCTATCAGGCCTGCGGTCAACTCCCGCAGCAGCGCGGCAGTCTCCAGCACGCCGACGGTGGGCACCGCCGGCTGGTCGGTGTCGAGGTTCACGGGCGTGCAGCCCCCGCCCCACGGCCTGTCACGGCACGCCCGGCCGGCGCCATCACCTGTGTCATGTCTGCTCACTCCCGAGTCATCGGACCCGCCCTACTACCCGGCGTTACCTGGGTCGAAACGGGCTGAAACGCAGGTCCGGCCGGCGATGTCGGCGCCGGCCGGACACCGCGGCGTCAGCGGGAAGCGCCGGTGAGCCGACGCCCGACGGAGGCGATCAGCCGGTCGAGTTCCGAGCCGAACGGGTTGTCGTGCACGAGGTACGTCCAGGTGGCGCTCGGCCGCATGAGCTCCGCCTCGTCCGGCTCCCAGTCCTCATCGAAATCGGTCTCGGTGAAGGTGGCGATCGTACGCGCCTCGATCTCCGGGACCAGCTCGTTGAACGCCGGCACGGCGGCCCGGTGGAACTCGTCCAGCGGGTCCAGCCGGCCCAGCGCTCGCAGGTGCACGCCCTCACGCACCTCGGACAGCTCGGCGAGATGTTCGGCCCAGAGCCGGTCGAGGTGGTAGAGCGCGATCGAGCGGGCCACCCGGGCGAGCAGGTCCTCGTCCATCTCGGCGGCCTTCTCGGGCACCTTGTCGAGCAGCATGAGGGCGGCCACGTCGGTGGTGAGCAGCCGCTCGCGCCGCTCGGCCAGGGCCTTGCGCTGCTGCTCGATCACCACGCTGTAGCGCCAGGTGTTGCGGTGGATCTCGTGGTTGACGCCTTCCGCGACCCGCTGGGCGTGCTCGACCGCGTAGTCGACCTGCTCGTCGGTGACCAGACCGTCGGCATTCATCCGCGGCGACGGCGGCACCGCGTCGGCGGCGTGCCGGACGACCAGGTCGTCCTCGAGGCTCACGAAGAACACCGAGCCGCCCGGGTCGCCCTGCCGGCCGGCCCGGCCGCGCAGCTGGTCGTCGACCCGGCGGCTGTCGTGCCGGCCACTGCCGATCACGTACAGGCCGTTCAGCTCGGCCACCCGCTCCTGGTCCGCCTGGTCGCTCCCGCCGAGGCGGATGTCCACGCCGCGGCCGGCCATCTGGGTGGAGACGGTCACCGCGCCGTAGGCACCGGCCTCGGCGATGATCGTCGCCTCCTCGTCGTCGTTCTTGGCGTTGAGCACCACACACGGCACGCCGGCGGCGTGCAGACCGGCGGCGAGCTGCTCGGACTCCTTGACGTCCAGGGTGCCGACCAGCACCGGCCGCCCGGCGGAGTGGCAACGCTTGATCTCGTCGATCAGCGCCTCCTCCTTCTCCGCCCGCGTGGCGTAGATCCGGTCCGGCTCGTCCTCGCGGATGCAGGGGGTGTTCGGCGGGATCACCGCCACCTCCAGGCCGAAGAACTCGCGCAGCTGGTCACCGACGAGCACCGCGGTCGCGGTCATGCCGCAGACCTTCGGGTAGAGGGCGATGTACGCCTGCACGGCGATGGTGCCCAGAACCTCACCCTCGGCGGTGGCGTCCAGCCCCTCCTTGGCCTCCACCGCGGCCTGGAGCCCGTCCGGCCAGCGGCGGCGCTGGGCCACCCGGCCGCGCATCTCGTCGATCAGCTCGACCGAACCGTCCCGGACGATGTAGTCCACGTCACGATGCAGCAGCGCGTGCGCGTGCAGTGCCACGTTCACGGCGGAGAGCTGCTCGACGTGCTCCTCGTCGTACAGGTCGATGCCGAGCTTCGCCTCCACGGCGGCCAGCCCGGCGGACGTGAACGCCACGCTGCGGCCGTCCTCGGCGACGGTGTAGTGCCTGCCCTTGCGCAGCCCGCGCACCAGCGCGGCGGCGGCGTGCACCGGGTCCTGTTCGCCGGGGACCGCGCCGGCGAGCACCATCGGCACCCGCGCCTCGTCGATCAGGATCGAGTCGGCCTCGTCGACGATGGCGGTGGACAGCGGCGGCTGGACCCGGTCGTCGATGTCGGTGACGAGCTGGTCGCGCAGGTAGT
This sequence comes from Micromonospora sp. NPDC005367, assembly GCF_040606825.1. Taxonomy (NCBI): domain Bacteria; kingdom Bacillati; phylum Actinomycetota; class Actinomycetes; order Micromonosporales; family Micromonosporaceae; genus Micromonospora; species Micromonospora sp. NPDC005367. Next base: position 47,189 of record NZ_JBEXFP010000040.1, on the reverse strand, counting down.
CGAAGCCCGCCTCGCTGACCGAGACGTACGTGACGTCACAGGCGTACGCCTCGCGGCGCTCCTGCGGCGTGGACGCCTCGCTGACCCAGCCCACGGTCAGGCCGAGCAGGGTGTAGACCGGCTCCATCCACTGGGCGTCACGACGGGCCAGGTAGTCGTTGACGGTGAGCACGTGCACCGGCCCGTTGCCCATCCGCACGTGCCCGTACGCGGCGACGGTGGCGGTGAGCGTCTTGCCCTCGCCGGTGGCCATCTCGGCGACCTTGCCGGAGAGCAGCGCCATCGCGCCGAGCAGCTGCACGTCGTAGGGCCGTTGGTCGAGCCCGCGGCGGGCCGCCTCCCGGCCGATCGCGCAGATCTCCTCGTAGCCCGTGGCCTGGCGGGCGGCCTCGGTGAGTTCGGCGTCGTCCAGCGCGCGGAGGCCCTCCTCCCGCGCCTCGATCGCCGGCAGCAGCTTCTCCAGCGGGGCAAGGTCAACCGTCGTCCCCGGGCGCTGGAGGAACCGCCGGAACTTGCTCTTGAACCGTTGCGACACACCCATGAGCGGCAACGGTACGCGAACCGGGGCGGCTTCCGCGTCCCGCCCGGGCGGCATGTCGGATCCGGGCGGTGACCAGCCGGTCACACCGCGAGGACGACCTGCAGCTCCTGCCTGCGACGCTCGGCGAGATCGGTCAACAGGACGGGAGCGTCCTCGAACGGCACCACCGCCGTGACGAGGTGCTTACGGACCAGATCGCCGTACGCGCGCAGCAGTTCGATCGTCTCGGCCGAGAGCCGCTCCCGGTCCCAGACCGGGACCAGCCCACGGGGAACCCGCCCGATCTGGGCGCACCGGACGGACAGCCCGTTGTGGTGGAATTCCTCGCCAAGCCGGACGGCGTCCGCTCCGGCCTGGTAGAAGGCCAGGTCGATCACCGTGCCCTGCGGACGAAGCAGGCGCAGGGCCAGGCGCAGCGCCCAGGCCTGACCCCGGCACTGGAACACGACGTCGGCGCCCCGGTCACCGGCCGTGTGCGCCCAGCGGGTCTTGAGCACCACGGCCGGCTCGTCCACGTCCGGGTCGAGGGTCTCCAGGCCGAGCGCCTCGGCGACCTGCCGGCGCTGCGGCGTCGGGTCGAGCACCACCACCGAGGCCGCGCCGTGCCGCCGGGCGAGGAGCGCGGTGAGCAGCGCCACCACGCCGCCGCCGACCACCGCGACCCGGCGCCCGCGCACCCCGTCACCGAGCGACCGCACGTCGGTGCCGTGCAGGTCGGCCGCGGCGTGCAGCAGCCCGTTGGCGCAGATCGGGCCCATGTGGGCGACGTAGACGCCGAGCAGCGGATCCAGGTCGTCGGGCAGCGGCACGAAGCGCTCGGCGACCGGATCGGCGACCCAGCCGGTGCGGTGGCCGTACGTCATCGCGCCCACGGCGCCCTCGGCGACGGCGGGGGTTGCGCTCTCCACCACCCGGGCCACCTGCATGTAGCCCAACCGCGTCACCGGGTACGGGGTGCTGGGCGTGCCGGGCCGGAACAGGCCGAGGTCGGCGTCCCAGGTGACGTGGAGGTAGGGGTTGGTGCCCTTGACGTAGCTGAGCTCCGTGCCCGCGGAGACGCCACTGAACAGGGTGCGCACCCGGAACGTGCCCGGGCGCAGCGGCGCAGGGTCCTGCTCGACCAGGCACACCCGGCCGGGCGCCTCCACCACGAGCACCCGCTCACGCATCGACGGTCACCCCGGCGCCGCCCAGCGCCACCGTGGCCGGGACGTCGAGTCGTACCGGCCGGCCGGTGCGGGCCGAGTCGGCCAGCGCCAGCGCGAGCCGGTGGGTGGCCAGCGCCTCCGCGTACGGGACGCGAACGTCCTGGTCGAGGCCGCGGACCGCGTCGACGAACGCCCGATCCACCGCCACCCGGGCGGTCTCCGGGTCTGCGGGCAGCCGCCGCTCCCCGTCGGCGTCGCAGACCTGCAAACCCTCCTCGGTCAGGGCCAGCGCCAGCCCGTCGGCGAGGATCTCCAGGCCGGCGCGGTGCTTCCAGCCGAGCACGCAGGCGGTGCTGAGGGTGCCCACGGCGCCACCGGCGAAGCGCAGGGCGGCGGCGGTCACCGAGTCGATGTCCGCCCCGTCGAGCGGTGGTGGGCTGCCGTCGCCGTAGGCGGTCACCTCGGTGGCCTCCCCGACGAGCACCCGGATCAGGTCCAACACGTGGGCGGCCTGCTCGACCACCGGGCCGCCGGAGTGGTCCCGTCGGCACCACCACTCGACCGGCGGCACCTTGTCCCACCAGGCACCCGAGACCATCCGGACGGTACGACCGGCGAGCAGGTCCCGCGCCTGCTGCACGACCGACAGGTACCGCCAGTGGTGGCCGACGGCGGTGAGCAGCCCGCGCCGGGCGACCAGGTCCGCGATCCGCTCGGCGGTGACCAGGTCCACGGCGACGGGTTTCTCCACGAACATCGGGACCCCGGCGGACACGACCGCCTCCTCGACCGGGCCGTGCGCGAAGGGCGGCAGGCAGACGTAGACCGCGTCGGGCCGGGCCGCGAGCAGGGTGTCGACGTCCGGGAACGTCCGGACACCGTGCATGCCGGCGAGTGCGGCGGCCGCGGCGGGCCGTACGTCGGTGACCCCGAGAAGTTCCGTGTCCTCGAACCCGGCCAGCACCCGGGCGTGGCGCTGCGCCACCCCACCAGCCCCGATCAGCCCCACCCGGCACCTGTCCATCGGCCCCGCCTCTCCGCCCGGCTCAGCTCGTGCGGCAAGCACTCCCCACCCGGGCGGCCAGCCAAACGTCCATCGGGTGCGGTCCCCGGCGGGAACGCCGCGATCAAGCCGTTAGGCATGATTGGTTAGCGCGAGGGTGGCGGTGGGAAAAACGACGTTCGTTCTCGGCCACGATCTGGGGGTGTGCCCGTGCGGGAAACTGATTCGAGCGTCTCACCGGTGGTGGAGGCCTGGGCCACCTACCGGACGACCTCGGCGGCCGACTGGAACGCCCGACGGCTGTTGCGCGCCAAGGGTGAGAGTCGGGTGAGCGTGGTGCTGCCCGCCCGCAACGAGGAGGCGACCGTCGGCGCGATCGTGGCGACGATCCGCGAACATCTGATGGACCGGGTCGCCCTGGTCAACGAACTCATCGTGGTGGACTCGCGGTCCACGGACCGGACCGCGCAGGTGGCCCGGGCCGCGGGCGCCGAGGTGGTCAGCCAGGACGCGATGACCCGCGGGCTGCCCCGGCTGGCCGGCAAGGGCGACGCGCTCTGGGCCGGTCTCGCCGCCGCCGAGGGGGACGTGGTGGCCTTCGTCGACGCCGATCTGCGGGAGTTCCGCCCGCACTTCGTGACCGGCCTGCTCGGCCCGCTGCTGACGGACCCGTCGGTCGATTTCGTCAAGGGGTTCTACCACCGGCCCCTGGTCGGTACGACGAGCGTCGAGCCGGACGGCGGCGGGCGGGTGACGGAGCTGATGGCCCGGCCGCTGTTGAATCTGTTCTGGCCCGAACTGGCGGGCTTCGTGCAGCCCCTCGCCGGTGAGTACGCCGGCCGGCGCGACGTGCTCGCCCAGGTGCCGTTCGTCTCCGGGTACGGAGTGGAGACGGCGATGCTCATCGACCTGCTGGAGCTGGTCGGGCTCGACGCGCTGGCCCAGGTCGACCTCGGTGAGCGCAAGCACCGGCATCAGGACACCGCGGCGTTGGGCCGGATGTCCGCGCAGATCCTGCTGACCGTCTGGTCCCGGCTGCAGCGGCGCGGCTGGGCGGCGCCGGGCTTCGACCCGACCCCGCTGCTGACCCAGTTCCGCCGGGGCGGCTCGGAGGGGCTGCCGAACCTGGAGCGGGAGATCGTGGTCAGCGACGTGTCCGTCCAGGAGCGGCCGCCCCTGGCGGAGCTGCGGCACCGGGTGCCGCGCCGGCGGGTGGCGGCGGCGTGAGCGCCCGGACGGCTCGGCGAGGCCACCGCGGGGCCGGCGGCCGCTGGCGCGGCCGCGTGAACGACAGGTCGGCCGGTGGCGCGGCCTGGGAGAGGAGCCGGGCCCGATGAGCCTCACCGTCCTGATGAACGCCGGTCCGTGGCTGTCCGTGCCGCCGCCCGGCTACGGCGGCATCGAGAACGTCATCGCGACCCTGGTGCCGGAGCTGCGCCGCCTCGGCGTCCGGGTGGTGCTCGCCTCCGTGGCCGACAGCGCCCTGCCGGTCGACGAGTTGGTGTCGGTCTTTCCCGACGGCCAGTTCGGCGCTCTGCAACGGCCGTACAACCAGGTGTGCGGGGTCGCCCAGGCGCACCTGGCCGGGGTGGTCCGGGAGCTGCACGCCCGTGACGACATCGACCTGGTGCACGACCACGTCGAGGCCGTCGGGCTGGCCACGCTCACCGCCATGGGTCCGGACGGGCCACCGGTGCTGCACACCCTGCACTGGGATCTGACCAAGCATCCCGCGCTCTACGGCGAGCTCGACGGCGGGGACCGGGTCCGGGTGAACGGGGTGTCCGCGTCGCAGCTGGCCCGCGCGCCGCGCGCGTTGCAGGACCACTCGGTGGGGCACGTGCACCTGTCCACCCCGCTCGCGGTGGGCGCCGACCGGCGGCCCCGGCCGGAGAAGGGCGAACACGTGGTCGTGCTCGGCCGGATCAACCCGGGCAAGGGGCAGGACGTGGGCGCCCGGCTCGCCCGGCAGGTGGGCTTCCCGCTGGTGCTGGCCGGGCCGGTCGGTCCGTACCACCGGCCGGAGGACCTCGCCGCGGCCGGCGAGGAGGCTCGACAGAACCCGGACGTCCGGTTCTTCTACGACGAGGTCGCGCCGCACCTGGACGGGGACCTGGTCCGCTGGGTCGGAACGGTCGCCGGACGGGAGCGCGACGAGCTGCTCGCCGGGGCACGCGCGGCACTGTTCCCGCTGCGCTGGGAGGAACCCGGCGGCACGGCCGTGGTCGAGGCGCTGGCGTTGGGCACCCCGGTGGTCGCCACCGCTCGCGGCTGCCTGCCCGAACTCGTCGAGCACGGCCGCACCGGCCTGCTCAGCACCGGCGAGGAGGAGCTGGGTGAGCTCGTGCTGGCCGCCGGCCTGCTCGACCCGGACGAGTGCCGCCGGGAGGCGGTGGCCCGCTTCACCCCGGCCGTGATGGCCGAGAAGTACCTCGCCCGCTACGAGCGCGTCCGTCAGCTGACTGCGGCGGCCGACCTGCAGGCGGCCTGATCCCGGCTCGGCAGGGGTCGGCGACACGTCCGGGGGCCTGCCGACGGGCGGGGCGCGGGCGACCGGCCCGGCGGCGACCACCGCGAGCGGTCGTCGCCGGTTTGCCGGGCCGGTCCACGGGTAGCCGCGCCTGGCCGAGGCCGCAGAGGGAGGAGACGTCGGTGATCGGACCGATGGCACACTCCCGGGCCCGACCCAATCCGGCCGACGGTAAGGCACCGGTACGGCGGGCCACCGGCGTCGTGGCGGTCGTCTTCCTCGTCATCGGGGTGCTCGGCTTCATCCCCGGGGTCACCAACCCCTACGACGATCTACGCTTCGCCGGCCACCACTCGGGGGCCGCGCTGTTCGACACGTTCCAGGTGTCGGTGCTGCACAACCTCGTCCATCTCGGGTTCGGGGTGGCCGGGCTGGCGCTGTCCCGGACGGTCACCAGCGCCCGGGCGTACCTCGTCGGGGGTGGCGCCGTCTATCTCGTGCTCTGGCTCTACGGCGTGGTGATGGACGCCGACAGCGGGGCGAACTTCCTCCCGCTCAACGGCGCCGACAACTGGCTGCACCTGGGCCTCGGCGCCGGCATGATCGCGCTCGGCCTGCTGACCGCACGGCGGACGGCTGGGTGAGGCCGGGCGTCGCGGTTTGGTCGATTCGCGCCGGGGGTAGTTCGAGGGTCCCACCGATGAGACGCGAGAGGGCCAGGGCGAGATGTCGAGCCGGATCACCTGCGAGGTGCGCGACGGGTCGCCGGTGACCGTCGTCCGGCTCGCCGGAATCCTCGACCTGGGCACGATGCGGTCGGTGCACCGGACGCTCGACACCTGCCTGGCCGCCCAGCCCGACGCCCTCGTGGTCGACCTGGGCGCGGTCGCCGTCGAGGACCGCCTGGCACTGGCCGTCTTCGCCGCCACGGCCCGCCGCGCCGAGGAGTGGCCGTCCGTGCCGGTCGTGCTCTGCGCCCCGCCGCCGACGGCCGCGCGCTGGCTGGCCGAGTCCACCGCGTGCCGGGTGGTGCCGGTGCGGCGGGACTGCGCCGAGGCGACCCGGGCGGCCGGAGCGGCTGCCGCACCTCGGCTGCGGGCCCGGCTCGAACCCGTCGCGGAGGCCTGCCGGCGGGCCCGTGAACTGGTGAGCGACGCGTGCGCCCGGTGGCAACTGCCGGAGGTGGCCGGTCCCGCCTCGGTGGTCCTCAGCGAACTGGTCGGCAACGTGGTCCGGCATGCCGGCACCCCGATGCAGGTCACGTTGACCCTGCGCCGGCCGTACCTGCACATCGCCGTCGTCGACGGCAGCCGCGAGGCCGTCCAGGCGCACACTCCTGACGTCCGCACCGAGGGGGGCCGGGGTCTGCTGCTCGTCCGCCAGCTGGCGCAGCGCTGGGGCAGCGTACCGGCCGGGAACGGGAAGGCGGTCTGGGCGATGGTGCCGGTGATCTGACCGAGTATCGCCCCGACACTGCGAATTGACCCGGTATACCCCTTCAGCCTGGTTTCATAGGGCAGGGGCCGGGTAGTCACGCCCGTCCTCTTACGCGACGACGGGGTGAAGCCATGCCCAAGCGGGTCACTACGGAGCCGGGCCGGGACAGAGGGCCGGCGATCCTCGCACCGGCGCAGTTCGGCGGCTATCCCGGCCCGTTCCGCGAGGTCGTCCCCGGCAGCACCATCGTCAAGCTGCTCGGCACCACCGACGCCAAGCTCATCGGCCTGATGTACCTCACCACGGCGTTCACCTTCTACGTGATCGGCGGGGTGATGGCGATGCTCATGCGGGGGGAGCTGGCCCGGCCCGGGCTGCAGTTCCTCTCCCCCGAGCAGTACAACCAGCTGTTCACCATGCACGGCACGGTGATGCTGCTGCTCTTCGCCACGCCGCTGGTGTTCGCGTTCGGCAACTACATCGTGCCGCTCCAGATCGGCGCCCCGGACGTCTCGTTCCCCCGCCTCAACGCGCTCGCGTACTGGCTCTACCTGTTCGGCGGAACAACCGTGATGAGCGGCTTCCTCGTGCCGGGCGGCGCGGCGGACTTCGGCTGGTTCGCGTTCACCCCGCTCTCCGACGTCGAAAACTCGCCCGGCGTCGGCGGCAACCTGTGGCTCATCGGCCTGGTCGTCTCCGGACTGGGGACGATCCTCGGCGCGGTCAACATGATCACCACGATCCTGACCCTGCGCGCACCCGGCATGACGATGTTCCGGATGCCGATCTTCACCTGGAACATCCTGCTCACCAGCGTGCTGGTGATCCTGGTCTTCCCGCTGCTCGCCGCGGCGCTGCTCGCGCTGGGCGCGGACCGGCTGCTGAACGCGCACGTGTTCGACGCGGCCACCGGCGGACCGATGCTCTGGCAGCACCTGTTCTGGTTCTTCGGCCATCCCGAGGTCTACATCGTGGCGCTGCCCTTCTTCGGCATCGTCACCGAAATCCTGCCCGTCTTCTCCCGTAAACCGATCTTCGGTTACCTGGGTCTGGTGCTCGCCACCCTCGCGATCACCGTGCTGTCGATGACGGTCTGGGCGCACCACCTGTTCGCCACCGGGCAGGTGCTGCTGCCGTTCTTCAGCATCCTGAGTTACCTCATCGCGGTGCCGACCGGGGTGAAGTTCTTCAACTGGATCGGCACCATGTGGAAGGGGCAGCTCACCTTCGAGACGCCGATGCTGTTCGCCATCGGTTTCCTGGTGACCTTCCTGCTGGGCGGGCTCACCGGGGTGCTGCTGGCCAGTCCGCCGGTCGACTTCCACGTCACGGACAGCTACTTCGTCGTCGCGCACTTCCACTACGTGCTCTTCGGCACGATCGTCTTCGCCGCCTTCGGCGGCGTGTACTTCTGGTTCCCGAAGATGACCGGCCGGTTGCTCGACGAACGCCTCGGCAAGGTCCACTTCTGGACGATGTTCCTGGGCTTCCACGCCACGTTCCTGGTGCAGCACTGGCTGGGCAGCGAGGGCATGCCGCGCCGCTACGTCGACTACCTGCCCAGCGACGGATTCACCATGCTGAACACGATCTCCACCCTCGGGTCGTTCGTGCTCGGCGCCTCCACCCTGTTCTTCATCTACAACGTCTGGAAGACCTGGCGGTACGGGGCGCAGGTGACGGTGGACGATCCCTGGGGCTTCGGCAACTCGCTGGAATGGGCCACCACGTGCCCGCCGCCGCTGCGCAACTTCGATCGGATGCCCCGCATCCGTTCCGAGCGGCCGGCCTTCGACGCCAAGTACGGCGCGGTCGTCTCCGACCTCGGCGGCGACCTGCCGCAGCGCACCACCCGGCCGCCGCAGGAGTTCCACGAGGAACTGCGGCACGTCAGGCAGGTACCCGAGTCGCCGTCCGCCGAGGGCGCGCACGGCCCCCGCGAGGCGGAGGAGTACGTGCCGGCGCCGCAGTCCGGCGCCCGTCCGGTGCGCGTGCCGGACCCGGAGCAGGTCCGTCGGCCGAGCTTCGAGGAGACCGACGAGCCGGAGGGCAACCCGCTCGGGGCGCGTCGCGCGCCGCAGGAGAACGACGAATGGAGCCACCCGCGCAGCCACGGCGACCAGCCGGAGGAGTGACGGGCACGCGGGCCGAACAAAGGAGAAGGGGCCCCCGTCGACGCCTGCCGGGCGTTGACGGGGGCCCCACACCGAGCCAGGGCCGGACGGGGCCGATCAGTCAGTCGCGGGCCGGTGGCAGGCCGGCGGCGGTCAGCGAGCGGCGCACCGCCGGCTGCACCCGGGTGAGCCGCATCGGTACGCCGGTGCGGGCGGCCGCCTCCCGGCCGGCCACAAGAGCGGCGATTCCACCGGCGTCGACCCCGCCCGCGCCGACCAGGTCGACCACGACCTCGCTCGGCTGGCCGGTGACCGCCTCCAGCATCGCTCGGCGCAGCTGGTCCGCGCCGTCCCGGTCGACGTCGCCGCCGACCTCGACCACCACCCGGTCACCGTTCTGCCGCACCGAGATGCGTGACTTGGTCGACTCGCTCTCGGCCGCACCGTTCTGCCACGGCGGCGGCGTGTCGGCGAGCATCGCCTGGCGCAGCCAGGTCAGCGCGCGCGACAGCAGCCGGGACACGTGCATCTGCGAGATGCCGAACCGGGCCGCGATCTCCGCCTGGGTCTGGTTGCCGTAGAAGCGCATGGCCAGGATCCGCCGCTCCCGCCAGGGCAGGCGGTGCAGCAGCCCGCTGACCGTGACCCGGTCGTCGACGGATTCCAGCGCGTTGTCGGACTCGCCGACCAGGTCACCGAACTCGGCCGAGCTCTCCCCACCGACCGGGGCGTTGAGCGAGGCCGGGCTGTAGCCGGCGGCCGACTCCAGCGCGGCGAGGATCTCCTCCTCCGGCGTCTCCAGCCGCTGAGCCAGTTCGGCCACCGTCGGCGCCCGGGACAGCTCGCTGGTCAGCGCCGCGGTGGCCTGCCCGACCTCGAGGATCAGATCGCGTAGCCGACGGGGTACGTGTACGCCCCACGTCCGGTCCCGGAAGTGCCGCTTGATCTCGCCCACGATAGTGATGGCCGCGTATGCGGTGAAGGAGCCCCGTTCCGGGTCGTACCGGTCGACAGCGTTCACCAGCCCCAGCCGGGCGACCTGCTCCAGGTCCTCCAGCGGTTCCCCCCGCCCCCGGTAGCGGCGGGCGAGCCGGCCGGCGAACGGCAGGGCGAACCGCACCAGGTCGTCGCGGGCCTCCTGCCGCCGTTCGGGCGGTAGCCCCTCGATCCGCGCCGCGTACGCCAATGCGGCCGCGTCGAGGTCCTCCAGGCCCCTCTCGGTCGGTGGTGGTGTGCTTGTGGCGGTCTTTCCGAACATCCGCGCCTCCCTCAGGAAGGTCCCCCGCCCGGATTGGGAAAGGCGGTCGTGCGCGTGGTCGGACCACGCACCGGGCCGGAAGTGGGTTACGTGACTGGGACGCCAGCGGGCGACGACACCACGCTGCGCAACGTGATCAGTCCATCGCAGCCAGCGATGTTCCCGCTCCGTAGGTACTCAATCACGGGATCCCGGGTTCGCGAGGATGTTTCGCTGGGCTCGCCTCAAGAGAGCTGGGCGTGCCCTCAGGAGACGAGCAACCCCTGGTGGGTGCCGCCGTCGCGGAACACGGCCAACGCCTCCGCCACGGTCAACGCGGGCGGCACCGGCAGGTCGTACGGCTGGGCCCGCAGCACCTCGGTGGCCCGGCGGGTGGGCACGGAGGCGACGGGATAGCCCCGCGCGGAGGTACGGTCCAGCGCCCGGCGGCGGCGGCCGAAGCCGGCCACCGCGAGCCACTGCGGCAGACCGGCGAGGGCGGGAGAACGTACCCCGGGCGGTTCGGGCAGCACGTCCACGGAGCTGTACGGCTCGCTGCCGGCGAGCCACCACTCGACCCCCTCCACGCTGCGCCGCGTCGCGTTCTCGCACCAGTACGGCACCAGTCCGGCCCGCAGCACCTGCCACGGGTCGAGCAGCCGCCCGCACTCCACCACCAGCCGGTCTCCGGTCTTGCCCGCCGCCCGCAGCCAGCGGCGGTAGAGGTCCGCGACGACGGCGCTGAGCCCCTCGGGCCGGGGGAAGAGCACCCGGTGCAGGATCCGTTCGTGCCGCCCGACCCAGTCCCGGGCGCTCAGTTCGAAACCGGACTCCACGCCGTGCTCGGCGTACCCGGACGGGGAGGAGACCTGCGGCGGCTCCCAGCGGGCGGCGTCGCCACCCGCGGAGCGGAGCACCTGACGCAGGGCGTGGCTGTCCGGATGGAAGTCGACGGGGTCCAGCCCGCTGGCCGGACAACCGACCTGGAAGCTGTGCCCCTGCCCCACCTCCACCACCGGCCAGGTCCGCGCGTCGCGCAGCAGCAGCACCGGCGCGCCCGGGGCCAGCCGCTCGGCCAGGAACCGCCGGTACGCGGCGGGCAGTGTCCGCCACCGGGCCGCGAGCATGATCGTGGCCCCGGCCAACGCGCCCCGGCTCGCCGGGCAGTGCACCTGCCGCACGTGCAGGTCGTCGTTGCCGGCGAGCAGTCGCGCGACGAGCGACGCCCCGTGGTCCAACGCGGCGCCGGGGCGGTCCACCGCGCCCTGCGCCCAGTGCACGGTCATCTCGAAGCCGGCGGGCAGCCAGGGCACCCCGAGGGCGACCGCCAGGTGCACGGCGGCGCCGTGCGGCGAGCCGATGACGACACCCGGGTAGCTGCGTCGGGGGTACTGGTCGACGAACCAGCGCGCCACCCGCTCCGCGTCGACGTCGGCGACCTGCGCGGGGGTGAGCGCGACCCGTCCGGCCGCCCGGGTGACCGCCGCCCGGCGGACGGGGTCGGGGGCGCCGGGGAACCGGGACGCCGCGCCCGGATGCCCCAGGTCGGCGCAGTCCGCGCCGCGCAGTGCACGGGCCGCGGCGGCGACCAGGACACGTGCCACGCTGCCGCCCGTGACGACCCGGTCGCCGGCCAGGCCGGCGTCCGCTGCCACGAGCCCCTCGTGCACCTTGTGCACCGGCCCCACCTTGCCTCGTTCGCTCACCACGCGGCCCGGCTTCCCGTCCCGATGCGGTTCAAACGGGTCCTCCGCCACCTGCCGGGTCCAATCCGCTGATCGGGGACACTTCGCCGATACCGGCCGGTTGGCGGTGTCCTGCCCGATCCGGGCCCGACCCGAAGGCGTGCCCCGACCCTGTCCCTCCCCCATGTCGATCATGAGGTTGTCACGCTCCGCCTGAACGTTTCGAGGCGACAACTTCATGATCGACGCAGGTCGGCGGTGGATCACGGCGGCTGCCTAGACGATGTCGTCGGCGGCCACCGAGATCTGCCGGTCCACCTGCTCGCGGATCCGGCGGGCGGCGTCGCCGTCGGCGAAGAGACCCCGTAGGTCGGCCAACGCCGGCTCGGGCGGCGCGAGCGGCACCGCGGCGTCGACCACCGCCTCCACGACGCAGGGACGGTCCGCGGCCAGCGCCTCGTCCCAGGCCGCCCCGACCAGTTCCGGACGGTCCACCCGCACGCCGTGCAGCCCGAGCAGCCGGGCCCAGCCGGCGTACGGCACGTCGGGGCGGCGCTGGGCCGGGTCGGTGACCGGCTGACCACCGGTACCCATGCCGGACTGGTCACGGTTGTTCAGCACCAGCACCACCAGCCGCGGATCCCGCCAACGTGGCCAGTGGTGGGCCACGGTGACCAGCTCGGCGAGACCGTTGAGCTGCATGGCGCCGTCGCCGAGCAGCGCGATCACCGGCTGGTCCGGTGCGGCGAGCTTGGCCGCGACCGCGTACGGCAGCGCGCACCCCATCGAACCGAGGGTGCCGCACAGCTGCGCGTTCACCCCGGGCTGCAACTCCAGGTGGCGCGCGTACCAGTAGATGACCGACCCGACATCCACAGCGACCGCGCCGGTGTGCGGCAGCCGCGCGGAGAGTTCCTGGAGCACCAGTTGCGGGTTCACCGGCTCGGCCGGTGCGCTCGCGCGGTCGACCAGCTCCCGCCGCCAACGGTCCACCGAGTTCTCCACCGTGGCCCGCCACTGCGGGCTGGGCCGGTCCGGCACCCGGGCCAGCAGCGCCCGCAGCGTCTCGGCCGCGTCACCGACCAGCGGGACGTCCACCGGGTAGCGGCTGCCGACCCGGCGTCCGTCGATGTCGATCTGCACCGTCCGCACCTGCCCAGGCATCGGCAGGTAGCTGGTCCACGGGTTGTTGGTACCCACCAGCAGCAGCGTGTCGCAGCCGCCCATCAGCTCGGCGGCGGCCCGCGTGCCCACCTCGCCGAGCACGCCGGCGTGGTACGGCAGCCGCTCGTCGAGCACCGGTTTGCCGAGCAGCGAGCAGGCCACCCCGGCGCCGAGCCGGTCGGCGAGCGCGACGACCTCGTCCTCCGCGTCCCGGGCCCCCTGCCCCACCACGATGGCCACCCGCTGGCCGGCGCCGAGTAGCTGCGCGGCGGCGGCCAGGTCCACGTCGTGCGGAAGCACCCGGGCCAACGGCTCACCGGGCGTCGCGGTGATCACGCCGATGCCGTACCCCTGAAGGTCGGGTACGGCCGCCTCCTGCACCTCTCGCGGCAGGACCACGCAGACCGGGCTGCGGGTCGCCGCGGCGGTGCGGAACGCCTGGTCGAGCAGGGTCGGCACCTGGGCGGCACTGCGCGCGTAGTGGACGAACTGGTTGCACACGTCGGCGAAGAGCCGGGTCAGCCCGATCTCCTGGTGTGCGCCGCCCAGCGGTCCGGAGACATCCTCACCGACGAGCGCCACGACCGGCTTGCTGTCCAGCTTGGCGTCGTAGAGGCCGTTGAGCAGCTGCACCGCGCTCGGCCCCTGGGTGGCGAGGCAGACCCCGATACCGTCGGTGAACTTCGCATGCCCGGTCGCCATGAAGGCGGCGGCCTCCTCGTGCCGCGCCGGCACGAACTCCGGGTCGCCGCCGGCGCGGTCCAACGCCGCGACGAGCGGGGCGATGGCCTCGCCCGGGTAGCCGAAGGCGCGCGGGACCCGCCAGGCGCGCAGCCGTTCGACCACCAGATCGGCGGCGATCCGGTCAGCCATTACCCCGCCCCGGGGTGCTCGCGTCCACGTACCGCAGCACCGCGCCGACCCCGTCGGTCAGCTCCGGCGCCTCGTCGGGGCCGAGCACGGTCAGCTCGGCGTCGGTGCCGACGAGCGCCCGTACCAGGGCCGCGTCGGCGCGCACCCGCTGCGGATCGTCGACCGATATGGCGTTCAGCTGCGCCGGGTCGACGGCGATCTCGGTCGGCTCCGGGCCGATCCACAGTTCGCCGTTGGCGGACGGGTCGTCCACGATCAGCATGTTGTCGACCTGGTTGCGTTGCAGTGCGGCGACCACGGCCGCGAGGCCGGCGCCGACGTCCTCCTGGGTGCCGAACCGGTCCAGGGCCGCGGTGATCCGCTGGTCGGCCACCTCGGCGATGGTCTGCACGGTCAGGTCGTCCAGGAGGGTCTGGTCGGCGCCACCGGCCCGAGAGCCGGCATCGGTGCGGACCACCAGATCCTGCCAGCGCACCGGCATCTGCGCGGCGATCATCCCGGTGGCCCGGATGTCCCCGGCGACCACCACCACGTCCGCGCCGACCTTCTCGGCCAGCTCGACCGTCGCGGCGGTCACGTCACCGGCGTTGTGATGCCACGCCTCCATGGCCGCGCGCTGGTAGCGCGACTGCGACCAGCCACCCGGCTGCACCCGGCGCAGCTGGAAGCTCTCGCGCCCGACGACGTGCGCCCGGCGTGGCACTCCCCCGGCGCTGACCGCCATCGCGTCCGCGCCGGTACGGTCCGCCAGCACCCGCACCCAGGCCACCTGCTCGCCCCGCTGGGCGAGCAGCGGCATCACGTGCGGCAGCGGCGCGTACGAGGCGAGGTCCCGCAGTGGTGGTGCGGAGAGGAACTCGGTGAGCACCACCCGGCCGCGAGTGGCGAAGGCGGCCAGGCCGTAGTCCCCCGGCATCGGGTCGTGCCCCCGGATCACCCGGTCCAGCGCGGCGACCGTCGGCTCGTCCGCACCCTGGTCGATCAGTTGGCCCTGTAGTGCCCGCCAGCGCAGGTCGAGCGCCGGGTGGGCGTCATGCGTATCGGCCGACGCGTCCAGGTACACCGAGCACCACGGCCCGGGGCGGTCGTAGAGCGGGCGCAGGAAGGACAGCTGCATGCTCGACCCCTTTCCAGCTCGGCCCTGCGCATACCCGTGCCGCCCGGAATGTCACCTGGCCGGACATGAGTGCGTGACCAGGTTTCATTCACGCCGTTCAACCCGCCACGCCGATACCATCAGTGAACAGATCAGGACTCTCGGTGGTGGTCATGGACAGCGGACTCGATACCCGGCGGATCGCACATCCGACGCAACGGATCTTCACCGGCCGGGTGGTCCGGTTCCTGGAGGGGTACACACGGGAGATCGCCGTCGGCAAGCCGACCCTGATCGCCGTGCTGGCGGCGGCCGGCGTGGGCGCGCTGCTGATGCTGGTGGTGCGCGCCGTCCTGCCCGGCAGCGGCGGCGGGACTCGGCGGCGCTGGAAGGACCTGACCAAGGGACCCGAATATCTGGTCACCCCGGTGCGGCTGCGCGACAACACCGGCGGGCTCCACGAGGTCGAGCTGCACGGACACCTGCCGCAGAGCGCGCTGCACCCGGCCGACCACGTCCAGCTGACCCTGCGACCGCAGCGCGACCCCGACCTGCCGCCGCGGATCGAGCGGATCGTCAACCTCACCACCGGGCAGTTGCTCACCCCGCGTACCGCGACGCTCTGGACGCACCTCGGCCCACCGCTGCTGCTACAGGCCATGCTCGGGGTGCTGCTGGTGCTCGGCGTCGCCGCCTGGGCGGCGCTGACCTGACGCCGCCTCCGGTCGTCCCCGACCCGACCGCAGGTTTCCGGGCACGACCGGCCGGGCACCACGGGCGCCATGTTCCCCGGCTTCACCCTGGATCACATCGACGTCGGCCCGGTACGGCTGCGGGTGCGCCACGGCGGTTCCGGTCCACCGGTCGTCCTGCTGCACGGGCACCCACGCACCCACGCCACCTGGCACCGGGTCGCGCCCCTGCTCGCCGAGGCGTTCACAGTCATCTGCCCCGACCTGCGCGGCTACGGCGGCTCGACCACGCCGCCGGACACCCCCGACCACTCGTCGTACGCCAAGCGGGCGATGGCCGCCGACGTGGTGGCGCTGCTCGACGCGCTGGGCCACGAGCGCGCCGCGGTGATCGGCCACGACCGGGGCTGTTACGTCGCGATGCGGACCGCGCTGGACCACCCGGACCGGGTCAGCCGCCTCGGCGTGCTCGACGGCGTGCCCATCGGCGAGGCGCTGGCCCGCGCCGATGCCCGGTTCGCCGCCCGCTGGTGGCACTGGTTCTTCCTCGGCCAGCTCGACAAACCCGCCGAGCGGATCATCAACGCCGACCCGGACGCCTGGTACGGCGGCTCACCGGAGCGGATGGGCGCCCAGGCGTACGCCGACTACCGGCGCGCGATCCACGACCCCGCCACGGTGCACGCGATGTGCGAGGACTACCGGGCCGGGCTGGGGCCGGACCGGGTGGCCGACGAGGCCGACCGTGCCGCCGGACGCCGGATCGGGTGCCCGGTGCTCTTCGTGTGGAGCGAGCGGGACGACCTGGTCGAGCTGTACGGCGACCCGGCGGCGATCTGGCGGGACTGGGCCGGCGACCTGCGGATCGCCTCGGTGGACTCCGGTCACCACATGGCCGAGGATGCTCCGGAGCAGCTGGCTGAGCTGCTGGCCGAATTCCTGTCCGGGTGATCCGCCGTCCGCCGGGCGGCCTAGCGGACCGCCGCGGGCTGCGGGGGCGCCGCGGCCTCCGTCGGGCCGAGCATCCCCCGGCGGTAGGCCCAGCGCTCGTAAACGATCGTCGCGAACGGAGGCACGGCGCAGGCCAGCGCCACACCGGTGGCCAGCAGGCTCCACCGGTGGCGCCGGGCCACGAGGAGCACCAGCAGCAGGTACCCGACGAAGAGCGCGCCGTGGATCGGCCCGAAGATCTTCACGCCCAGCTCGTTGCCGGGCGGGCCGTACTTGACCGCCATCCCGATCAGCAGACCGAGCCAGGAACACGCCTCGGCGATCGCCGCACCGACGAACAGCCTGGTCACCCTGTCGCGCATCGCCACCGCCACCACCCCTCGGCCGGCCATCGTAGCCGTGCCGGGGGACGGAGCCGGACACGACCGGCCGGACGCGACGGGAATCACCCGATCGGCGCACGGGTAGAGAAGGTGCCACAGGCTCTTCCCCCTCCCGCGCCTGAATGGGAGGTTAGGAGTACCAGCGGTGACTCGGGTGGTGACCATGGGCGAATTCGTCGGCACACGCACCTTCGGTCGGGAGGATCGGACACGCTACCGGGACAAGGTCCGCCGCTGCCTGGACGTCTTCGCCGAGATGCTGCGCGAGTCCCGCTTCGACGTGGACCGCCCGATGACCGGGCTGGAGATCGAGCTCAACCTGATCGACGGCGAGTCTCAACCGGCCATGCGCAACGGCGAGGTGCTGACCGCCATCGCCGACCCGAGCTTCCAGACCGAGCTCGGCCAGTTCAACCTGGAGATCAACGTCGAGCCGCGACGGCTGACCGGCACCGGCACCGCGCAGTTCGAGGAACATGTCCGGGCGAGCCTGAACGCCGCCGAGAAGAAGGCCCGGGCGCTGGGCGCGCACCTGGTGATGATCGGCATCCTGCCGACCCTGCTTCCCCGGCACCTGAACGCCCGGACGCTGTCGGCCAACCCCCGCTACGAACTGCTCAACGAGCAGATCTTCGCCGCGCGCGGCGAAGATCTGCGGATCGCCATCAACGGCGTGGAACGGCTGGCGGTCACCGCCGACACGATCACGCCGGAGGCGGCCTGCACCAGCACCCAGTTCCACCTCCAGGTGAGCCCGGCCCAGTTCGCCGACTACTGGAACGCCGCGCAGGCCGTCGCCGGGGTGCAGGTGGCGGTGGGCGCCAACTCGCCGCTGCTGTTCGGCCGGGAGCTGTGGCGGGAGACCCGGATCCCGTTGTTCCAGCAGGCCACCGACACCCGTCCGGAGGAGATCAAGGCGCAGGGCGTACGACCGCGCGTGTGGTTCGGCGAGCGTTGGATCACCAGCGTGTTCGACCTGTTCGAGGAAGACGTCCGCTACTTCCCGGCCCTGCTGCCGGTCTGCGACCCGGAGGACCCGGCCGAGACGCTCGCGGCGGGCGGGGTGCCGAAGCTCGCCGAGCTGCGCCTGCACAACGGCACCGTCTACCGGTGGAACCGCCCGGTCTACGACGTGCTGCGGGGCCGGCCGCACCTGCGGGTGGAGAACCGGGTGCTGCCCGCCGGGCCGACCGTGGTGGACACCATCGCCAACGGCGCCTTCTACTTCGGCCTGGTCCGTGCGCTGGCCGAATCCGACCGGCCACTGTGGTCGCAGATGTCGTTCAGCGCCGCCGAGGAGAACTTCGGCAACTGCGCCCGGCACGGCATCGACGCGCAGGTCTTCTGGCCGGGCCTGGGCTACCTGCCGGTGACCGAGCTGGTGCTGCGCCGGCTCCTGCCGTTGGCCCACCACGGGCTGGACCGCTGGGGGTTGGACCCGCAGGAACGGGACCGGCTGCTCGGCATCATCGAGCAGCGCTGCCTGACCGGGCGCAACGGTGCGAGCTGGCAGGTCGGCACGCTGCACCGGCTGGAGTCCGCCGACCACCTCGACCGGCCGGCGGCGCTGCGCGAAGTCGTCCGGCACTACGTCGACCTGATGCACGGCAACCGGCCGGTGCACGAGTGGCCGCTGCCCTGAGCATGCGGCTCCGGGAAGTGCGGGCAGAGCGACTCGCCGGACGGCGGCGGCAGGGCGACCGGCCGAGCAGGGCGACCGGCCGAGCAGGGCGATCGGCCGAGCAGGGCGAGGTCCGTTCGGCCGCCGGGCGCGGCCGGACGCCGGCGCCGCAGGTCTCGTCAGCGATGCCGGGTACGGGCACCGGCGGCCGGCCGGACGGGCTAACCGTCGGAGCGCCGGCCCGCCGGACCGTACCGCGCGTGCGCGTCGTCGCGGTCGATGCGCAGTTCGCGCTCCAGTTCGACGATGACGGCACGCAGGTCGTCCAGCCGCTGGGTCAGCGCGATGCGGTCCACCTCGTCGGGCACACCGTCGCCGTCCTCGTCGTACCCGGGGGCCAACCGCTCGGTCATCTCCAGCCGGCGCGCCTCCTCCATCGAGTTGACGATGACCGCGATCAGGATGTTGAGCAGCAGGTTCACCGTGATGATCACGTAGCTGACGTAGTAGAGCAGGGTCCACGAGGACACCGTCATGCCCTGTTCCATCAGGTCGGGCAGCGTCTCCAGGGACAGCAGCACGAACAGCGTCAGCAGCGAGCGTCCGATGTCGCCGTACTGCTCCGGGTAGGTGTCACCGAAGATCAGCCAGCCGGCCATGCCGTAGACGTACAGGGTCACCATGGCCAGCGCGAGGAAACCGGCGACGCCCGGCAGGCTGCGCAGCAGTGCCGCCAGGATCGTCCGCAGGCCCGGTGAGAACCGGACCAGCCGCAGCACCCGGGCCACCCGCAGTACGCGCAGCAGCGCCGAGTCGCCGTGCAGCCCGGGGACGAAGATCGCCAGGATGACCAGGAAGTCGAAGATGTTCCAGGCATGCCGGAAGAAGTCCTGCGGGCGTCGCTCGTAGGCGAGCACCCGGATGACGATCTCGGTGACGAACGCGGCCCGGAACGCCAGCTCCAACCAGCGCAGGACGGGCCCGGCCGCGCCCAGGTGCGGGAAGGTCTCGATGCCGAGGACGACCCCGTTGGCCACGATGAGGGCGATGATCACGATCTCGAACGGCCGGGACCGGACGGCGCGGGCACACCGGTGGGAGATCCGGGAGAAGGTGGACGGGGGCGCGGCGGCGACCCGCCGCTGGCCGGGCGGGTGGATGCGACTCACCGTCGAACAGGCCCCGCCGTCGACACCTCATGATCGGGTCTGTGGGTCGCGACGGGCATGCCGACACCCTATCGAGCCGGCGAGTCGGCGGACGCTCCCGTAGCGGCGGAACCGCCGGGAACCGTCACACGGTGAGCAGCACCTTGGTGCACTCGTCCCGCTTCTTCTGGAAGGTCTTGTAGCCCTTCGGCGCGTCCTTGAGCGGCATCCGGTGGCTGACGATGAAGCTCGGGTCGAGCTCGCCGCGTTGGATGCGCTCCAGCAGCGGCCGGGTGTAGCGCTGCACATGGCACTGTCCGGTGCGCATGGTCAGCGCCCGGTTCATGAACGCGCCCATCGGGAACTTGTCGATGAATCCCCCGTACGCGCCCACCACCGAGACCACCCCGCCGCTGCGGCAGGCCAGGATCGCCTGGCGCAACGCGAACGGGCGCTCGGTCTCCGCCCGCACCGCCTGCTTGGCCCGGTCGTACGCGTAGATGGCCGCGTTGCCGTGGTGCCCCTCCAGGCCCACGGCGTCGATGCACGCGTCCGGGCCCCGTCCGGCGGTCAGCTCGTTGAGCGCGTCCAGCACGTCGGTCTCTTCGTAGTTGATCGTCTCGGCGCCGGTGTGCTCGTGGGCGAGCCGCAGCCGGTACGGGTACCGGTCGATGACGAACACCCGCTCCGCGCCGAGTAGTTGGGCGCTGGCGGCGGCGAGCAGCCCGACCGGGCCGGCGCCCCAGACGGCCACCAGGTGCCCCGGCTTGATGTCGCACATCTCGGCACCCATGTAGCCGGTCGGGAAGACGTCGGCGAGCATCACCGCCTGCTCGTCGGGCACCTCGTCAGGCACTTTCAGCGGGCCGACGTCGGCGAACGGCACCCGCGCGTACTCGGCCTGGCCGCCGGCGTAGCCCCCGAGCAGGTGGGAGTAGCCGAAGATGCCCCCCGGCGAGTGCCCCATGATCTTCTCGGCGATGCCGGCGTTGGGATTGGAGTTCTCGCAGACCGAGTAGAGGCCGCGCTGACAGGACGTGCAGTGTCCACAGGCGATCGGGAAGGGCACCACCACCCGGTCGCCCGGGCGTAGGTTCCGCACCTGCGGACCGACCTCGACGACCTCGCCCATGAATTCGTGTCCGAGGATGTCGCCCTTGCGCATCGCCGGGATGTAGCCGTGGTAGAGATGCAGGTCGGAGCCGCAGATCGCGGTCGTGGTGATCCGTACGATCGCGTCCCGGGGACTCAGGATCGTCGGGTCCGGTACGTCGATGACCTTGACCTTGTCCTTGCCCATCCAGGCGGTGGCCCTCATCCTTGCTCCTCCTCGTGCGCCGCTCGGCTCAGGGCCGGATGCCACTGGGCATCGGTTGGGCGGGACGCTGCATGATCTGCTGCCGGGCGGAGGTGCCTTCCGGGCTGCCGTCCGAGCGGACCACGTCGCCGGTCTCGAGCACCTGCTTGAACCGGCGTAGATCGTCGCGGACCTGCTGCTCCGGCTCCTCGCCGAACATCTTGGCCACGGCGCGGCCCAGTGCTCCGGCCGGCGGCGCGTAACCCAGTTGGACGCGCACCTCGGTGCCCCGCTCGCCCGGGGCGGGCACGAACCGGACCCGACCGGCGTTGGGCACCCGGGTGCCGGGCAGCGACCGCCAGGCGATCGACCGGTTCGGCTGGTCGTCGACGATCTCCGCGTCCCATTCGATGTGGCGGCCGGCGGGCCCGCGCGCCGTCCAGTGCGACCGGCGCAGGTCGATCGCGCGGATCGACTCCACGTGCGACATGAACCGGGGCAGATTCTCCACGTCCCGCCAGTACCGGTACGCCTCGGCGGGGGTGCGGTTGACGGTCACCGCCATGTCGATGCGGATCTTCCGGCCGTGGGCCCGGCGGGCGCGCGCCGTACCGAACGCGGCGAGCAGGTCGAGGGCGGTGATGCCGGCCACCACGGCCGTGGTCAGCGCGAGCCGCCGGCGCCGCTCACCACACCGGTCGACCATCGCCTGCCCGAGCAGGCCCAGGTCCATGGCGTCGCCGGCCACCCGCGTCCACGTCCAGGCGGGTAGGTGGCGCCCGGCGACGAGGCCGAGCCCGTGCCCCAGTTCGCGGGCGCCGACGGCCGGGATGACCGTACGGGCCATCGGCGAGTCGTCCACGCCGGTGAGCCGGGCGAGCCGACCGGGCACGGCCACGGCGGTGGCCCCGAGGGCGAGGCTGAGCCAGCCGAGGACACGGGGAAGCCGGGGGTCGCGGACGGGTGAGTCCAGTTCGGGCAGGAGCACTCCGTCGATACGGTTCACGTTGGTCCCTCCCGGGGCGTGGCCGCCGGCCGGCGGCGTGGCGGGTAGCACCCGCCACCGTGACGCTATGCGGTACGGCGGTCGTATGTGCCCGGTTCCGGGGAGAACGTCCGCTATCCAAGATCGCCCGGATCGCGGTCGGTTCGAACGCCTTGAAGTCATCCGCCGGCCCGGACACCCCGACTTCAAGGAAGCCCAGTCGATCAAGGTTCCGGACGCTACTCTTCGCGAAGATGTTACTGATTCATCCAGGATTCGGCGGTTTCGAGCCGTTCCAGCCGTGGAGGGCCAGATGGTACGGACACGAGCACTTCGTAGCTTGGCCTCGGCGGGCGCCATCGGCGCGCTGGCCCTCACCCTGATCGCGCCCGGTCCGGTCGACGATCCGCAGCCGTCCCGCCCGACCCCGGCCGCCGACGTCACGCCGGTCGGACCACCCGTCTTCGAGGAGCCCCGCCCCCCGCTGCTGCCGGCCGACTTCCGGGGGGAGGGCCGCTACATCGTTCGCGACCTCGGCATCGACGTGCCCTTCACCTGGCAGGGCCGAGGCGGCGACAGCCAGATGACCGCCGGCGGCCCGGAGTACCCGATCTGGTTCACGAACCTGATCTACCGCAACACGCTCTACACGCTCACCTACAAGTGGCCGGGCATCTCGCCGGACCCGCCCCGCCAGTGCGACCGGGTCGGGTTCTTCAACCGCCAGATCTTCAACGACCTGCTGAAGACCGCTCGCTTCGTGGGGCCGGAGACTCTCCAGGGGACGAAGGACCGGCGCGTCGATCACTGGCGGCTCGGCGTGGTCGGGGGTTCGACCCAGCCGGGAGAGAACCTCCGGTTCCCGATCGCGCTCGGGGACGTCTACGTCGACCAGCGGAACCCGAGCCAGTGGTGGCAGGTGCTGCAGTTCGGCTTCCAGAACCTCTTCGATCCCGCACTCGACGAGTGGTTCACGATGACCACGTTCAGCCACCAGCCGGGGCAGGTCACCCTCCCCGACCTGTGCCCGCCCCCGCTGTGAGCCACTCCTGCGTCCGGCCGGCGACGGCCGCGGCCCGGATCGCGGTATCGCCCACCGCACGGAATTGCGACCCAACCGACGACATCGCCCTGCTGGCGATCCGCGCCACTGAGGCAACGCCACGACCTGCCCTGATCACAGCGCCAACCAGCGCGGTCAGCCCGCCTCGTGGTTCCGGCCCGGCTCAGCCCTGCCTCTGCGCGGCGACCCGGACTCGCCGCTCGGTCCCGGTCCTGCCCCGCCGGAGAGGTCCGGCTCACCCTGCTCGCCGGTCAGCTCCGTATCGGGCTGATAGCGGTACGCCGCCTCCCGTACCGCCGAGTCCGACTCCAGTCCGGCGCCGAGCGCGCCGCCGACCGTCGCCAGCGAGCTGACCAGCCAGCCCAGCTGGACCTGATGGGCGACGCCGGCCGGTCGGCCGATGGATTCACCAAGCAGGTCCCCGGGGACGAGGGCGATCGCCCCGATGATGGCCAGCACGGCGAGCGCCACGTAGAGCGCGAGGACGCCGATCACCACCGTGAGCACGGTGACCACGTTGAACAGGACGACCTGCTCACGGGCGCCCGAATCGCGCGGAACCCGCTCCCAAAGGCGCGCGCCGAGCAACATGGTCAGCACCACCGCCAGGACGGAGCCACCCGCGAGCAGGCCGAGCCGGAGGTTGCCCAAGGCCGCCGACAGCTGCCAGATGTCGGCGCTCACCAGGGAGAGGACGGCGGTCGCGACGGCACCGACGAGCAGCCGGGAAAGCCGGACGGCCAGCCGCCACGGCCGGTTCGCCCGGAGCATACCGAGCAGCAGCCGCAGGTTGCCGCCGATCACCCCGGCCAGCAGACCGATGCCGGACGCCTGGTGGCTCACGTGTGCGCCGAGTTCCCGGGCCCGCCGCCCGGTGGCCAGGCGCCGGCGTCGGGGCCCGGCCCGTACCGGTTCGCCGACTGCCTCGGTATCGCCGAGCAGTGCCGCGAGGAGCCGGTCTCCGGCCTCGGCCATCCGCCGAGCCACGGCGACGGGGCCCAGCGCAGGCACGGAAAGCACCGCGACGCCATGGGTGGTGCTGGCGTGCGCGACCACGGGCCGCCGCGCGGTCTGCAATGGCAGGTCTGTCACGCAGAGGACCAGACTCCAGCCCTCGGCCAGCATCCGGCGCCGGGTCGCCTCGATGAGCTGGCTGAGGTCGGCCGGCCCTTCGACGAGCCGCGCCACCTGGAGGCGTACCGCCCAGTCGACCTCCGGGAAGCGGTTGCGGATCCGGGAGGCGAGCTCCGGGATGGCCCCGCGCGCCAGGTCGGCCGCGGCCCCGGGGGCGGCCACGACGCCCACGACGACGGACCCGCGCCCGGTCACCACACTCCCGGAGTCCGCGCGGCCGGTCGCCGGGGCGCGGCACCCCCCACCTCGGTGCAGTCCCGGTCGACGCCCATCGCAGCCTCCCGCCCTTCGGCGTAGGCCGTGTCCTGTCGACAGGGCCTGGTCCAGCTAGTGCCCGATGGGCGCCGACTCATTCATCGGCCGGCGGTGACGCCGAATCGGTGGTCAGGGCTGGTACTGGCTGCGGGTGCGGGGCAGCCACTGGGGGTGCTGGTCGCGCAGGTAGCGGACCAGTCCCTCGCGCAGGTCGCAGCGCAGGTCCCAGGCGCTGGCGCCGTCCGCGGCCGAGGCCTGCACCTGGATGACCACGGTCTGCGGGGTGGCGTCGACCATCTGGAGCACCCACTGGTCTCGATCCCACAGCGGTGAGGACTCGACCAGTCGGCGTGCCTCCCGGCGCAGGTCGTCCAGGTCGGCGGTATGGTCGACATGTAACTGGATCTTGCCGACCACCCGAAACTCGTTCCGGGTCCAGTTCTGGAACGGCTGCTCGGTGAAGTACGTGGTCGGCAGGATGAGCACCCGCTCGTCCCAGAGCCGGATCACCACGTTGGTCAGCTTCACCTCCTCCACCCGACCCCATTCGCCGTCCACCACCAGCACGTCGCCGACGTGCATCCCGTCGGCGAAGGCGACCTGGATGCCGGCGAACGCGTTGCCGAGCGCGGTTCGGGCGGAGAGGCCGATCACCGCGCCGACCACCCCGGCCGAGGTCAGAACGGAGACGCCGAAGAGGCGTACCGGCCGGAAGGTGATCAGGATCAGGCCGACCGCGACGACCGTGACAATGGCCACCGTGAGCCGCCGCACCGGACGGATCTGGGTACGGGCCCGCCGGACCCGCCGGCTCGTGACCGGATCGCTCGGCAGCCGGCTGAACGCGACCGCCTCGGCGACGTGCAATGCCTTGATCACCAGCCACGCACAGACGGTGACCAGGACCAGCAGGATGGCGTGCCGCGAATAACGCTGCCACGCGTCCGGTCCGGGCGGCAGCGCGTAGAACAGCGTTGCGGCCAGCAGGACCGCGGCCGCCGGGCGACGGCAGGCGAGCCGCAGCGGCTCCAGCAGCCAGCTATAGCGGCCACGGGCAACCCGGCGGACCAACACGCCGGAGACCAGGTCCACGACCACGGCCGCCGCCAGTGCGGCCAACACGATCAACGCGGTACGCATCAGAAGCCGTTCACCCTGATCCCGATGCCGCCTCTCCCGGGTTCGCGACCGCACTCACCGCGATCAGGGTGCCATCAGATCCGTTGGCAAGCGGCGGATATCGAGAATGTCAGACGGCCGTGGCCGGCGTCGGGCTGCTGCCGAACGAGACGGTCGGCCGCCCCCTTGAGCGTGCCGGGACCTGCGGCTCGGTGCCGCACCCCGGCGCTGCGCGCGGCCGAACGCCGGCCGGCCGGGGCAGGCGACGGGCAGCTGGCGGCGCATTTCGCGGACAGGCCAACGCCCCGCCGAGACACCGCACGACGAGCATTGGTCATTCGGTCGACTCGCACTGCTGGCTCCTGCCATGCACGCCGGCATCAACTTCAGAGCGCCACTATCGCGGCCGTCTCCGCCGGCAACTGGATCCGGTCCCGCATGACCGTGACGCCCTCGCCCGTCGCGAGGAGCACCTGCCGTGCCACGCCGGGCAGCGAGATCCCCTGCGCCCGGGCCGCCAGGTTCGCCGCCACCAGCGTGTTTCCCCGGCGCATCACCAGGAACTGATCACCGTGCTGCACGCTCACCGCGGTCAGCCGCGGGTCGGACAGGTCGGGCCGGCTCTTGCGCAGCGCGATGAGCCGCCGGCAGAAGTCCAGCATCTCCCGGTGCTCCGGCTTGTCCAGCTCGGCCCAGTCCAGCCGGGACCGGACGAACGTCTGCGGGTCCTGCGGGTCCGGCACCTCCCCCTCGGGCCACCCGTGCGAGGCGAACCCCCGCCGCCGCCCGGTCACCACCGCGGCCGCCAACTCCGGCTCCGGCTGCGAGGTGAAGAACTGCCACGGGGTGGTGGCCGCCCACTCCTCCCCCATGAACAGCATCGGCGTGAACGGCGCGGTCATCAGCAACGTCGCGCCGACCCGCAACAGGCTCGGCGACAGCGAGGCGGAGATCCGGTCACCGGTGGCCCGGTTGCCGATCTGGTCGTGGTTCTGCAGGTACGCGACGAACCGGCGCCCAGGCGTACGCTGCCGGTCGACCGGCCGGCCGTGGTGGCGCTGGCGGAAGCTGGACCAGGTGCCGGCGTGAAAGAACGCACCGGTCAGCACGTCGGTGAGCGCCTCCAGCGACCCGAAGTCGGCGTGGTACCCCTGCCGCTCACCCGTGAGCAGCGTGTGCAGCGCGTGGTGGGCGTCGTCGTTCCACTGGGCGTGCAGGCCGTACCCGCCCGCATCGCGCGGGGTGATGAGCCGTGGGTCGTTCAGATCCGACTCCGCGATCAGCGACAACGGCCGCCCCAGCTGCGTCGACAGCGCCTTCATCTCGACCGCGATCTCCTCCAGCAGGTGCACCGCGCGGGAGTCGGGCATCGCGTGCACCGCGTCCAGGCGCAGGCCGTCGATGTGGTAGTCGCGCAGCCACATCAGGACGCTGTCGATGATGCAGCGGCGGACGCCGTCGGAGTGCGGGCCGTCGAGGTTGACCATGCGTCCCCAGGGGTTGCTCTGTTCGCTGAGGTACGGCGCGAAGAGCGGCGCGTAGGCCCCGGAGTGCCCGGAGGGCCCGAAATGGTTGTAGACGACATCGAGGATCACCCCCAGTCCCTTGCCGTGGGCCGCGTCCACCAGGCGTTTCAGCCCGTCCGGACCGCCGTACGGCTGGTGCGGCGCGTACCAGCAGACGCCGTCGTAGCCCCAGTTGTGCTCACCGTTGAACGCGTTGACCGGCAGCAGCTCGATCAGGTCCACACCGAGCGCGACCAGGTGGTCGAGACGCTCGATGGCCGACTCGAAGGTGCCCTCCGGGGTGAACGTGCCGACGTGCAGCTCGTAGAGGACGCTGCCGGGCAGCTGCCGGCCGGCCCAGGAGTCGTCGGTCCAGGCGAACGCGTCGTGGGAGTAGACCCGGCTCGGGCCGTGCACACCGTCGGGCTGCCACGGTGAGCGCGGATCGGGCAGCGCGAAGTCGTCGTCGTCGAGGAGGAAGGCGTAGTCGGTGCCGGGCCCGACGTCGGGCACGCCGACCCGCCACCACCCGCCGGCCTCGGCGCGCATCTCGTGGTCGGTGCCGCCGAACAGGCGCAGCCGGACCCGGGCGGCCTCGGGCGCCCACACCGTGAACTCGGTCATGCGGCAGCCTCCACGAGATCGACGGGAGCGAGGAGGGCGACGGGATAGGTGCTCAACAGATCTTGTAGGAGCAGCTCAGACCCACTGTAGACCCGCCCGGTGAACACGTCGGTCACGTTGTGTCGGCGAAGCGACAGAAGCGTGTCGCGCCGTGCGCCGCAACCGGGCGGTCGCCGGTGAACAGGTCGGGACGGGGCGGCGCAGCCGCAGCGTGCGGCGAGCTGCACGAACTTCTGCCCCAGCGAGTCCGACCAGCCGGGCGGGGTGATGTCGGCGGCGAACGCGGTCAGCTCGGCGCGCAGCTGCGGGTCGTCGTACATCCGGTCGACCGCCGCGTGCAGCGCCCGCTCGAAGGCTCGTGGTAGCGCAGCTCACCGTCGACGATCTTCAGACCGTCGAGGGCGTCGGCCGTGTCCGCCAGCACCGGCAGCAGCAGCCGGCCGCGCTCCCAGTCGATGTCGAACCCGGGGCGTACCTGCACCCGGTAGGTGGCGCCGATCCGCGCGGTCGACGGGGTGTTCGTCTCGTCCGTTCGGGGGCGACGGACATCGTCAGACCGTCCTCTCCAGCACTACCAGGGAGCGGTCCGGCACCCGGATGGTGCCCCCCGCGCTGATCACGGTGACCCCGTCCGGGTCCGGCTCGGCGGTACTGATGACCCGCTCCCACTTCTGCCCGAACTCGCTGCCGGGCAGGGTGAAGTCCAACGGCGCGTCGTGGGCGTTGAAGCAGAGCAGGAACGAGCTGTCGTGGTGCCGCTGGCCGTACTGGCCGCGCTCGCGGATGCCCTCACCGTTGACGAAGAGCGCGACGGAGCGTCCGAAGTCGTTGCCCCAGTCGTCGCCGGTCATCTCCCGGCCGTCCAGGGTGTACCAGGCCAGGTCCGGCAACGGGGCGTCGGCCTCCCGGCCGCCGACGGTCAGACCGGTGAAGAAGCGGCGGCGGCGGAACACCTGGTGCCGGCGGCGGAACGCGACCAACGTTCGGACGAAGTCCAGCAACTGCTCGTCGGCGTTGTCCCAGTCCACCCAGGAGAGCTCGCCGTCCTGGCAGTACGCGTTGTTGTTGCCCTGCTGGGTGCGGCCCAGCTCGTCACCGTGCCCGATCATCGGCACGCCCTGGGAGAGCATCAGCGTGGCGAGGAAGTTGCGCCGCTGCCGGGCGCGTAGGGCCAGCACCGCGTCGTCGTCGGTCGGCCCCTCGACACCGCAGTTCCACGACCGGTTGTGGCTCTCCCCGTCCCGGTTCTCCTCACCGTTGGCCTCGTTGTGCTTGTCGTTGTACGACACGAGGTCGGTGAGGGTGAACCCGTCGTGGCAGGTGACGAAGTTGATGCTGTGGAACGGGCGGCGCCCGTCGTCCTGGTAGAGGTCGGCGGAGCCGGAGATCCGGGAGGCGAACTCGGCCAGGGTCGCCGGCTCACCACGCCAGAAGTCCCGCACGGTGTCCCGGTACTTGCCGTTCCACTCCGTCCACTCCGGTGGGAAGTTGCCCACCTGGTAGCCGCCGGGGCCGACGTCCCACGGCTCGGCGATCAGCTTGACCTGGCTCACCACCGGGTCCTGCTGCACCACCTCGAAGAACGTGGAGAGGCGGTCGACCTCATAGAACTCCCGGGCCAGCGTGGCGGCGAGGTCGAAGCGGAACCCGTCGACGTGCATCTCGGTGACCCAGTACCGCAACGAATCCATGATCAGTTGAAGGGAGTGGGGGCTGCGTACGTTGAGGCTGTTGCCCGTGCCGGTGTAGTCCACGAAGTACCGCCGATCCTCCTCGGACAGGCGGTAGTAGCTCGGTGTGTCGATGCCCTTGAAGCTCAGCGACGGGCCGAGGTGGTTGCCTTCCGCGGTGTGGTTGTAGACCACGTCGAGGATCACCTCGATGCCGGCGGAGTGCAGCGCCCGCACCATGCCGCGGAACTCCTGCACCTGCTGGCCGAGGTGGCCGGTCGCCGAGTAGCCGTGGTGCGGGGCGAAGAAGCCGATGGTGTTGTAGCCCCAGTAGTTGCGCAGTCCCAGGTCGGCGAGGCGGTGGTCGTGCACGAACTGGTGCACCGGCATCAGCTCGATCGCGGTCACCCCGAGCCGGGTCAGATGCTCGATCATGGGCGGTGTGGCGATGCCGGCGTACGTGCCGCGCAGTTCCTCCGGGATGTCGGGGTGGCGCATGGTCAGCCCGCGTACGTGCGCCTCGTAGATGACCGAGTGGTGGTACGGGGTGCGCGGCGGCTTGTCGTTGCCCCAGTCGAAGTAGGGGTTCACCACCACGGACCTCGGCATGAAGGGCGCCGAGTCGACCTCGGACCTCCGATCCGGGTCGGCCTGGTCGTAGTCGTAGACCGCGGGATCCCATGTGACGTCGCCGTCGATCGCCTTGGCGTACGGGTCGAGCAGCAGCTTGTGCGGGTTGCAGCGCAGCCCGTTCGCCGGGTCGTACGGGCCGTGGACGCGGTAGCCGTACCGCTGCCCGGGCTCGACGCCCGGCAGGTACGCGTGCCAGACGTACGCGTCCACCTCGCGCAGCTCGACGCGAGCCTCGGCGCCGGTGTCCCGCTCGTCGAAGAGGCAGAGTTCGATCCTCTCGGCGACCTGGGAGAAGATCGCGAAGTTGGTGCCCATCCCGTCGTACGTGGCGCCGAGGGGGTACCGCTCACCCGGCCAGACCTGCATGTCGCTCCTTCGGTTCCGATCATGAGCGAACCGCGTCATGAGCGCACCGCACGGCGGGCCGCACGATGCGTACGGCGGTAATGCCCCACGCCCGGTTCGGCCAATCCGTCCTTTCAGCCGATGGGCGAAATGCGTCCGGCTCGAACAGGCGGTCGCTTCAGGTGTCGTCCATCACCTTTGGCCTTTTTCGGGATGCGAGCCACGGCCGGATGGCTTTTCCTGGTTCAGGGACCCGCACGCACCCGCGCCTCGATCCCGCCCAACACCTTGCCTACGCCGCCATCGCCGCCGGCGCGTACGCCTCTGCCTGGACGGAGACAGATGTGACGACCCTGCGGGTCGGCGAGCAGCTCGCCATCGCCCCGGACCGAACCTGCCGGCCCACCCTGACCCGGTCCCAGATCCCGCAGCCCGGCGGTCCCGGAATGCCGCCACCGACGCGACGCATCCTGATGCTGTCCTGGGAGTACCCGCCGGTGCTCGTCGGCGGCCTCGGCCGGCACGTCCACGCCCTCTCCGTCGCCCTCGCCGCCGCCGGCCACGACGTCACAGTCGTCACCCGCCACAGCGACGGCGCCCCACTCGAGGAGTACGCCGACGGCGTCCGCATCATCCGCGCACCCGAAGACCCCGTCACCTTCCCCCTGGCCACCAACAGCCTCCTGGCCTGGACCATGGCCTTCAACCACACCCTCACCCGCGCCGCCCTACGCGCCACCGAAGCCGACGACTACGACGTCATCCACGCCCACGACTGGCTCGTCGCCCACACCGCGATGACGTTGCGCGAGCACCTCGACATCCCGCTCGTCACGACCATCCACGCCACCGAGGCCGGCCGGCACCAGGGCTGGCTGCCCGAGGAGATGAACCGCACCATCCACGGCGTCGAACACTGGCTCAGCAACTCCTCCACACGGGTCATCGCCTGCTCGGGCTACATGCGCGACCAGGTGACCGGGCTGTTCGCAGTTCCCTCCACCCGGGTCGACGTGGTGCCCAACGGTGTCGAGGCGCACCGTTGGGCGGCACCCCGGGCCGCGGTCTCCGCCGCCCGGGCGCGGTTCGCCGGGGACGGCCCGCTCGTCACCTTCGCCGGCCGGTTGGTGTACGAGAAGGGCGTGCAGGACCTGCTCGCCGGGGTTCCCCGGCTGCGGGAGCTGCACCCGCAGCTGCGGGTGGTGATCGCCGGGGACGGCCCCTACCGGGGTGAACTGGAGGCCGACGTACACCGGCTGGGGCTCGGCGATGTGGTCGACATGCCCGGCTTCCTCGGCGGCGAGCTGCCCGCGCTGATGGCCGCGTCGGACTGCTTCGTCGTACCGAGCATCTACGAGCCGTTCGGAATGGTGGCCCTGGAGGGTGCGGCGGCCGGGGCGCCGCTCGCGGTCGCGGCGACCGGCGGGCTCGCCGAAATCGTCGAGCCGGGCGTCACCGGTATGACGTTCCGGCCGCAGGACCCGGACGGGCTGGCCGAGGCCGTCCACGCGCTGCTCGCCGACCGGGACCGGGCGCGCGCCCTGGCCCGGCGGGCCCGCGCGATGGTGCACGAGCAGTACGGCTGGTCGGCGATCGCCCGACGCACCGCCAGCTCGTACGTGGCCGCCATCGCCGGCGGCCCCGCGTTCGCGGCGGAGCGTACGGCCCAACGCATGACGGCGGGCCGAACACTGCCGCCCGTACCCGCCCGCAACCTGCTCGCCGCCGCCGGCCTGCGCTGAGGCCCCCGCCCGACGCCCCGACGCCGCACCCGGTCGCGGCCCCGGCACCGGACGGGGTGCGGCGTTGGGCGCGGGGCGTGGGGCGCGCGGCGTGCCTCCCGGGGCCTCGATACCGCTGCGTGGCGCCTTTGGAGCTGAATCGCCTACGACATCATCGCCGATCCGTTTACGACATCAGCTCCAAAGGTTGCCGACCCCGAAGACCGCCGGCCCCGAACCCCGAACCCTGAGCCCCGAACACGACAGTTCAGCGCCGAGGCGGCGCCCGAATCCGGTACGACAGGCGACAGGCCGCCGACCCTCGCTGGGTCGGCGGCCTGTCGATGGTGCCGGAAGGCGGATCAGCGCTCGGCGAGCGGCAGGAACGCGCGCTCCGGAGAGCCGGTGTAGACCTGCCGCGGGCGGCCGATCTTCGTCTCCGGGTCGTTGATCATCTCGCGCCACTGGGCGATCCAGCCGGGGAGGCGGCCCAGGGCGAAGAGCACCGTGAACATCTTGGTCGGGAAACCCATGGCCTTGTAGATCAGGCCGGTGTAGAAGTCCACGTTCGGGTAGAGCCGGCGGGACACGAAGAAGTCGTCGGCGAGGGCGATCTCCTCCAGCTGCATCGCGATGTCCAGCAGCGGGTCCGGCTTGGCCATCCGGCCGAGCACGTCCTGGGCGGCCTTCTTCACGATGGCGGCGCGCGGGTCGTAGTTCTTGTAGACCCGGTGGCCGAAGCCCATCAGCTTCACGCCGTCCTGCTTGTCCTTGACCTTCTGCACGAAGCTGCGGACGTCGCCACCGTCGGCCTTGATGTGCTGCAGCATCTCCAGCACGGCCTGGTTGGCGCCGCCGTGCAGCGGGCCGAAGAGCGCGTTCACGCCGGCCGAGACCGAGGCGAACAGGTTCGCGTTGCTGGAACCCACCAGCCGGACCGTAGAGGTCGAGCAGTTCTGCTCGTGGTCGGCGTGCAGGATGAACAGCATGTCCAGCACCTTGGCGACCACCGGGTCGACCTCGTACGGCTCGGCCGGAACGCCGAAGGTCAGCCGCAGGAAGTTCTCCACGTAGCCCAGGGAGTTGTCCGGGTAGAGCAGCGGCTGCCCGATCGACTTCTTGTAGGCGTACGAGGCGATGGTGGGCACCTTCGCCATCAGCCGGACCGTGGAGATCTCCACGTGCTCCGAGTCGAACGGGTCCAGGCTGTCCTGGTAGAAGGTCGAGATCGCGCTGACCGCGGAGGAGAGCACCGCCATCGGGTGCGCCTCACGCGGGAAGCCGTCGAAGAACCGACGCATCTCCTCGTGCAGCAGCGAGTGGCGCCGAATCCACTCGGTGAACTCGGTCAGCTGCTGCTCGGTCGGCAGCTCACCGTAGATGAGCAGGTACGAGACCTCCAGGAAGGAGGACTTCTCGGCCAGCTGCTCGATCGGATAACCGCGGTAACGCAGGATCCCCGCGTCGCCGTCGATGTAGGTGATCGCGGACGAGCAGGCCGCGGTGTTCACGAAACCGGGGTCGTACGTGGTCATCCCGGTTTCTTTCAACAGCTTGCTCACCCCGATACCGGCGGGCCCTTCGACCGCGGTGCGCACCGGCATCGACAGCTGGCCGCCGGGGTGATCGAGCTTGACTTCCGTCATCTGGTTCCTCGCTTCGCCGGCATATCTTCATTGAATTGCCTTCGCTTTTACCGTAATCGCGGTTCCGGGGACACCACCTACGGTGGTTCCGGGGTGAGGTATGCGTCACCCGATTCCCGACCGTCCGGATCGGGAAACCGACGAAGCGAGCGGACGGATCAGGAGAGGGCGAGCAGGCGCAACCCGCCGTCGGCGGCGATCTGGTAGACATCGAGGCGGTTCTGCCCGGCGCGGAAGAGCTGGTCGTCGGCGAGCAGGGCGGCGAACCGGCGGCCACCCGGATCGGAGGGCACCACCGGCACGACCGCGCCGACGCGCCCGTTGACCGCCACCGCGAGCAGCGTGCCGTCGGGGACGGTGTCCGGGACGGTCCCCCAGATCAGCGCCGGCAGCGTTCCGGTGTCGGGGTCGACGGAGCGGAATCCGGCCAGGTCCGCGACTCGGGCCGAGCCGCCACCCGGCGGGTGCTCCGCCACGGTCGTACCGACCAGCGGGTGTACGGCCGGCAACGGCGGTGGCTTCGGCACCCCGTCCGGGATGGGTGTCGGCTCGCCCGGACGGTCGTAGAAGTGCTTCTGCCCGGCCGGTCGCGGGGTGGCCCGGGCGGAGCGTCCGTCGACCCGCCACGGGATCCGGACACCCGCCTCGTCCGCCATCGTCGGTAGCAGGTCGACGTGCTCCCAGTTGCGGTCGTCGATCCGGCCGGTGCGTTGGCCGGGCTCCTTCACGAACAGCGGCACCCAGGCGACCTCGCCGGGCGCCGCCTTGATGGCGTCCATGCCACGGCCCTGGAACCCCTGGGTGAAGCTCACCCCGTGGTCGGCGGTCACCACCACCATCGCCTGGTCGTAGAGACCGGTGGCGCGCAGCGTGCGCAGCGTCTCCCCGATCAGCCGGTCGGTGTAGCCGAGCTGGGCCAGGTGCCGCTGCCGGGCCAGCTCCACCCAGCCGGCGCCCTCGTTCGGCAGGTCCTCCGGCCCGTCGTAGCGGGCCCCGGAGGGCAGGAACGCCCACGGCGAGTGCGGCATCAGCAGGTGCAGGAAGTGCAGCGTGGGGCGGGGTGACGGCTTCAGGCCGGCCAGGAAGCTGGTGAACCGGGCGGGCTGGTTGTCGTCGAGGCTGTCCCACCGGAACTTCGGGTCGTCGGGGATCAGCTCCGCCGCGTCCAGCCCGGCCTCGGCCGCGGTCTGTTCCCGGTAGGAGTCCTCCGGATCGATACGGCTGTCCCGCGGCGCGGTGATCTGGCCGAGCAGCTTGCCGGTCTCCCGCACCAGCACACCGAGTCCCTGCTCGGGCGCGACCGGCTGCTCGCAGCGGCTGGGCGGGCAGAGCCGGGTGATGCTCTCCTCGGCGCGGATGTCGTACAGGCCGCCGAAGGCGGTGAAGAGGTTCTCCGGGTACTGCGAGTAGTGCGGTGCGGCGTCGTGCGCCGGATAGCGACCGGTGAGCATGGCCGGCAGCGCGTACGGCGTCCACCCGCTGACGCCCGTGGCGTCGCGGTACCAGGTGGATCCCGCGGCCAGCTCCGCGAAGTGCGGGAACCGCTTCGCGTCGACCCGGCCGTCCGGGCCCAGCAGCGAGACCAACGGCAGTTCGTCGAGGACCAGCATCACGACCGGCGGGTGCACGGAGGTGGCCGCGGTGCCGGTCGCGCCGTCGGCCGAACGCGGCAGCACCAGCACCGAGGTGGGTGAGACGAGCAGGAACAGCCCCACGAACGCCAGCGGTCCGGCGGCTGCCACCCGCAGTACCCGGCCCGGCGCCCGCCACCGCCGGTGCGCCGCCGCGCCGGCGACCCCGACCGCCGCGGCCACCAGGAGCAGCGGTACGCCTCGCAGCGGCAGGACGTGCCGCCCGACCTGCACGGCGAGCGCGGCGACCAGCAGCCCGACGAGCAGCGTGTGCGTCACCGAACGGGCGACCCGTCCGGCCAGCCGGGTGAGCGCGCCGAGCAGCGCCAGCGGCACGGTGGGCGCCACCGCGATCAGCGCGACCAGCAGCAGCACCTGCACCCGGTCGGCCCGGTGGAACAGGAAGAAGTCGGGGCTGCGACCGAGCACGTCCAGCAACGGCTGGGTCACCACCAGCCCGACCAGCGCCACGATCTCCAGCAACCGGCCCAGCTCGGAGCGCAGTCCGGCCGCCCAGCGACCACGACGGGCGCCCGCCGCGTCGCCATCGGCCGGTTCCGGCCCGGCCGCCGGGGTGCGGTCCCCATCGGCCGCGATGCTCGCCGGCGCTGCCACAGTAGGCGGCTCGGGGTCGCCGTCGGGCCCGGGCCGGGATGCGGTTGTGGGCGGCTCAGCCACCCACGACCGCCGTGTAGAGCGTGCGGGTGCCTGAGGGCAGCTCCTCCCGCCGGGCGATGTGGCAGCGCTGCGCGAGCAACCGCTCGAACTCCGCCCGCCGGTAGTCGGGGAACAGCCCCTCGGGCTTGTTGGCCAGCAGCCGCCGGGCCATCGGGTCCTCGGGATGAACGAACTCCACGACGATCCGCGCGCCGGGGGCGCACAGGTCGGCGAGCCATGCCACCACCTCGGGCAGCGGCACGTTCCGCCCGATCGCCAGGTGGTGCACCACAGCCAGCGCGAGCACCACGTCGGCGCTCGCCCGATCGGCGAAGGAGGCCCGTTCCACACCGCGCCACCCGCCACCCGGCGACGGATCGGCGAGGTCCATCACCAGCGGCAGAATCCGCCGCTCCCCCTCCGCCCGCAGCGCCCGGTAGAGCGTGTCCACCACGGCCGGGTCCTGTTCGACGGCGACCACCTGGTCGGCGTAACGGGCGGCGAGGCGTGCGTACCGGCCGTCGTTGGCACCGAGATCGAGCACGAGACGCGGGCGGGGCCCGTCGGCGAGCGCCACGGTCACGAACCGCTCCTTGCCGGCCCGATCCTGCTCGGAGTAGCCGCAGGTGCGCTGGTAGTCGACCCAGTGGCTGGCCGCCGGAGGGCGGTCGAGCCGGCGTACCAGCTTCTCGATGCCGCGTACGGTGGCGAGCGCGAGCTCTCGGGAGTATCCGGCGGCGCGCAGCTGGGCGCGGACGTCGGTGGTGGTGGCCTCCGCATGCCGGTTCTGCATCGCGGCGTGCAGGTGCAGGTGGGTCGGCACGCCGGGCAGCAGCCGCCGGAACCCGCGGAACAGCGGCCGCACCGCCTCGGCCTCGATGCCGTCCACCCGGGCCCGCAGCCAGGGTTGGAAGTCCACGCCGAGGTGCGCGGTGAGCAGCAGCGGGTAGAGCATGGTCTGGCAGAACTGCCGATAGCCCGCCCAGGGTTCTCCGTCGCGGACCGGCTCGAACGAGCCGACATCGATGAAGACCGGCTCGCTGCCGCGCCACTGGAGGTTGTACGCCGACCCGTCCTTCGTCGTGAATCCGGCGGGCAGCGCCGCGCGCAGGATCTCGAGGTGCAGCAGCGCGGCGTCGCGCAGCATGGCGAAGGACCACTCGTAGGGGTGCGAGACGAACGGGATGCGTTCGTGTCGCAGCACGGTGGCCCAGCGCATGTCGCCGGGCACCCGGGCCGGCTCGACCGGCTCGGTGCCGCAGACCTTGCCGGCGGTGAGCAGGGCGGTGAAGAACTCGGTGCCGGCCAACGCCCGCCAGTGCTCGGCCGCCTGCGCGTCGAGACCGCGAAGCACGTCGTCACCGACGTGGAAGACCCGGTTGGCCGGGTCACGGAACGAGCCGGGTTCGGGCCGTACGCCCGCCGGGGAGATCGCCATGTCCGGCCCGGATCAGCGGTGGTCGGTGGGCTGCCGCCGGAACCGGTCGACGAGTCTGCGCCAGTACAGCTTGGCGGCCACCGCGGCGCCGGCCACGCCGCCGACCACCGCCTGCACGATGAGGCTGCCGGATCCCGCGTCCAGATAGGCCAGATGGGACACCAACCGCTCCTTTTCCTCGCCGTCACGACCGGCGTCCCGGAAAGGCAACGCTCGGGGCATTTGATCCGGAAGGCCGCTTTCCTGTCACCGTACGCCGATCACCGTCCTCGTGCGGCCACACCGGCCACCCCGGGCGCGTCCGTTTCGTTCAAGACACCCGACGGGGGGACTTCCTATCGTCGGGGCCATGACACCTCGATTCGACCTGATCGGCCTGGTCACCACCGACATGGCCCGGACGCTGGACTTCTACCGCCGCCTCGGCCTGGACATCCCGGCCGGCGCCGAAACCGAACCGCACGTGGAGGTGGCCCTGCCGGGCGGCCTCCGGATCGCCTGGGACGACGTGACGACGGTTCGCTCGTTCGACCCGGACTGGACGCCGCCGATCGGCAGCCCCCGGATCAACCTCGCCTTCCGCTGCGCCGACCCGGCGGAGGTGGACCGCTGGTACACCGAGCTGACCGAGCTCGGCCACCACGGTCGGCTGAGGCCGTGGGACGCCTTCTGGGGGCAGCGGTACGCCGTGCTGCACGACCCGGACGGCAACGGCGTCGACCTCTTCGCCCCGCTGCCCGCTGCCGGTTGACCCTACGACGTGGACGGGCCGGTCAGCCGGCGGCGAGCAGGGCGGCCGGCGGCGCCCCGGCCAGCTCCCGCACGTCCCGGGTCAGGTGCGCCTGGTCGGCGTAGCCGCACCGCGCGGCCACCTCGGCCAGCGGCGTACCGGACCGGGCCACGGCCAGCGCCCGGCGCATCCGCAGGATCCGGGCGAGGGTCTTCGGGCCGTACCCGAACAGCTGCCGGCTGCGGCGGTGCAGGGCGCGGGGGCCGAGCCCGACCTCGGCGGCGATCGCGGCCACCGGCAGGCCGGCCGCCGCGGCGGCGGCGACCCGGGCGCCGAGCGGATCAGGTCCACCGGCGGCGCGCAGCCGCCGCGCCACGAGCTCCAGCAGCACCGACGCCGCGTCGGCGGACGCCCGCTCGGTCAGGCCGGCGACCACCCGCTCTCCCCACAACGCGGCGAGCGGCACCCGGGCGTCGCGCAGCTCGTCGGCGGGCACACCGAGCACGGCGGGACCGACGCCGGGCGGCAGACGCAGTCCCGTCCACCGCTCCCCCGGGGCGCTGACGCTCAGGAACGCCGTCCGGTCCGGACCGGCCACGAGCAGCCCGGCGCGGCTGGACCAGAGCAGGTCCACGCAGCCGTCCGGCAGTACCCGGCTCTCCCGGGCGTCGCCCCGGTCGGCGCTGGTCCAGAGGATGCTGCCCGCGATGCCGGCCGGACGTTCCCGGTACATGCCTGCCAGGCTGCCACGTCGGGCCGCCGGCGGCGAACCGCCCCCCCGTCCGAGCGACGCCGTACGCGGGCTACCCGTCGGCCGTGCGGTTCGGCAGGCGCACGGTGAAGACCGTACGGCCGGGACGGCTCCGCACGCTGACCGTGCCGTGGTGCGCCTCCACGACGGCAGCCACGATGGCCAGGCCAAGGCCGGTGCTGCCGTTGCCGCGCGACCGGGAGCTGTCGCCGCGGGCGAACCGCTCGAAGATCTCCGCCTGCAACGATTCGGGGATGCCGGGTCCGTCGTCGGCCACGCCGAACACCGCCGCGTCCGGCTCGGCGCGCAGGGTGGTGGTGACCGTGGTGCCCGGCGGCGTGTGTACCCGCGCGTTGGCCAGCAGGTTCGCCACCACCTGGTGCAGCCGGGCGGTATCGCCGGAGATGGTCAGCGGCTCGTCGGGCAGATCGAGCTGCCACCGATGCTCCGGCCCGGCCACATGCGCGTCGCTGACCGCGTCCACAACGAGCGCCGTGAGGTCCACCGGCTCGGCGACGAGGGGCCGCCCGGAATCGAGCCGGGCCAGCAGCAACAGGTCGTCGACGAGGCTGGTCATGCGTGCGCTCTCCGACTCGACCCGGCGCAACGCGTGGGCCACGTCGGGCGGTACCTGGTCGTGGCCCCGCCGGGCCACCTCGGCATATCCCCGGATCGCCGCGAGCGGGGTACGCAGCTCGTGGCTGGCGTCGGCGACGAACTGCCGGACCCGGGTCTCGCTGGCCTGCCGGGCGGTGAGGGCCGCGGCGACGTGGCCGAGCATCCGGTTCAGCGCGGCACCCACCTGGCCCACCTCGGTACGCGGATCGGTGTCCCCGCCGGGCACCCGCACCCACAGCGCGACCTCTCCCCGGTCCAGCGGCAGCTCGGTGACCCGGGCGGCGGTGGCGGCGACCCGGTTCAGTGGGCGCAGGGCCGCCCGGACGATGAGCGCGCCGAGACCAGCGGCGATCAGCAGCCCGACGGTCACCACCCCGGCCTGGGCGACGACCATCCACATGACCGTCTCCTCGACCCGGGTGAGCGGGATGGCCACCGCGAGCACATGCCCGCCGGTCACCTGCCGAGCCACCGCCCGGTAGTCACCGCGGGCGCCGAGGTCGACCGTGTGCGGACCGTCGCCGGCGCGCAACCGCGTCAGCGGACCCACGTCCGAGGCGGGAACCGCTTCGACGCGGCCGCTCTGCGCCTGGGTGCCCGCCGTCGCGACGCCGTCGACCACACACACCGCCAGGGACCCCGGCGGGAATCCGCGCGGTGGCTCCGGGACGCGTGCCGCGGGGCCGCACTGCGCTCCCGGCCACGGTGGCTGGGAGCCCTCACGGAACCAGGGCGACGCCCCGCCCGGGCGGCGGTCGCTCATGGCGAGTTGGCTGTCCACCTGGCCGATCAGGAAGTGGCGCAGCGCCAGCGTGGTCAGGCTGCCGATGCCGATGCTGACCAGGGCGAGCAACGCCACCACGGAGACCACCAGCCGGCGACGCAACGGCCAGCCGGCCAGCCGGCCGGCGAGCCGCCGGCGCGGATCAGTCCGCCGGCCGGAGGACATACCCCGCGCCGCGCAGCGTGTGGATCATCGGCTGCCGACCGACGTCGATCTTCTTGCGCAGGTACGAGATGTAGAGCTCGACGACGTTGGCCTGCCCGCCGAAGTCGTAGTTCCAGACCCGGTCGAGAATCTGCGCCTTGCTCAGCACCCGGCGCGGATTCCGCATGAGGTAGCGCAGGAGTTCGAACTCGGTAGCGGTGAGTGTGATCGACTGGTCGCCCCGGCGTACCTCGTGGCTGTCCTCGTCCAACGTGAGATCGCCGACGGTGAGCACTGCGGCTTCCCGGACGGCGACGGCGAGGCCGGATCGGCGCAGCAGCGCCCGCAGCCGGGCGATCACCTCTTCCAGGCTGAACGGTTTGGTGACGTAGTCGTCCCCGCCGACGGTCAGGCCGGCGATCCGTTCCTCGACGGCGTCGCGAGCGGTGAGGAAGAGCACCGGGACGGTGGGTGCGTGCTCCCGCAACCGACGGAGCACCTGGAAGCCGTCCAGGTCGGGCAGCATCACGTCGAGCACCACCGCGTCCGGCTCGAACTGCCGGGCGGTGGTCACCGCCGCCATCCCGTTGTTCGCACTACGTACCTGCCAGCCCTCGTAGCGCAGCGCCATCCCGAGCAGGTCGGTCAGCGTCGGTTCGTCGTCGACCACCAGCACCCGGACCGGTTCGCCGTCCGGGCGGTGCAGCTCGATGCGGCCAGCGGCCGCGTGCCCTTCCATGACCATGCCCCCCATCGTGGGCGGCGTTCCTGAGTCCATCTTCTGCGGAACCTGTGTGCCAGCTGTGGGCGGCGGGCCGTCACTCGCTGACACCGAGGGGGTCGGTACGCACGTAGCGCATGGTCCAGGCACCGGCAGCGTCCGGTTGTTCACGTTCGTAGAGATGCTCCGCGACAGCTCCGACCGGTTCGTCGCCGCGCGGATGACGCATGATCCACCGCGGGGGCGGACCGCCGTCCGGCCCGGCCGGCAGCGCGCGCACCAGGTCGTGGGCGGGTCCGCCGATGAACCGTACGCTCACCTCGCCCATCGCCGCCCCCTCGGTGACCGCGCCGGCACGCAGGGTGAAGCCGGCTCCGGCTCGGAAGCTACCGCACTTCTCGCGGCGACCGCAGCCGGCCCGCGGCGACGATCCCGAACCGCTCCGGCACCGGCCCCGGTTTGCGCTGTTCGGCGGTCGGGTACCGCGACCGGAGGCGCCCACTGGCGGGCGACCACGGAGACGAGGAGCCGCCGATGCGCACGCTGGACGGGCGGTACGAGCTCGAACAGCGCATCGGCGTAGGCGGGATGTCGGAGGTGTGGCGCGCCCACGACGTGGTCCTGGACCGGCCGGTCGCGGTGAAGGTGATGTCGCCGGGCCAGGACGCCTCGGTGGAGCGGATCCGCGCGGAGGCCCGGTCGGCGGCCCGGCTGGTCCACCCGAACGTGGCGAGCGTGCACGACTTCGGCACCTGCGTGACGGCACCCGGCCGGCAGACGCCGTACATCGTGATGGAGCTGGCGGAGGGCGAGACGCTCGCCGTGCACCTGAGCGCCGGACCGCTGGACTGGCGGATCGCGGTACGGGTCTGCGCGGAGGTCTGCGCCGCCCTGGCTGCGGCACACGCCCACGGCATCGTGCACCGCGACGTGAAGCCGGCGAACGTCATCCTCACCCCGGCCGGCGCGAAGGTGCTCGACTTCGGCATCGCCACCTCGACCGGCGCCGTCGACCCGACACCGGACGGGATGCTGGTGGGTACCCCCGCGTACCTCGCCCCGGAGCAGCTGGACCGGGTGCCGGCCACCCCGGCGGCCGACATGTACGCCCTCGGCGTCCTGCTCTACTACTGCCTCAGCGGGCGGTTGCCGTACGAGGCGGACAGCGCCACGCAACTGCTCGACCCACGCCGGCGGGAATCGCCGCGGCCGCTGCCGGAGATCGCGGGACTGCCACCGGAGGTGGCGGAGCTGTGCCACCGCTGCCTGACCGAGGAGCCGGGCGCGCGGCCGAGCAGCCTCGTCGCCGCGCTGCTGCTGGCCGAGGCGGTGGACGCTCGGGTGTACGCGCCGTTGCAGCTGTCCCCGGCCCCCCGGCGCAGCCCTGCGACGGTGTCCCCGTGGAGCGAACGGGCCGCCGCGCAGGTGACCGAGGCCGCCCTGGCCGTCGGGCGGTCCGGCCAGCTCGCCGAGCGCTGAGACTCCCGTACGCCCGGTCGGCGGCTCGCCCGCCGGCGCGCGAGCCCGGCCGACCGGCACGCCGAGGGGCTCACGGCGCGGCGGTCGGCGTGTCAGCGACGGTTTCACCGGTCGAGGGTCGGGTAGCCGGGCGCTGAGGAACGGGAGGAACGCCATGCCGGACCCAAGTTCATGGCTGCATGAGGCCGCCGCGACCGCCGAGGGCGGCCACGTACGCACCGACGACGGGGGGCTCTCCACCGCACTGGCGTCCCCACTGGCCGCGCACTGCACGGGGCTGCGTCCCGAGCAGCTGCTGGCCGCGGCGTTCGCGTCCTGCCTGCACCACGCGGCGGTGGAGGCGGCCGGCCGGATCACCGACGAGGCGCACACCGTGCAGGTGCGGGCCGAGGCGAAGCTCGGACGCGACGACGACGGGCGCTACCGGGCGGACGTCCACGCGTCGATCTCCTCGGCGGGGCTGACCCGGCAGCAGTTGGCCGACCTGGTGGAGCACGCCGACGAGCTCTGGCCGTTCTCCAGCGGAGACAACAGCCGGCACCGGCTCACCGTCAGCCCTGCGGAGAACGGCCGCCGTTGAGCAGTCCGCTACCAGCGGAAGCCCGCGGTCACCGCGCGGTGGTCGCTGTCGGGCGTGCGCAGCACCCCGGCCGAGGTCGCGGTCAGGCCCCGGTAGAGGACATGGTCCGGGCGGGTCACCGGGACGGCGGCGGGCCAGGTGAAGCCGAACCCGCGACCGGCGTCGGCCTGCGCGTCGTCGAGCAGCCGGGCGAGCGGGAGGAACATCCGGTCGGTGCTGGCCGTGTTCAGGTCGCCCAGGACGATCAGACGCCGGGCCGGGTCCGC
The DNA here is from genome assembly GCF_040606825.1 of Micromonospora sp. NPDC005367. Lineage (NCBI taxonomy): Bacteria > Bacillati > Actinomycetota > Actinomycetes > Micromonosporales > Micromonosporaceae > Micromonospora > Micromonospora sp. NPDC005367. Next base: position 3,830 of record NZ_JBEXFP010000040.1, on the reverse strand, counting down.
GCGCAACCGGTCCGCCAGGGCGTCGAGTGTCTGGTCCCGGGTGGTGGTGTCGCCGGCCCGCGCCGAGCCGAGGTGCACCACGTACACCGTCAGTTCGCCGCCCGGCGCGGCGACCACGGCCCGTAGCGCCCTGGTCCAGCCCAGGCCGGTGTCGACCCCGGCCCGATCACGGATCGGGTAGCGGCTGTAGAGCGAGACCGTGGAGACGGTCGCCCGGTGCGGGTAGTCGTGACCCAGGACGGCGTCCACCCGGTCGTCCCCGGTCACCTCCTGCAGGGCGATCAGATCGGCGCCGGACGAAGCGAGGGTACGTATGGTGGCCGCCGGGTCCGGGTTGCCGGCCCGCAGGTTCTGGCTGGCGACGCGCAGCGCCGCGGCACCCTGCGCCGGGGTGGAGCGGAGCCAGGCGCCCGCGTAGAGCGCCGCCCAGACCGTGGCGGGCAGCAGCACGGCGACCAGAGCGAGGCGGGAGCGGCGCAGCAGGGCGGCGAGGGCGAGCAGTGGGACGCCCACGCCGAGCAGTGGGGTGACGCTGTCGACGAGGCTGCCGAGGCCCTGGACGTTCGGTATCGCGCGGTGTCCGGCCAGCACGGCGGCGAGGAGCACGGCGGCGCCGGCGAGGAACCGGCCGCGCCGGCCGCCGCGGGGTGCGACCCTCCACCGCCGGCCGCGGTTCGACCCCGAGGCGCGGGAGGCATCGACCGCTGCCGCGGGTGGCCCGCTAGACCCATCACTTGACTGGCTGTTCGGCCTATCAGCGGATCGGCTGTTCAGTGGAGGTGAAGTGTGGTCCCGCCCCACTTTGCCAAGATCACCCATCTGCCCTGCTCATGTCGTCATTACGGTCATGGCAGGAATACCCGGAACGAACGTTTCGTCACCTTCTTGGCCGCTCGACCACAATGACCACTCGGATAGTGGCAAATTGTGGCGCATGCCACCAACCAGGCAGGTGGCAGGCGACGCTCGAGTTTCTAGCCTCGGCGGGTGCATCCCGACGACCCCTCCGCCCAGGAATTGACCAACCGCGACACGGCGACCTGTCCGACCGATAGTGCATCCTCCGAACGGATGAACGGGCGACATCGCGTGCCGGAAACGCCCCGCCGCACCGTGCGCACACTGCTGACCTCGACGCCCATGCGGATCGCCCTCGCCACCGGTGTCACCTGCTGCCTCGGCCTCGCCACCTACGCCGGCACCCGCAGCGACACGGACGACCGGAGCGAGCCGTCGGCCGAGGCGGTGGCGGAGCGGGCGGCGTTGGCCGACGAGCGCGCCTCCCGGTCCCTGGAGCGCACCGCCCCCTCCGCCCCGGCCAGCCCCAGCCCCAGCCCGAGCGCGACACCCAGCCCCACGGTGACGATCAAGAAGGCGGTGAAGAAGCCGAAGAAGCCGGCGAAGCCACGACCCGTTGCCGGGCTCACGCAGGCACAGATGGACAACGCGAAGATCATCGTCGACGTCGGCCGCCAGCTCCACGTCCCCAAGCGGGGTCTGATCGTCGCCCTGGCCACGGCGATGCAGGAGAGCAACCTCTACAACTACGCCAGCGGCGTGCTGCCCGAGTCCCAGAACTACCCGCACCAGGCCATCGGCTGGGACCACGACTCCGTCGGGCTGTTCCAGCAGCGGCCCAGCAGCGGCTGGGGCACCGTACGGGACCTGATGCGTCCGGCGTACGCGGCGAAGGTGTTCTACCTCGCCCTGCTCGAGGTGCCCGGCTGGCAGGACATGGCCCTCACCTACGCAGCCCAGTCCGTGCAGATCTCCGCGTTCCCCGAGGCGTACGCCCAGCACGAGGAGCGCGCGACCACCGTCGTCGACGCGCTCACCTGACGGCGTCGGCGCGCCGGGCCCCGTCAACGCCCGCCCGGCGGCTCGGTCACACCCGCCACCCCCGCCCGGGTCGCGGGCACCCCTGGACCGGTCGCCCCTGCGGCCGCGGTAGGCGTATCGGCGGGCACCGGCTCGACGCTCACCCCGCCGAGCAACTCGTCCACCCGCGTCACACGCCGTCGGCGGGCGTGCAGTGCCGCCTCGAACTCCCGGCGCGCCTGAACCGCCTCGGCGTACGCCCGCTCGCGCACCCGCTGTGCCTCCTCACGCGCCGCGTCGAGTTCGAACCGTGCCCGCGCCAGGATCTCGGCCGCCTCCCGCTGCACCTGCCCGACGGCGAGTCCCACCACCGCGGCGTCGTCCGGGTCGAGCCGGCGCAGCAGGCCGCAGAGCCCCGTCGCCTCCTGCCGGATCCGGTCCCACTCCCGGCCGGCCCCGGCGGCGCTCTCCGCCCACGCCGCGAGCCGGGTCAACCGGACCGCCAGCTCATCGAGGCAGGCGTCCACCTGCCGCTGGTCGTAGCCGATCTCAACGACGGAGAACCTCATGCTGTCGCCCCCACGCAGCCGGAAACCCTTCCCCTTCTGGATCCTCGGCCGTGCCACGTGCCACCGCCGGGCTTCGGGAAAATTGTTCAGCATGCGAGCGCCGCCGTGGACCGCGGTGACACGCACGGCGAAGGCGCGCGGGCGAGGGACGCGGCGTGGACGAGGCGAGGCGACCCGGACCGCCGTCAGGGGCGCTTGGGCAGCACCACCACGCGCCCGAAGAACTCGTCGATGCGGTGCACCACGTCGTTGAAGTCGTCGAGGTCGATCGGCTTGGTGACGTACGCGTTGGCCTGCAGCGTGTAGCTGCCGATCACGTCCGTGTCCGCGTTGGAGGTGGTCAGCACCACGACCGGGATGGTGCGCAGATCCTCGTCCTGTTTCACCGCGCCGAGCACCTGCCGCCCGTCCATCCGGGGCATGTTCAGGTCGAGCAGGATGACGTCCGGACGCACGGCCCCGGTGTGCCGGCCTTCCCCCCGGAGGAACTCCATCGCCTCCTGGCCGTCGCTGACCACGTCGATGACCTTCTCGACCTCGGACTCCTGGAGAGCCTCCTCGATCATGAGGACGTCGCCCGGGTCGTCGTCCACCACGAGGATGCGGACCGGGTTCGGGCTGTCTACGCCCATGAGCAACCTGCCTCTGGTCTGACGGGAACGGGACTTCACGGTCACGTCCTGGCGGGGAAATCTAGCGGATCACGGGGCGATCCATGACAGCCGGGTCGATCGGTTCCGGCGGACAGGGGCGCAACGCTTGCAGCGAGGCAAGTATAGGCACCGGTGATCAGGTGACTGATCGCGTCAGCCCCACTCCCCCGAGTTGACGAGACCGTCGGCTGCTGCCGGGCGGTGGCTCCGACCGGTTGTTACGATCGCCTCGATCCGGCCGACCGGCAGCCTGTGGAAAGGCGTGAACGTGGTACTCCACGGGCGGACACCCGAGACGACACCCCTGAGCCTGACCGTCGACCGCTCGAACCCGGCGGCGCCGCTGATCCGGGTCGGTGGGGATCTCGCGTACACCACCGCGGGACCGCTCCGCGAGGAGATCGATCGGCTGCTCGCCGGCGCCCCGCCCGCCGTCGTCCTGGACTTCGCCGACCTGCTCTTCATCGACAGCACCGGGCTGGCCGTGATCGTGCACGCCTGGCGGCAGGGCCAGGAGGCCGGCACCGCGCTCGAACTACACACGGTTCCCCGGTTCCTGGGCACGATCCTGGACATGACCGGCGTCACCGGCCTGCTGGGCCGGCCGGCACCACAGCGCCGCCCATCGGCACAGAGCCGACCGTCAGCGCAGACCCAACCATCGGCGCAGAGCCGGCCGTCAGCGCCTGGCCGGCCGGAGAGTGGCCGGCCCACGGCCACCGCCTGAGCGCGAAACGCACGGCGGCACCGAATCCGGGACCCCGGCGCCGGGCCGCCCCGGTGGAGGGGC
>NZ_JBEXFP010000039.1:0-65591 GCF_040606825.1 Micromonospora sp. NPDC005367 | reverse complement strand
GCGGGGGCCGCGCCCCCCCCCGATCGGTTCCCCGGCCCCCGTCGGCGCCGACCGCCGGGGCAGTCACCACCGGTCAGGGCAGCTGGCCCGGCCGGTCGACGATCGCGACCCGGAGCCGCGCGGCCGCCGCGTGCAGCGACTCCTTGCCGCCGCGCACCACCGACCCCCGGTAACCGAGGTAGACGTGGGTCTCCCGGTCGAAGATGAGATCGTGGTTGCCGCCGATCACGCCGGGCATCCGGATCGCCACCCCGTGCCGGCCCGCGGCGTCCACCACGTCGTCCGAGATGACGACCGCACCGGGCTCCCGCGCCAGCAGCTCGAAGATCGCCGCCAGCGCTCGCGGCGGCACGTAGCCGTCGAGCATCGACCGCGCCGTCGTGTACGCCATGCTCTCGCTGCCGTACACGGCCTCCTCGTCGGCCGCTTCCGGCAGGTGCAGGTCGACCGGGTGCTCCCGCAGGTATCGGAGCAGCTCGTCGGGGTCGGTCGGCAGATCGCCGTGGTACGCGGGCGACGGAAGCTCGTCGAGTTCCTTGGTGGGATCCGTGGGATCGCGCGGGCGCAGCACCCTCAACTCGCCCCACCCGTTCGGCTCGTTCTCCGGCCGGTACCGTGCCTGCACGTGCGCGAGCCCCCCGGCCGACTCCCATCTCTGCACCCGATTGGTGCGATACGGGCCGCTGTCCGGCAGGTCCCGGATCGTCGCCAGCTCCTCGGTGAAGACGTACTGCTCGGGGCGGGCGGTGAGTTCGGGCTGTTGCCGGGCGGCGTCGGCCGCCAGCCGGAAGATCTCCGCCGCGCTGGCCGTGGGCGGCGGCCGCTCACCCACCCCCATCGTCTGGACCGCCAGAGCGCCGGCGGTCAGCGCGACCGCCAGCCCCAACGCGCCGGCGAGGCGCCAACCGCGTAGGAACCGCGTGCGGTGTCCGACCCGACGAGCCGCCGGAACCGTCTCGCCCCGCCGGACGACATGCGCCTTCAGATCCGCGAGGAGCTGCTCCTCGAAACCGTGCGGCGCCTCTTCTGTCCTGGTCATGACGTCATCTCCGTTCATGCGAGCGTGGTGGCCGGGCGGGCGAGCACGGCCCGGACGAGGCGACGGGCCCGATGCAGCCGGACCCGGGCGGCGACCGGCGACAATCCGAGCACGGTCGCCGCCTCCGCCACGGTGAGGCCGTCCACGGCGACGAGTTCGACCAGCGCCCGGGTCTCCTCGGGCAGCTCGCTCAGCGCCCGATGGGTGCGGCGGGCCGCCGACTCGGCGTCGATCCGCTCCTCGATACGGGCGAGGTCGTCGGCGTCCAGGTCGCGTCGTCCGGCCATGCGGCCGGTCACCCGCAGCCGTCGGGCCGCCCGGCGCCGCTCGTCGGCGACGACGTTGCGGGCCACCCCGAACAGCCAGCCGATCTGGCTGCCCCGGTCCGGCCGGTAGCCGCCCGCCGACTCGATCACCGCGAGGAACACGTCGGCGGTCAGGTCGGCGGCGAGGTGCGGGTCGTCCACCCGCCGCGCCACGAATCGGCCGACCTCCGCCACGTGCCGGCGGTAAAAGGCCTCGAAGGCCACTGGATCGACTGCGATGCGGGAGACGTCACCCTCCGCTGGGTCAGGGTCATGCACAGGCCGTCCTCTCTGGTAGCCGTTACACCTCTTCTTCGTACGGCGGAGCACGGCTGTTACCGGATCCGGCGCGACAACCCGACGAACGACGGATGATGGCACGCCGTGCCGCCGTCGCCGGTTGCTCCCGCACACCCGGCGGGCCACCGATCAAGTCGGCGTCGGGTCGCGTCTTTCCGGTTCAACTCCCCGCACCCGGGTAGCAGTGCGGGGAGACCTCCCGGAGGGAACCGGACATGAAGGCACTGACCTGGCAGGGCAGACGGGACGTACGGGTGGAGGAGGTGCCCGACCCGCGGATCGAGGAGCCGACCGACGCGATCGTCCGGATCACGTCGACCGCGATCTGCGGCTCGGACCTGCACCTCTACGAGGTGCTCGGGCCGTACCTGAAGCCGGGCGACGTGCTCGGGCACGAACCGATGGGCATCGTCGAGGAGGTCGGCGACGGCGTGACCCGGCTCAAACCGGGCGACCGGGTGGTGGTGCCCTTCAACATCGCCTGCGGCACCTGCTGGATGTGCCGGCGCCAGCTGTACGCGCAGTGCGAGACCACCCAGGTCCGCTCCGAGGGCAAGGGCGCCGCACTGTTCGGCTACACCTGCCTCTACGGCTCGGTGCCCGGCGGCCAGGCCGAGTACCTGCGGGTGCCGCACGCCGAGTTCGGCCCGATCACCGTCCCCGAGACCGGCCCGGACGAACGCTGGCTCTACCTCTCCGACATCCTGCCGACCGCCTGGCAGGCGGTGAAGTACGCCGACACGCCGCCCGGTGGAACGCTCGCCGTCTTCGGGCTCGGCCCGGTCGGGCAGTTCTGCGCCCGGATCGGCCGGCACCTCGGCGCCGGCCGGGTGATCGGCCTCGACCTGGTGCCGGAACGGCTGGAGCTGGCCCGCCGGCACGGCGTGGAGGTGCTCGACGTACGCGACATCGACGACGTGCCGGGCACGCTGATCGACCTGGTGGACGGGCGCGGCCCGGACGCGGTGATAGACGCGGTCGGCATGGAGGCACACGGCTCCTCTACCGGCAAGCTCGCCCAGGCCGCCGCCGGTCTGCTCCCCGACCGGCTGGCCCAGGCGATGACCGACCGGGTGGGCGTGGACCGGCTCAGCGTGCTGCACGCCGCGCTGAAGTCCGTCCGTCGCGGCGGCACCGTCTCGCTCTCCGGCGTCTACGGCGGCGAACTGGACCCGATGCCGCTGATGGAGATGTTCGACCGGGGCGTGCAGCTGCGGATGGGCCAGTGCCACGTACGCCGCTGGGTCGACGAGATCATGCCGCTGCTCAGCGGTGACGACGATCCGCTCGGCGTGACGGACCTGCGTACCCACCGGATGCCGTTGCAGCGGGCCCCGGAGGCGTACGGGCTGTTCCAGTCCAAGCGGGACGGCTGCGTGAAGGTCGTGCTCGAACCGTGAGCCGGGTCGTGGTGGCCGTCGGCGCCAGCAGCGGGATCGGCCGGGCGGCCGCCCGGGAGTTCGCCCGGCGCGGCGACCGGCTGGTGCTCGCCGCCCGCGCCCCGCAGACCCTCGAAGAGGTACGCGCGGAGTGCGCCGCCGAGGGCGCGGAGGTGCTCGTCGTGCCGACCGACATAACCGCGCCCGGCGCTCTGGAGGCGCTCGCGGCCGCGGCCGTCGACCGGTTCGGCCGCATCGACGTCTGGACGCACACCGCGGCGGTCACCGCGTACGGGCGCTTCGAGCTGCTGCCGGGACGGATCTTCGACCAGGTGATCCGGACCGACCTGCTGGCGGCCGCGGAGGCGGCCCGGGTGGCGCTGCGGCACTTCCGGTCCACCGGTTCGGGCACGTTGATCCTCACCGGGTCGGTGCTGGGGCACATCACCGCGCCGTACATGAGCTGCTATGTGGCCGCGAAGTGGGGGCTGACCGGCCTGGTCCGCTCGCTCCAGCAGGAGGTGCGCGACGCCCCCGCCATCCACGTCTGCCTGGTCAGCCCCGGCAGTGTGGACACCCCCATCTACCAGCGGGCAGCGAACCACCTCGGCCTGGTGGGCCGGCCACCGCCGCCGATCGCCACGCCGGAGCGAACCGCCCGGGCCATCGTCGAGTGCGTCGAACGACCCCGCCGGGAGGTGTCGGTCGGCCGGCTCAACCCGTTGATGCGGGTCGGCTTCACCTGCCTGCCCGGCCTGTACGACGTACTGGTGGGGCCGCTGATGCGGCGGCTCGGCCTGGCCAACGAACCGGTGGCCGCGCACGACGGGGTGGTCTTCGCCCCGGATCCGGGCAGCGAGACGGTACGCGGCGGCTGGCTGCCCGGCCTCGGTCACGTCCTGCGCACCGCCACCACGCTGCCCGCGACGATAGGTGCGCGCGTCCTGCGACGGGCGCGGTGAGCGGTAGCCGGGATCACGCTCGTCGATCGATTCGCCTAGTGTGGTGGGCCGGGGATCACTCCGGTGCACCACGACGGGAGAGACGATTGACTATCAGGGTTAACCGCAGGACCGCGCTCGGGCTCGGCACGGTGGCCACCGCCGGCACGGTACTGGGCACGGCCGGGCCGGCGTCCGCCACGAGCGGCGACCCGGAGCCGGGCCGCACCGCGGAGGCCGCCGGCTCCCCGGAGCGGGTCGCCGCCCGGGTGGCGGAGGCGTACGAACGGGAGACGGCGCGGGCCGGCGGCAACTGGCAGGCGTACATCAGCGTGGCCGGCGCCGCCGGCGGCGCGCCGGTGGTGGCCGTGGCGGACGCTCCCGACCAGCGGCTCGAGGCGTACAGCGTCAACAAGATCGCGGTGGCCACAGCGGTGCTCGACAAGGTGGACCGGGGCCTGCTCGCACTGGACCAGCGGCTGGAGGTGACCGCCGAGATCGTGGTGCCGGGCGGAGACGGAATCTTCAGCCTCGACAACGCCTACCCCAGTTCGGTCACCCTCGGGCACGCCCTCACGGCCCTGCTGACCGTCTCCGACGACACCGCCGTCCGGCTCTGCGGTCTGGTCTGCCCCGCCGCCGAGTTGAACAGCATCCTGGTCGCCAAGGGCTTCCCGAACACCCAGGTCGAACCGGTGGCCAACCCGAACCGGTTCTTCCTCGGCACCAGCACCCCGCGGGAGACCCACGACCTGCTGCGCGCGCACGTGGCCGGCACGGTGATCTCGCCGTCGTCCACGGCTTTCCTGTTCAACGTGTTGCGCTCCCCCATCGCCTTCACCGACGGGATCCGGCGCGTCATGTCCTCGCAGGAGCGGGCCCGCGTCGCCACCAAGGCGGGCTGGTTCGGCACCGCACGGCACGAGGCGGGCGTCATCTTCGACCCGGCCGGTGCCGCGGTGCTGACGTACGCGCTGTTCGCCGACGGCCAGGCCGACGCCGACGACTTCGGCGCCACCCACCCCGCCGTGCAGGCCCGCGCCCGGCTCGGCCGGATCCTGATGAACGCCACCGCCCGCCTCAGCGGCTCGGGCCGGCGGCACAGCCCGAGCCCCCGGCGGCCGAGCAACGGCGGTTGACCGCAGCCGACCGGCGTCGCGCCACCGGACGTTCCCCGGTTCCGGTGGCGTGGCGGCGCCAGGTGACTGTTTCAGGTGAGCTCGGACGCACCCGATGACTACCGTGTAGTGCGGAGGCGCCGGAAGGAGCGGGCATGCGCGGCGGGGCGCAACGAAAGGAACTCGATCGCTTCCTCAGCCGGCGGCTGGGCCGGCTGGCCGGCGTGGCGGCGCTGGCCGGGCTCGCCTGGACGGCCTGGGACGTGCCGCTGTCGCTGGGCGGTCGGCTGACCGGCGCGCGGGCCGAGCGGGCGGCGCGGTCCCCGCAGTTCCGCGACGGCGCCTTCCGCAACCCGTCGGAGGCCCGCTCGACGGCCGCCGAGCCGGCGCGCAACCTGATCTGGGAGTTCCTCTTCGGCAAGCAGAAGCGCCGGCCGAGCGCCGCCGTGCCGCTGCTGCGACCGGCCGCCCCGCCCAACCCGCAGGCGGGGCGGGAACTCAACGTGATCTGGTACGGCCACGCCTCCGCGCTGATCGAGATCGAGGGCCGACGGGTGCTGCTCGATCCGGTCTGGAGCGAGCGCTGCTCTCCGTCGACGGTGATCGGCCCGCGTCGGCTGCACGAGCCGCCGGTACGTCTCGACGAACTTCCCGCGCTGGACGCGATCCTGATCTCCCACGACCACTACGACCACCTCGACCTGCCCACCGTACGGGGGCTGCTGGCCGGCCAGGACGCGCCGTTCCTGGTGCCGCTCGGGGTCGGCGCGCACCTCGACCGGTGGGGGGTGCCGGCGGAGCGGATCGTCGAACTGGACTGGTCGGAGAGCCACCGGGTGGGCGATCTGACGCTCACCGCCACCGCCGCCCAACACTTCTCCGGGCGGGGGCTGCGCCGCGACGGCACGCTCTGGAGCTCGTGGGTGATCGCCGGTGCGCAGCGTAGGGTCTTCTACACCGGCGACTCCGGCTACTTCGCCGGCTACGCCGCCATCGGCGCCGAGCACGGCCCCTTCGACGTCACGCTGATGCAGATCGGCGCGTACGACCAGGGTTGGCCGAACATCCACATGTACCCGGAGGAGGCGGTGGAGGCCCACCTCGACCTGCGTGGCGGCCTGTTCATCCCGGTGCACTGGGCCACGTTCAACCTCGCCCTGCACGACTGGGCCGAGCCGGTGGACCGGCTCTGGTCGGAGGCGAAGGCCCGCGACATCCGGCTGGCGGTGCCCCGCCCGGGTGAGCGGGTGGTGGTGGACGACCCGCCGCCGGTCGACGGCTGGTGGCAGGCGGTCGCCTGATCAGAGCACGAACGCGTCGGTCCAGAGCGCTCCGGACCGGCCGGAGAGCGCGTCCAGCATCGCCACCGCCTGACCGTCGGTGAGTTGCGCGACGAAGTCGATGATCGCCCGGCCGCGGGCCCGGCCGATCCGGTCGTGGGTTCGCGGGTGCAGCTCCGCCTCGGCCAGCTCCACGAGATCGTGCAGCCGCCGCGGCAGGCGGGACTCCTCCTCCGGGTCGAGCAACCACTCCCACAGCGCCTCCACGAGGGTGCCCAGCAGCCGGGCCTGCCCGCGCTGGTGCAGGGCCAGGTCGGGGCGGGCCAGCACGAACCGGTGGTGGACGAACTTGAGCACCTGCACCTCGTGCCACTGCGCGCAGTCGAGCAACACGTACCCGGAGCGCACCGACGGCTGGTCGGTCACGATGATCGCCTCGACGAACCGGGTCGACCAGCGGGCGGAGAAGCGGGCCACGTACTGCTCGGCCTCGATCGAGCCGTCGAACGGCATGGCCAGCAGTCCGTCCACCAGCTCCTCCCGGACGTGCTCGACCGCCGCGGCGAAGGCGTCGTCGTCGGTCACCCAGGCGTCCTTGCGGTGCAGCTGCCGGCGCAGCCGCTCGATCGCCGCACCGGGGCGGCGGGCCGCCGCGGCCAACGCCGCGTCGGTGATCGCCCGCAGGTGCCCGGCCTCCCGCTGCCAGGCCATCAGCTCGGCGGAGACCGCCCCCTGCTGGAGCACGCCGACGCGGTAGAAGTCCTCGACGTCGTGGATGGCGTACGCGATGTCGTCGGCGGTGTCCATCACGGATGCCTCGACGGTCTGCTGCCAGTCCGGGATCCTGCCCACGAACGGTTCCCGGGCCTGCCGCAGGTCGTCGATCTCGGTCCGGTACGCGCCGAACTTCGCCGAGCCGCTGTCCGGATCGTCCGGCGGCGGGGTGGCCCCGCGTGGCGGCGGGTCCATCAGCCGTGGGTGCGGATCCGGGTGGTCGAGCCGGGTCCACGGGTACTTCAGCATCGCGGCCCGCACGGCCGCGGTGAGGTCGAGCCCGGTGGTGGCCGCGCCGCGGATCTCGGTGCTGGTGACGATCCGGTACGACTGGGCGTTGCCCTCGAATCCGTCGGCCAGGCCAAGGCGGTGCCGCGCCAGCCGGTCGAGCACCCGCTCCCCCAGGTGCCCGAACGGCGGGTGGCCGAGGTCGTGGGCGAGGGCGGCGGCCTCCACCACGTCCGGGTCGCAGCCGCCGAGCTTGTCGAGCAGGTCCCGGCGGCGCTCGTCGGCGGTGAGCCGCTCGGCGATCGCCCGGGCGACCTGCGCGACCTTGAGGCTGTGGGTGAGCCGGTTGTGCACCAGCAACCCGGAGCCGACCGGGCTGATCACCTGAGTGACTCCGCCGAGCCGGGCGAAGAACGGCGAGCCCACGATCCGGTCCCGGTCGGCCCGGAACGGGCTGGTGGCGAGGTCCCCGAGGGCCCGGGCGCTGCCGCCGAAGAGCCGCCGGACACGCGGCTCAACAGGTGGTTCCATGATCGCCACGCTATCCCGGCAGAATGCTGGGCGGAAACCACTCGCGAAGGCGGATCGAGATCGTGACCCTCTCTGTTCATCAGCGGATCGCCGAGGAGCTCGGCGTGGCCGAGCGCCAGGTCCGGGCAGCCGTGGAGCTGCTCGACGGCGGAGCCACCGTGCCGTTCATCGCCCGCTACCGCAAGGAGGCCACCGGCCTGCTCGACGACACCCAGCTGCGCACGCTCGAGGAGCGGCTGCGCTACCTGCGCGAGTTGGACGAGCGGCGGGCGGCGGTGCTGGAGTCGATCCGCAGCCAGGGCAAGCTGGACGAGGCCCTCGAAGCGCAGATCATGGCGGCGGACTCGAAGTCCCGGCTGGAGGACATCTACCTGCCGTACAAGCCGAAGCGGCGCACCCGGGCGCAGATCGCCCGCGAGGCCGGCCTGGAGCCGCTCGCCGACGCGCTGCTGACCGACCCGACGCAGGACCCGAAGGCCACGGCGGCCGGCTACGTCGACGCGGACCGGGGGGTCGCCGACGCCGCCGCCGCGCTGGACGGCGCACGGGCCATCCTCATCGAGCGTTTCGCCGAGGACGCCGACCTCATCGGCACGCTGCGTGAGCAGATGTGGTCGCGGGGGCGGCTGGTGTCCCGGGTACGCGACGGGCAGGAGTCGGCGGGGGCGAAGTTCGCCGACTACTTCGACTTCGCCGAGGGGTACCCGACGTTGCCCTCGCACCGGATCCTCGCGATGTTCCGGGGCGAGAAGGAAGGCGTGCTCGACCTGACCATGGACCCGGAGCCGGAGGGCGACTCCGGCACCGTGCTCAGCGGCCCGACCCGGTACGAGGCCGCGATCGCCGGCCGATTCGGCATCAGCGACGCCGGCCGCGCGGGCGACAAGTGGCTGGCCGACACGGTGCGCTGGGCGTGGCGTACCCGGATCCTCATCCACCTCGGCGCGGATCTGCGGATGCGGCTGTGGCAGGCCGCCGAGGAGGAGGCCGTGCGCGTCTTCGCCACCAACCTGCGTGACCTGCTCCTCGCCGCCCCCGCCGGGGCGCGCCCGACCATGGGCCTCGACCCCGGCCTGCGTACGGGTGTGAAGGTCGCCGTCCTGGACGCCACCGGCAAGGTGGTCGCCACCGACACCATCTACCCGCACGAGCCGCGCCGACAGTGGGACGCCTCGATCGAGACCCTCGCCCGGCTCGCCGGGGCACACGGGGTGGAGCTGATCGCGATCGGCAACGGCACCGCCTCTCGGGAGACGGACAAGCTGGCCGGCGACCTCATCAAGCTGCACCCGCAGCTCAAGCTCACCAAGGTGGTGGTCTCCGAGGCCGGCGCGTCGGTGTACTCCGCGTCCGCGTACGCGGCCCAGGAACTGCCCGGGCTGGACGTCTCGCTGCGCGGCGCGGTCTCCATCGCCCGGCGTCTCCAGGATCCCCTCGCCGAACTCGTGAAGATCGACCCACGCTCGATCGGTGTCGGCCAGTACCAGCACGACCTCTCCGAGGTGAAGCTCTCCCGGTCGTTGGACGCGGTCGTGGAGGACTGCGTGAACGCGGTCGGGGTGGACGTCAACACGGCGTCGGCGCCGCTGCTGACCCGGGTGTCGGGCATCGGTGCGGGGCTGGCCGAGAACATCGTCCTGCACCGGGACGCCAACGGCCCGTTCCGCACCCGGGCCGACCTGAAGAAGGTGCCGCGGCTCGGCCCGAAGGCGTTCGAGCAGTGCGCGGGCTTCCTGCGTATCCCCGACGGCGACGACCCGCTGGACGCCTCCAGCGTGCACCCGGAGGCATACCCGGTGGTGCGCCGGATCCTGGCCCGGACCGGGCAGGACGTGCGGTCGTTGATCGGGAAGTCGGCGATCCTACGCGGGCTGACCGCCACGGACTTCGTCGACGACACGTTCGGCCTCCCCACGGTCACCGACATCCTCTCCGAGCTGGAGAAGCCGGGCCGGGACCCGCGGCCCGAGTTCCGCACGGCCGCCTTCGCCGAGGGCGTGGAGAAGATCGGTGACCTGCAGCCCGGCATGATCCTCGAAGGCGTGGTCACCAACGTGGCCGCCTTCGGGGCGTTCGTCGACGTCGGCGTGCACCAGGACGGTCTCGTACACGTGTCGGCGATGTCCCGCACCTTCGTGAAGGACCCGCGCGAGGTGGTCAAGTCCGGCGACGTGGTCAAGGTGAAGGTGCTCGACATCGACGTGCCGCGCAAGCGGATCTCGCTGACGCTGCGTCTCGACGACGAGCCCGGCGCCGACCCGGACCGGCGGGGCCCGGCGCGCGGTGACCGTGGCGGTGCGGGCCGTGGCGAGGCCGCCGGTCGCGGTGGCGGCGGTCGGGGTGACGGCGGTCGGGGTGACGGTGGCGGTCGCGGCGGGCAGGGCGGCGGTGCCCGTGGCGGCGGGCAGGGCGATCGGGGTGGCGCGCGGCAGGGTCGCGGCGGTGCGATGCCGGCCAACGACGCCATGGCCGAGGCGCTGCGCCGCGCCGGGCTCGCGTGAGTCAGCGCCTGGTGCGACGCAACGCCGGGCTCGCCTGAGTCAGCCGCCTCGCGCGGCCTTCGGCGCCCGACGGATGAACGGCCGTCGAGCGGGTCTCGCACGACATCGCCCCGCTCGGCGGCCGAGGTCCCGTGCGTTCGCGCGGGCGGTCGGCGACCCTACATCCCCGGCGGGCACCACCGCCGCCCGGAACGAGGCCAGCTCGACAGCCCTGTGTGGGGACGTGCTACTCGCATCCTGTGGAGCTGATGTCGTTTCCGCATCGGGCGGCGATGACGCAAACGACTCAGTTCCAAAGCGCCCGGTTCGTGGCACCGCCGCAGGCCGACCAGCTCCACCACCCGGCACCAGGCACCAGGCACCCCGACGCCCGGCACCCGGCACCCGGCACCCGGCACCCGGCACCCGGCACCCGGCACCCGGCCCCGGGATTCTGGACAGTCCGCCGGTGGACCGGACCGGCCGGTCGGGTCAGGCCGGTCGGACCGGTCGGACCAGTCGGTCGGGCCGGTCGGGCCGGTCGGGTCGGTCGGGTCGGACCGCTACGGACGCCGGGCGCGCGGCGGTGGGGCGTACCGTCGCGGTGTGAGTGGCGACGACGGCCTGGACTGGGCGGAGCGGCAGCGGCGCGCGGCCCGGGTCCACGCGGAGGCCGACACCCGGCGGCGCGCGGCGGAGCACGCGCAGGCCGCGGAGATCGTGGCCTGGTTCGTGGCCGAGGCGAAGCGGCGAGGTCTGCGTCCCACCCCGCTCACCGCCCGCTCCTACGACGGCCGGAGCAGGTACCGGACCCGGCTGACCGGCTGGTACGTGGACCGGGCACGCACCCGGGCGGTCGACGTCGACGGGCGGTGGCACCTGCTGACCGTGCCGGGCGGCCTGCGGGCCCGGCTGCTCGGCGCCGAGCCCGAACCCGGCCCGGCGCCGCTGATCGTCGGTGAGGGCGGGCGCGACGGGGAGTCGATCCCACTGCGGACCCTGCTCACCCGACGCCTCGCCGACGGCGACGAATCCCTCGCCTGAACTACGACTCGTCCTCGTTTCACGGGCGAACCTGCTCCGCCCGTTCGGCGGCCGATGGCGGCCGCCCGGCCACCGAACATGGGCGACCGCGACCGCGGTACCGGGCGGCCGTGTCCATCAGGGGACTTTCAAGGTTGATGGGGCGTAACAGCCTTACTCTCACGATTCAGCCTCGTTACGAGGTCTTGTCCTGTTGGAATCATTTAGGCCCTTTTTTCCGACATGCTCCTCTGGAGGTCGCGCGGTGCCCGTGCCTCATACCGTGATCACTCCCCCTCGTCCCGCGCCCAGCAGTCCGTACGACCCCGTCAAGCGGCTGATCGATGTCGTCGGCGCGGTAGTCCTACTGGTGCTCACCGCACCCCTGATGGTGGTGGTGGCGCTGCTCGTCGCCACCTCGCTCGGTCGGCCGGTGCTGTTCCGGCAGGCCCGGGCGGGCCGGGACGGTGCTCCCTTCGTACTGGTGAAGTTCCGGACCATGCGTCCGCCGGCGCCGGAGCAGGGCCGCGTGGCGGACGGCGACCGGCTGACCGCGCTGGGTCGCTGGCTGCGCGCGACCAGCCTGGACGAGCTACCCACCCTCTGGAACGTGCTACGCGGCGAGATGAGCCTCGTCGGCCCCCGGCCGCTGCTCCCCGAGTACCTGGAGCGCTACTCGCTTCACCAGGCCCGCCGGCACGAGGTGCGGCCGGGCGTCACCGGGCTCGCGCAGGTGCGCGGCCGCAACGGCCTGGGCTGGGACGAGAAGCTCGACCTCGACGTGCGGTACGTCGACAACCGCAGCCTCCGGTTCGATCTCTCGATCCTCGCCGCGACGGTGGTCACCGTGCTGCGCCGGGACGGGATCAACGCCGAGGGAAGCGCGACCGCCCACGAGTTCCTCGGTACGCAGGCCACGCCGGCCCCGCGTGATCGGACAGCGGTATGACGAGCCAGAAGGTTCACCTTTCGCCGCCCGATGTCGGGCCACTCGAAGAGTCGTACCTGATCGAGGCGCTGCGTTCGGGTTGGGTGGCGCCCGCGGGACCGGCGTTGGAGGCGTTCGAGGCAGAGGTCGCCGCGCGGGCCGGCACGGCCGGCGCCGTCGCGGTCAGCTCGGGCACGGCAGCCCTGCATCTGGCCCTGCTCGGCGTCGGGGTCGGTCCCGGCGACGTGGTCGTCGTGCCCACCCTGACCTTCATCGCCACCGCCAACGCGGTGCGGTACGTCGGAGCTCGCCCGGTATTCGTGGACTGCGACGCGCAGACCGGCAACGTGGACGTAGGTCTCGTCGCCGACCTGCTGCGCCGACTGCGCGCGCGAGGTGAGCGGGTGGGCGCAGTCGTCCCGGTGGACATGTTCGGCAGCTGCGCCGACTACACCGCGCTGGAGCCGCTCTGTGCTGAGGCCGGCGTCCCGCTGGTCGAGGACGCCGCGGAAGCGCTCGGCGCCGCCCACCGGGGCAAGTCGGCCGGCTCGTTCGGACAGGTCGGTGCGATCTCCTTCAACGGCAACAAGATCATGACCACCTCCGGCGGCGGGATGCTCGTCTCCGACGACACCACACTGCTCGCGCGGGCACGGCACCTCTCCACCCAGGCCCGAGAGCCGACGCCGTACTACGAACACCGGGAGACCGGCTACAACTACCGGCTCAGCAACCTCCTCGCCGCGCTCGGCCGGGCCCAACTGGTCCGGCTGGAAGCGATGATCGGGCGGCGCCGGCAACTGCGCGACCGGTACGCCAAGCTGTTCGCCCCGGTCCCCGGGGTACGACTGCTCGGTGCCGAGGACGCCGAATCGAACTGCTGGCTCACCGTCATCACAGTCGATCCGGAGCGCTCCGGCTGGCGCGCGGCGGACCTGGCCGCCCACCTGGCCCGGCGGGACATCGAGACCCGGCCGGTGTGGAAGCCGATGCACCTGCAGCCGGTCCATGTCGGCGCGGAGAGCCTGCTGAGCGGGGCGTCGGAGCGGCTGTTCGCCGACGGGCTCACCCTGCCCAGCGGCAGCGCCCTGAGCGAGCCGCAGGTCGCCCGGGTGTTCGCCGCGATCGACGAGTTCCTTGCCGCCAGTACGGGACGGTCGTCCGCGTGACGTTCGGGCTGGTGGTAGTGGGCTGCGGTGGGCACGGCCGGGAGGTGACCACCATTGTCCAGGCGGTCAACGAGGCGGCCGGGCGCCCACTGTGGCAGCTGGTGGGCGTCGTCGACGACCAGCCCGGTGAGGTGAACCTGAAGCGCCTGCAACGCCTCGACGTGCCATATCTCGGCCCGATCGACCGGCTGCGTGACGCACCTGGCGAGCTGCACCACGTCATCGGTATCGGCGACCCACGAGTCCGGCGCACCGTCGGCAGACGGATCGACAGGTACGGCATACCTGCCGCGAGCCTCGTCCACCCGGACGCCACCATCGGCTCCGACGCTCGATGGGGACCCGGTTTCGTGGCTTTCCCGGGCGCCCGGGTGACCACCAACGTCACCTTCGGCAGGCATGTGCATCTCAACCAGAACGTCACCGTCGGTCACGACTGCACCTTCGCCGACTACGTGTCGGTGAACCCGCTCGCCGCCGTGTCGGGTGACTGTCACCTGGCGGAGGGCGTACTGATCGGCACCACGGCCGCGGTGTTGCAGGGGCTGCGCATCGGTCGGGACAGCACCGTCGGGGCGGGTGCCTGCGTGGTGCGGGACGTGCCCGACCAGGTGGTCGTGAAGGGCGTACCGGCCCGCTGACCGACAGCCGAATCGGTTCGACGATGGGCCCGGCAATCGTGAAAACGCCCAAACAATCACTGACGGCATGTAACAAGGACACAAGGTAGGAAATCCTTCTGCCGTGCAGTGGGAGCAGTCGGGAAACTGGACAGGAGCCACTACATGCCGCAACAAGCAGCGAGCATCGAACGCACGGACCAGCGGTCGCGCCGAAGCATGGCTCGGCGGCGCACCGCGGGTTTCCTCGCCACCGACACCACCGCGTGGGTGGGGGGCTTCATCGCGGCCGTCTGGACGCGGTACGAATTCCAACTCCCACCCGGCCAGCTCAGCCGCGCAACCGTCATCGGCGTGGGAGCCGCCGTCATGTACGTGGCGGTGGCGGCCCTGCGCCGGCTCTACTCCGGTCGGCACCCACTGGGCAGCCTCCAGGAGGTGCAGGGCGTCGCCGGCACCACCATCACGACCGCGGGGATCGTGCTGCTCGGCCTCCTGCCGTCCACGGACCGGCCCGTGCCGGCGAGCACCCCGCTGGTCGGTGGCGCGCTGGCTCTGCTGTTCATGCTGGGCGCGCGGTTCGTCTACCGGCACCGCCGTGACCTCGCCATGCGACCGGACGTCCGTTCCTCGACACCGGTGCTGCTGTTCGGCATGGGCGACGCCGGACAGGGACTGCTGCGCGCCATGTTGAGCGACCCGCGCGGTCGCTACCTGCCGGTCGGCGCGCTCGACGACGACCCGGACAAGCGTGACCTGCGGGTCGGCGGGGTACGCGTGCTGGGCGGCCGGCAGGAGATCGCGACGGCGGTCCGGCGTACCGGGGCCAGCTCCGTCATCTTCTCGGTGGCCAACGCCGACGCCGCGCTGATCCGCGAGATCCGCGAGGCCACCCTCCAGACCGGCGCGTCGTTCAAGGTGCTCCCCCCGGTACGGGACCTCGTCGACCACCGGATCACCGTCACCGACGTACGCGACGTGCAGATCAGCGACCTGCTCGGCCGCCGCCAGGTGGTCGGCGACCTTCCGCTGACCACGAACAGCCTGACCGGACGCCGGATCCTGGTCACCGGCGCCGGCGGATCGATCGGCTCGGAGCTCTGCCGCCAGGTGATGAAGGCCGACCCGGGCGAGCTGATGATGCTGGACCGCGACGAGTCCGCCCTGCACAGCCTCCAGATGTCGCTGTCCGGGAAGGCGATGCTGGACGGGCCGGAGCTGATCCTCGCCGACCTGCGCGACGACGAGGGCATCCGCCGGATCATCCGGGAGCGCCGACCCGAGATCATCTTCCACGCGGCTGCGCTCAAGCACCTCACGCTGCTCCAGCGCCACCCCGGCGAGGCGGTCATGACCAACGTCTGGGGCACCCTGTCCGTGTTGGACGCATGCCAGGACGTGGCGAAGTTCGTGAACATCTCCACGGACAAGGCGGCCGACCCGATCAGCGTGCTCGGCTACTCGAAGCGGATCACCGAACGACTCACCGCGCACGCGGCGTCCCGGTTCCCGGGGACGTTCCTCAGCGTCCGCTTCGGCAACGTGCTGAGCAGCCGCGGCTCCGTGGTGACCGCGTTCCAGCGGCAGATCGAGGCCGGGAAGCCGCTGACCGTCACCCACCCCGAGGTGACCCGCTACCTGATGACCGTGCAGGAGGCCGTGCACCTGGTGCTCCAGGCCGCCGAGATCGGGCGGGACGGGGAGGCCCTGGTCCTGGACATGGGTGAGCCGGTCCGCATCGCCGACCTGGCCCGCCAGATGGCCGAACAGGCGGCCAGCTCGGTGCCGATCGTCTACACCGGGTTGCGCCCCGGCGAGAAGCTGCACGAGGATCTGCTCGGCACCGGCGAGTTCGACGCCCGGCCGTTCCATCCGCTGGTGTCGCACGTGGCCGTGCCGGCGCTGGACCCGATGGACGTCAGCGGGCTCGACCCGTACGCCGAGCCGACGAAGGTGATCGAGCAGCTCGCGCTCCTCTCCGCCCAGCCGATCGGCCCGGTGGTGGACGGACCGCTCGACATCCGGCTGTCGTCGCGCTGAGAACGGCTTCTCCCTTTTGGCCCCGGGGCCGGCATACCCGCCGCCCCCGGGGCCGGCGTTTCGGCCGGTCCGCCGGAAGCTGTCACCCGACCCCACGGTTCCGGGCCCGGCCGCAGGGCGACAGCCTCCTTGAAAAAATCTTGGACAGTTGCCGTCCGGGTGGAACGGCAACTGTCCAAGATTCGCGTGGGTCAGGCCGGCGGGCGCGGTTGGATCAGCGGCGGATGCCCGCCCAGTCGTGGTGCCGACGGACGGTGGAGAGGATGAAGTCGACCACGCGACGGGACGTGTCGGGGATCCGGTAGTCGGCCGGGCAGGGCACCCCCTGCGCGGCGACCTGGTCCACGGTCACCTGCACCGCCTCCACCACCCCTTCCGGGTCCAGCCCGGTCATGATGATGCCGCCGGCGTCGAGCGCCTCGGGCCGTTCGATCGACTCCCGGAGCGTGACCGCGGGGAAGCCGAGGATCGCGGCCTCCTCGCTGATCGTCCCGCTGTCCGACAGGGTGCAGAACGCCCGGGTCTGAAGGTGCACGTAGTCGATCAGGCCGAAGGGCTCGTGGAAGGCGATGCCCTCCAGCGCGCCGGCGTCGGGCGCCAGCGCCTCCAGCCGCTTGCGCGTACGCGGATGCGTGGAGACCAGCACCGGATGACCCCAGCGGTGGTGAACGGCGCGGAGGCAGTCCAGCAGCCGTTGGAGCCGGGCCGGCGAGTCGACGTTCTCCTCGCGGTGTGCGCTGACCACGAAGTAGCGACCGGGTTCCAGTTCGAGCTGGCGCAGGATCGTCGAGCCGGCGATGTCCGCCCGGTAGTGCTCCAGCACCTCGCGCATGGGCGAGCCGGTGAGCAGGATCCGCCGCGGGTGCAGCCCCTCGGCGAGCAGGTTGCGGCGGGCGTGCTCCGTGTAGACCAGGTTGAAGTCGGCGACGTGGTCGACCAACCGGCGGTTGGTCTCCTCGGGCACGTTCAGGTCGAAGCAGCGGTTGCCGGCCTCCATGTGGTAGACGGGCACCCGCATCCGGCGCGCCATCAGCGCGGCGATGCAGCTGTTGGTGTCGCCGAGCACCAGCAGCGCGTCCGGCCGGTACTCGGCGACTGCCGCCTCCACCCCGATGAGCACCCCACCGAGCACCCGACCGAGCGAGGACGTGTCGACCCGCAGGAACCGGTCCGGCTCACGCAGCCGCAGTTCGGTGAAGAAGACGTCGGAGAGACTGCTGTCCCAGTTCTGTCCGGTGTGCACCAGGACGTGGTCGACCGTGTCGTCGAGCCGGGCGATCACCCGGGACAGTCTGATGATCTCCGGGCGGGTACCGACCACCGTCATGATCCGGGTCATGCCCGTCCTCCCTGTGCTGCCGCCTTGGTCAGAATGTCCTCGAACTGGTCGATGCCCACCCGCAGTGACATCCGCTCCCGGTAGACCTGCCGGGCCCGGCGGCTCAGCTCCTGGCGTACGGCGGCAGGCATCTCCGCCGCCTGGCTGAACCGTTCGGCGAGCGCCCGCCAGTCCTCCGGCGGGCAGACGAGGCCGACGTCTGTCGACCGGATCAGCGCGGCGGTGTCACCGCCCACCGAGCCGATCACCGGCACGCCGCAGGCCAGCGCCGCCTGCAACTTCGACGGAACGGCGGCTCGCAGGGCGGGTACGTCGCGCAGGCAGATCAGCTGCCAGTCCGCGGCGGCGTACAGGTCAGCCATCTCCGCAGCGGGGCGACGGCCGACGAAGCGTACGTTGTCGGCGCCGAGGTCGGCCGCGAGCCGGCGGGCGCGCTCCTCGTCGGCACCCGAGCCGACCAGCACCAGGTCCACCCGGTCCCGCACCGCGGCGGCTGCGCGGATCGCTGTCTCGAGGCCCTGGAGCAGGCCGAGGTTGCCGGCGAACATCACCGTGCAGCGCCCGCGGTGGCCGAGCACCGCGCGGGCCTCGTCCGTGGCCGGAACGGGGCGGAAGAGCGTGTCGTCGGTCCAATTCCAGACCACCCGCACCTTGGCCGGGTCGGCGCCACGCGCCACCACCTGCTCCGCCATCGTCGGTGAGATCGCCACGACGGTGTCGGCCAGCCGGTACGTCCGGCGCATCAACCCGCCGACCCCCCGCTCCAGCGCGCGTCCACCCGGGCCGGCGGGTGCCATGCCGGACTGCATCACCGACTCGGGCCACAGGTCCTGCACGTGCAGCACGACCGGGGTCCGTCGGGTGACCCGGAGCAGGGCCGCCGCGGCGATCGAGGTCGGCGGCGGGTGGTAGACGTACGTGACGTCGACGCCGGAGAGCCACCGCAGCCCGGCGACCGCGCTGCTTGCGCCGAAGGAGAGGCCACTCATGGCCCTGCGTACGGCGGACGTGTCATGGCTCGGGTAGGCGGGAACCCTGCGAACCTCCACCGCGCCGTCGGAGTCGCGGTGCCGCCAGCGTTGTCGCCAGCCGGGGAAGACCCGCCCGTACGGGTAGCTGGGGAAGGTGGTGAGCACCCGCACCTGGTGGCCGCGCTCGGCGAGCCGCTGGGCCAGGTTCCCGGGGATGAACACCCCCTCCGGCGGGTACCACTGGCTGATCAGGCCAACCTTCACGCACCCACCGCCACGGGCGCAGTCCGTGACTGCTCGACCGGCTCCGCCCAGGTGTCCGGCCGGTCCGGGTCGAAGAGCTCGTTGGTCCAGAACTGGGTGAGCAGTTCGCCGGAACCGGTGTTCACCAGCTTGTGCGCCCACATCGTCGGCATGTCGACGAGCACCGGGTCGTCACCGCTGACCGGGAACCGCAGCACCTCGGTGTCGCCCACGCGCCGCAGGCTGATCTCGGCCGAGCCGTGCAGCACCACGAACCGCTCCACCTTCGCCAGGTGGAAGTGCTCCCCCCGGGTCACGCCCGGGCGGGTGGTGGAACAGAAGGTCTGTCCCGAGCCGCCGTGCACCTTGACGGTCTCCACGAGGTTGCCGCGAGCGTCGGATCGGCGGGGCAGCGGGATCGGGTAGTGGGCCGGGAAGCAGTGCGACCGGTACGTGTTGAACAACCGCACGTCGTGCCGGTCCGACAGGCACGGGATCTCCCCGGTGCGGTAGGTCCCGGCCATCGCCGCGAGCCGGTCGGCCAGGTCGCGTACGCCGATCCGCAGCGGCGGCAGGTCCGGGTCCCACGACCCGCCGGCCGGCACCCCGGCGAGCCGGGCGGCCGCGTCGGTGACGTGCACGAGGCTCAGCTCACGGTCGGCGTGCACCTCCGGCTGCCCGCCGTCGGCGAGCAGCCGGCAGAACGTCGCCACGGCCGAGTTGTAGAACGGCCGACCGTGCTCGCCGTAGAGGTTCGGCAGGAGAACGTCGTCGAAGGGCAGGCCGGTGTCGGCGAGGATGCCGGCGGCGGTGGCCTTCGAGTCGCCGTACGGGGTGCCGTTGCCGGCCTGCACCGAGTTGGCGAAGACCACCGATCCAGGCGGGACGGCCGCGTGCCGCAGCCCCTCGGCGAGCTGGGCGGCGAGCTGCACGTTGCCGGCCGCCACGTCGGCGGGCTCCCCCCGGTTCACCCCGGCCACGTGCAGCACCCGGTCGACACCGGTCACCTTGGCCGCGACGCTCGCCGGGTCGACGAGGTCGGCGCGGGTGATCACTGTCGGTTCCGGCCAGCCCAGCGCGTGCGCCAGCACCCGTACGTGCCAGCCCAGGAAGCCGCCGGCCCCGGTGATCGCGAGCCTCAGCACGCCAGCACCGGATCCCGCAGCGCCAGCTCCGCGCGGACCTCGGGAAGCGACTTCAGCAACTCGATGATCTCCGGTACGCCGAGCCGGGGCGCGTTCGACGAGTTGAACTCCTCGACCGGCCCGCCACCAAGATCGCCCTCGGAGACGTAGAGCGCGTAGTTCAGGTCCCGGGCGTCCAGCGGCACCCGGAAGTACTCGCCGAAGTCCTCGGCGCGGATCAGCTCCTCCCGGCTGGCCAGCGTCTCGTCCAGCTTCTCGCCGTGGCGTACGCCGATCGTGTCGAACTTGGCGGGCACGTCGAAGAGCTGGCAGAGCGCCTCCGCCAGGTCGCCGACGGTGCAGGCGACCGCCTTGCGGATGAAGATGTCGCCCGGCCGGGCGTGCGCGAAGGCGTGCTCGACCAGCTCCACCGAGTCGGCCAAGGACATCAGGAACCGGGTCATACCGGGATCGGTGACCGTGGGCGCGCGGCCCGCCTTGATCTGCTCGATGAAGAGCGGGATCACGGAGCCGCGCGAGTACATGACGTTGCCGTACCGGACGCAGGAGACGGTGGTGGCGCTGTTCGGGTTGTTCCGTGCGTGCGCCTGGGCGACCTTCTCCATCATCGCCTTGCTCATGCCCATCGCGTTGACCGGGTGGACGGCCTTGTCGGTGCTGAGCACCACGACCGAACCGACGCCGTTGCGCTCGGCCGCCTCGATGACGTTGGCGCTGCCCAGCACGTTGGTCCGGACCGCCTCCAGCGGGAAGAACTCACAGGACGGCACCTGTTTGAGCGCGGCCGCGTGGAAGACGTAGTCGATGCCCCGGCTCGCGCGCAGCACCGAGTCGTAGTCACGCACGTCGCCGACGTAGTAGCGGACCCGCTCGTCGCTGAGCACACGGCGCATGGCGTCCTGCTTGGCCTCGTCCCGGCTGAACACCCGGACCTCACCCACGTCCCGGCCGAGGAGGCGACGCACCATGGTCTGGCCGAAGGAACCCGTGCCACCGGTGATGAGCACCCGGCGTTTGGTCGTCGTGGAAGTCACTCGAGCTCCGTTCGTCGTAGACGGTGGCAGCGGCCGAGCCCACTGGGACCGGGCAGCAATCACAATCCCGGCAACGAGCCACCCGGCCCCGGAGAAACGGATAATCAGGGACGATTCGCAAGGCGTGTCACTCCCGGCCCTTCCTCGTTGAGCCTCGGGCGGCCGCCGTCCCAAGGACTGCGCGCCCGCGACGAACTTCGAGTCGGCCACTTCCCTCGACCTGACCAGAAGGGCATAGATGGAGACGATCAGCCGTAGCTTGTTGCTCTGCGATCTGGCGCCGTTCCGCCACTCGACCCGGACCCGCAAGATCGCAAGTACGGTCGCGCCCGGCCGGCCGGGTGAAGTCAGCGCGATCACCCTTTCCCGGGTCGGCCGGCTCGGAATGAGCGACCACCCCGGGCTGTCGGTGATCGACGGTGTCGAGGTCGAGCAACTGGCGGTGCGTGAGATCGAGGACCGGCGTACCTTCACCGCCTCGGTTCGCAACCTGCTGGTGGGGTACCTACCGGCGCTCTGGCGGCTTCGTCGACGGGTCCTCGCCACGCCTGCCCGGACGATCCTCGTGGGTCATAGCGCACTCTTCTGGCTCGGGCTCGCCCATCGTCGACGCTGGGCCAGTCAGGTGATCATCAGCAGCCGCGAACGACCCGGGGGCGTCCGTACCAAGGGTTCACTGGCCACCTGGTTCTCCCGCGTCGAACCGTGGATGGTCCGGCGGGCCGCGCGCCGGCACGCTTTCACCGTCGTGGCGGTCTGTGAGAGTCACGCCGCCGGGTTCCGCGAGCTCGGCGTCAGGGACGTGCTGGTGGTGCGGAACGTACCGATGGCCTCGTTCGCACCGGATTTCGCGCCCCCGCCGGGCGGCCACGAGCTGCGGGTCGCCTGCGTCGGCAGCCTCTACCCCGGGCGGGGGATCGAGGCGCTGATCGACGCCGTGGTCGCCGCCCGGGCGGCCGGCGCGCCCGTGCGGCTGACCGTCACGGGTCCGGCCGGCACCCAGTACCGGCAGTCGCTGCGCGACCGGATCGACGCCGCCGAGGCCGGGACGTACGTCCGCCTGGAAGGTGCCTGCGCGCCCGACGAGGTGGTCCGCTGCTACCAACGGGCGCACGTCGGCACCGCGCTCTACGAGGCCGTCGACGCGGCCAACGACTCGCTCTCCAACAAGATCTTCGAATGCGTGGTGGCCGGCCGCCCGGTGATCGCCGGGAACCTTCCCGAGAACACCGCGCTGGTCGAGCGCCACCAGCTGGGCTGGACCTGCCCGGTCGAGGTCGGCCCGTTGCGGGACCTGCTGGTCGACCTGGCTGCCGACCTGGCAGCCGTGCGGTCGCGCGCCGAGCACTGCCACCACGTCGGCCGCACCGAGTTCATCTGGGAGATCGAGACCTTGCCACTGCAGAAGCGCCTGATCGGCGCCGAGACCTCCACCCACAACTAGGAGAGCGATGTCGGTCCAGGTTCTACACGTCACCGGCGCTCGACCGAACTTCCCGAAGGCCGCGCCCGTCATTCGTGCGCTCGATCGGCGGGGTGTCGAGCAGCGGCTGGTGCACACCGGACAGCACTACGACGAGCGGATGTCGGACGTCTTCTTCCGGCAGCTCGACCTTCCCGAACCGGACGTCAATCTGGGCGTGGGGTCAGGTAGTCACGCCGTGCAGACGGCCGCCATCATGACCGGCCTCGAAGCCCTCCTGCTGCACGAGCGTCCCCGCCTCCTGGTGGTCTACGGCGACGTCAACTCGACCCTGGCCGGTGCGCTCGTCGCCGCGAAGCTGGAGATCCCCTTCGCCCATGTCGAGGCCGGGCTGCGCAGCTTCAACCGCGCCATGCCCGAGGAGATCAATCGGCTCGTGACCGATCGTCTCGCGGACCTGCTCTTCGCCACCAGCCCGGACGCGGTGGCCCATCTCGCCGCCGAGGGCGTCAGCGCCAGCCGGATCCACTTCGTCGGCAATCCGATGATCGACACCCTGCTGGCCAACCTGGAGCGGCTCGACGTGGCACAGGTCCGCGCCACCGCCCGGCTACCCGAGCGCTACCTGGTCGCGACCCTGCACCGCCCCGCCAACGTGGACGATGCGGGCGACGCCGCCGAGCTGACCAAGGCGCTCCACGCCGCGGCCGACCAGTTGCCGATCGTCATGCCGGTACACCCGCGCGGACGCGCCAGCCTCGCGGCGGCTGGGATGTTCGACCACCCGCAGGTGCGGGTCGTGAACCCTCTGGGTTATCTGGAATTCCTCAGCCTGGTCCGCGGCGCAGCAGCCGTCATCACCGACTCCGGCGGGGTGCAGGAGGAGACCACCGTGCTCGGTGTCCCGTGTCTCACCCTGCGGCCGGACACCGAACGACCGGTGACCATCTCGCACGGTACGAACCGGCTGGTCGGGCGGGCCGACCTTCCCGCGGAGGTACGCATCGCGCTGGAATCGCCGCGGCCCTCCGAGCCGGTCACACCACCGCTGTGGGACGGACGGGCCGGCGGTCGAATCGCCGACGTGATCGTCGACTTTCTGTGAAGCGCGAGCGGCATCGTCCCGACGTCAGGTGGTCGTTCCCGCGCGAGAGCGGTGGAAGGCCGGCGCCTCGGTTCCGGACGACTCCGACAACGCCGAAGGTTGTCCCCTGGTGACTACCCAGAGCGACAGGAGCCAGCCGGCCACGTAGGAGATCGCCGCCGACACACCGAAGGCCCACACCGCCGCCAGGGCCGAGGCACCCGACCAGGCTGCCGCGCCGGCCGCACCCGTCACCAACACCACGCGCCCCGCGTCCCAAGCGAGTTGCAGACCCTGCCTCCCGAAGACGACGAGCGTCTGCGACAGAGGGGAGGCAACGAGCTGCGTCGCGACGAAGACCGCCAGTGCCTGCGCGTAACGGCCACTGTTCACCCACTCGTCGCCGAACAGCGCCGAGAACACCGCCGGCGCGCCGAAGATCAGAGCCAGGAGTCCCACCGCAGCGGCCACCGCGAGCTGTCGGCTCGCCTTGACGAACAGCAACCTCGGACGTTCCCCGTCACCGCCTCGCGCGGCGCGGGACAGCTCCGCCAGGTAGACCTGAGCCACCGCCATCCCGAGCAACGCCGCCGGCATCGCCAGAATCCGCTGAGTCAGGCCGAGCCAGCCCGCCACCTCAGCGCCATAGTGGTAGGCGATGAGCAGGACGGGCAGTTGCAGTCCGACGACGTTCAGCAGCCCGGACGGCGCCAGCAGGAGTGGGAAGCGACGGTGGCGAACCGCCGTCTCCCACAGGGTGAGCCGGGGCGTCGTGATCGGCTCACCCACCGCTCGTCGACGCGCTCCGCGCGCCAGGCTGAGTGCGCCGACACACTGGCCGACCGCCAGTCCCAGCACCATCCCGCCGGACCGTACTCCGGCCGCACCGAAGCTGACCTGTGTGACCAGCATGGTGCCGTACTGGAGCAGGTTGCGTCGGCCGATCGCGCCGTACCGTCGGTACCGGATGGCCAGCTGATTCAGCACGAGGACCGCGCCCATGGCGGCCGCCGTCCACGGCGTCAACCAGAGCCAGGAGCGGAGCGAGGGCTGGCTGAAGAGTTCCGCGATCTCATCCCTCGCCGCCGCCACGACGACCGTACCCAACAATCCGGTGCCGAGCGCCATGACGAGTCCAAGGGCCACGAGGGCGTGCGCGTCGCGGTCCCGCTCCGGGAGCGGCACCGCCAGCTCGAACCGGCCGGCGGCCACCGTCCCGAGTATCGCCGCGAGCGTGGACAGCACCGCGAAGACGCCGAAGTCCGAGGGACTGTACATGCGCGCGAGCAGCGGTGCGGCAAGTAACAGGAGCAGTTGGCCAACGGCGCTGCCGGTGACGATGCTCAGCACTCCGCGGCGGCTGTCGCCGAGCCGACCGCGAACCGCCGCGAATAGGGCGGCAACACGCGCCCTGCCCGTGGGCAACGGGGCGCGACCAGGCGCGGAAGTCTCCTCCTGCTGGAGCGATCCGGTCAAGAGTGCCAGGTCCCGTACCGCGGCCGCGACGAGTGACGGGGTGCGTAGGAGAGCCCCATTGCCGCTCCGGCGAATGCCGGCCTCGGCAGCGGTCGCCTCGTCGGCGCGTTCGCACGACGGCTGAGCTGCCGCTGGCCCAAGCGGGTCCGGCTACCCCAATACCACAGGCCCAGATAGGCGACCAACCCGACATTCAACGGCGTCTCGAGGCCGCCCGCCATCCAGGTGCCGAGGACGACCGTGACCCCGGAGAACCCCACGAGTTCCAGAGAGTTGTAACTGGCAGCACGCATGGTCCGCTGAGTCAGAAGTTGAAGGAGCACCCCGAGCAGCGCGGCGATGAGGATCAAGCCCATCGTGTCGAGGTTGTAGTGGATCGAGCCCCACAGCGAGGGTGGCGACGTCCCACGGGTCGACCCGTACATCGTGTAGAAAACTTCCGCGCTCAGGGTGCTGCCTCGGTCGCCCGGCAGGATGCCGGCGAGCCCTTCGAGCCACTCCGCCCCGTGACGGACGGGACTACTTGCGGTGTAGTTGAAGGCAGCAATCCCGGACACCTGGTTGTCGTTCACGAACCGCGCGAGCAGACCGTTCAGAGCTGCCCGTATCGGGCTCTCAGCGCTGTCGGCGCTTCGCCCCAGCACGTAGGTGGACAGCAGCATGAGTGGTAGGCCGAGGCCCAGCGGCACCAACATGGCTTTTCGAGGCAGCCGCCGACCGTTGTGCAGGAACGTGTAGACCATCGCGGTCAGCAGGAAGAGCACCAACGCGCCGCGCTGACCGGTGGCCACGAGCCCGAGGAGAGCGGCGGCGGCGAGCACGATCGAAGCCGCTCGGGCGAGGAGCCCGCCGCGGTTGAACGACCAGACGACCAGAACGAGAGCCAGTGACGGCAGAATCACGTTCTTGAACTGATTGACGTAGCCGGGAAAGAAGTAGGCGTTGCCGGCATACGACTCGAGGCGGAGCGTGGCGATATCTGCCGGTACGCCGTTGAGCTGGCCCCGCAGACCTTCGATGAAGGCGCTGTATCCGACCGCGCTGAAGTAGGCGGCCGTCACGACGATCGAAATCACGACCACGGTCATGATCGCCGCTGTCGGCGGCACCAGCGAAACCCGGTACGCCGAGTAGCTCTCCCTCGGCTTCGCCGACAGCGCCTCGCTGTGCCTCAACCAGAGGTAGGTGACCAGACTGGCGCCGATGTAGAGCGCGATCGCAGCGGCCATGAGCCTGCCGTAGAAGACCTCGGTGTCGGACGCCGGGTTGATCAGTCGAATCGTGCCGTAGAGCATCAGCAACTGGCACACGACGAACAGCCCGTCCGGCGAGAGTATGCCGTACCGCCGAATTGCGACGAAGTAATGAACAACAGCCAATCCAAGGACCGGCAAAAAAAGCAGAATCATTCTCGGCCCCCGTTCTCCACCGACCTTGACTCAACGAGAGGCCCCCGGTAAGGTCACGGTGTTTGCGTCCCGCCGACGTCCGCCGGCAAAGTGCCGCCCGTCCGGATGATCCGCCTGCCTCGACGACCTGATCTGTGATGGGGTGTACCCATGGACCGCACCCTGCTCGGGCTGGTGCTGCACCCGACGCGGGACGCCTCCGACATCATCGCGATCGTCGTCGACTGGGCGGCCCGGCACGGCAAGGGCCTCGCCGTACGCCAGGAGGACCGGCACCGCGTGCCCGCGAGCGTGGAAGCGCTCCCCCAGGACGAACTGGTCAACCAGGTCACCGCGCTCATCAGCATCGGCGGGGACGGCACCATGCTCGGCGCGCTCCGGTCCACGGTCGGTAACCCGAAACCGGTGCTGGGCGTGCATCTGGGGCGGCTGGGTTTCCTGGTGGAGGTGGAGCCACCGGAGTTGCCCGAGGCACTGGACCGGCTCATGCACAAGAACTTCATCGTGGAGGCGCACGGCTGCCTGGCCTGCGACGTCTGCGGTGACGACGTGGTGGCGTTCAACGACATCGCGCTGATCCGCCGGCCCGGCGCCGGGGTCGCCATCGCCACCCTCGCCGTGGACGGCCAGCGCTACGGCTACTACCGCTGCGACGCGCTCGTAGTGAGTACGCCCACCGGCTCGACCGCGTACAGCTACGCGGCAGGCGGCCCGCTGGTCTCCCCGGCCACCCAGGCGGTGGTGATCACCCCTTCAGCGCCGATGGCCGGCATCAGCCGTTCCGTGGTGCTCTCCCCGGAGGAGCATGTGCGGCTGGAGCTCACCTCCGACTCCGGGCCGGTGGCCGTGGAGGTGGATGGCCGGGTCTTCCGCGACGCGACCTCCGAGGGTGCGATCGACATCACCTACCGCCGGGAGGCAGGGCTGGTGGTCCGCCTGGATCCGCGCCGCTACCAGGAGCGCAACCAGCTCAAGCTGAGCCTCATGGACCTGCCACTGCTGCCCGAACAGCTGCGCGAACTGCTTCCGCAGAACTTCCGCGAGAACCTCAACCGCCGGGAGATACCCCACTGACCAGTCCGGACGACCGCGGCCGCCGGGGCCCGGTGCCGGCACGAGAGCCCTACCGGAGGGCCTCGCACCGGCAACCACGCACTCAGGCCTGCTTGAGCACCTCGGTCACCAGGTCCTTCGCCTCCTGCTGGATCCGGCTCAGGTGCTCCGGCCCCTGGAACGACTCCGCGTATATCTTGTAGACGTCCTCGGTGCCGGACGGACGGGCCGCGAACCAGCCGGACTCGGTGGTGACCTTCAGCCCGCCGATCGGGGCGCCGTTGCCGGGCGCCGTGGTGAGGGTGGCGGTGATCGGCTCGCCGGCCAGCTCGGTGGCGGTCACCTGCTCCGGGGAGAGCTTGCCGAGCACGGCCTTCTCCTCGCGGGTGGCGGGGGCGTCGATGCGGGCGTACGCGGGCGCGCCGAAGCGCTCGGCCAGCTCGGTCCAGTGTTCGCTGGGTGTCCGGCCGGTCGTCGCGATGATCTCCGAGGCGAGCAGGCAGAGCAGGATGCCGTCCTTGTCGGTGGTCCAGGTGCCACCGTCGCGGCGCAGGAACGACGCTCCCGCGCTCTCCTCGCCACCGAAGCCGACCGAACCGTCGAGCAGGCCGGGCACGAACCACTTGAACCCGACCGGCACCTCCAGCAGCGGGCGGCCGAGGTCGGCCGCGACCCGGTCGATCATCGACGAGGAGACCAGCGTCTTGCCGACCGCGGCGGCCGGGCCCCACTGCTCCCGGGTCCGGAACAGGTGGCCGATCGCCACCGCCAGGTAGTGGTTGGGGTTCATCAGGCCGCCGTCGGGGGTGACGATGCCGTGCCGGTCGGCGTCCGCGTCGTTGCCGGTGGAGACCTGGTAGTCGGCGCGGGCGGCGATCAGCGACGCCATCGCGTTCGGCGAGGAGCAGTCCATCCGGATCTTCCCGTCGCCGTCGAGGGTCATGAACCGCCAGGTCGGATCGACCGTCGGGTTGATGACGGTGAGGTCGAGGCGGTGCCGCTGCGCGATCTCACCCCAGTAGTCGACGCTCGCCCCGCCCAACGGGTCCGCGCCGATGCGCACCCCGGCCGCGCGGATCGCGTCCAGGTCGATCGCCGCCGGCAGGTCGTCGACGTACCGGCCGAGGAAGTCGTACGTCCCGGTGGTGTCGGCGGCGCGGGCCCGGGCGTACGGGATCCGCCGGACCTCGGCGAGCCCGCCCGCGAGGATGGCGTTGGCCCGGTCCTGGATCCACTTCGTGGCATCGGTGTCGGCCGGCCCGCCGTGGGTCGGGTTGTACTTGAACCCACCGTCGTCGGGCGGGTTGTGCGACGGGGTGATCACGATCCCGTCGGCGAGCCCGCCGGTACGTCCCCGGTTGTGGGTGAGGATGGCGTGCGACACAGCGGGGGTGGGCGTGTAGCCGTCCCGGCTGTCGAGCAGCACCGTGACGTCGTTGGCGGCGAGCACCTCCAGCGCGTCCACCGCGGCCGGGGTGGACAGGGCGTGCGTGTCCCGGCCGAGGAAGAGCGGCCCGTCGACGCCATGCGCCTGCCGGTAGTCGCAGAGCGCCTGGGTGACCGCGACGATGTGGTCTGAGTTGAACGCGCGGCGCAGGCTCGACCCCCGGTGGCCGGAGGTACCGAACGAGACCTGCTGCGCCGGGTCCCCCGGATCGGGGTGCTCGGCGTAGTAGGCGGTGATCAGCCGGGGCACGTCGACCAGGTCGGCGGGCTGGGCCGGCTGGCCGGCACGGGGGTGGGCCACTGCGGCAACCTCCTCAGACGGGGTGGACGCCGCCTTCTTCCCGGCGGCGGCCGATTCCATGCGTACGACGACCGACGTCAGGGCTCTACGCGCTGACCCTTGCCGATCACCACGACCCCGTTGTCGGAGACAACATAGCGTTGCCGGTCCTTCTCCAGGTCAACGCCGATCTCGGCGCCCTCGGGCACGAAGACGTTCTTGTCGAGGATCGCGCGGCGGACCACGGCGTGCCGGCCGATCTCCACGCCCTCCATCAGCACCGCGCCGTCGACGTGGGCCCACGAGTGCACCCGGACCTTCGGGGAGACGACCGAATTCTCCACGAGGGAGCCGGAGATCACCGCACCGGGCGAGACCAGCGAACCGACCGCCCGGCCGACCCGCTCCCCCCACTGGTGGACGAACTTGGCCGGCGGGTACGGCGGCTGCTCGGTGTAGATGGGCCAGTCGAAGTTGTAGAGGTTGAAGACCGGGTGCACGTTGATCAGATCCATGTGCGCGTCGTAGAAGGAGTCGAGCGTCCCCACGTCCCGCCAGTAGCCGCGGTCGCGGTCGGTGCTCCCGGGCACCTCGTTGTCCTTGAAGTCGTAGACGTTCGCCTCGCCTCGCTCGACCAGCATCGGGATGATGCTGCCGCCCATGTCGTGCTTGCTGCTCTTGTCCTCCGCGTCGCGCTCCACCGCTTCGCAGAGCGCCTTGGTGGTGAAGACGTAGTTGCCCATCGAGGCGTAGATCTGGTCGGGCGCGTCGGGCAGGCCGACCGCGTCGGTGGGCTTCTCCCGGAAGGCCCGGATGCGCCGGCCGTCCTCGCCGACCTCGATGACGCCGAACTGGTCGGCTGTCGACAGCGGTTGCCGGATCCCCGCGACGGTGACGGCGGCGCCGGAGGCGATGTGGTCCTCCACCATCTGCCGGGGGTCCATCCGGTAGATGTGGTCGGCCCCGAAGACGATCACGTAGTCGGGCTGCTCGTCGTTGATCAGGTTGAAGCTCTGGTAGATGGCGTCGGCCGAGCCGGCGAACCACCACGGGCCGCGGCGCTGCTGCGCGGGCACCGGGGTGACGTAGTTGCCGAGCAGCGTCGACATCCGCCACGTCTTGGTGATGTGCCGGTCGAGGGAGTGGGATTTGTACTGGGTCAGCACGACGATCTTGAGATAGCCGGCGTTGGCGAGGTTGGAGAGGACGAAGTCGACCATGCGGTACATCCCGCCGAACGGGACGGCCGGCTTGGCCCGGTCCGCGGTCAGCGGCATCAGGCGCTTGCCTTCTCCGCCGGCCAGGACGATCGCGAGCACCTTGGCAGCCATGGTGAGACGCTAACCATCCGCGTCGGACTTCACCACTCGTACGGTCGGACTTCTGCACTAGGGTGCGGGCATGACCGACTCCGCCCCCGCAGCCGGACAGCTCCGCGTCGATCTGCTCACCCGCGAGTACCCGCCGGAGGTGTACGGCGGAGCCGGCGTCCACGTCGAGTACCTGGCCCGGGAGCTGCGCCGCCTCGCCGACGTACGGGTGCACTGCTTCGGCCTGCCGCGCACCGAGCCCGGCGTCACCGCGTACGCGGAGCCGCCGGGGTTGACCGGGGCGAACGCCGCGCTGCGCACGATGGGCGTGGACCTGGAGATGGCCGCGGGCTGCGCCGGCTCCGACGTGGTGCACAGCCACACCTGGTACGCGAACCTGGCGGGGCACACCGCGAAGCTGTTGCACGGGGTGCCGCACGTGGTCACCGCGCACAGCCTGGAGCCGCTGCGGCCGTGGAAGGCCGAGCAACTCGGCGGCGGCTACGCCCTCTCGTCGTGGTGCGAACGCACGGCGATGCTGGCGGCCGACGCGGTCATCGCGGTGAGCGAGGGGATGCGGCGGGACGTGCTCACCGCGTACCCCGAGATCGACCCGGACCGGGTGCGGGTGGTCTACAACGGCATCGACACGGCGCAGTACGCACCGGATCCGGGCACGGATGTGCTCGACCGGCTCGGCATCGACCCGGCCCTGCCCAGCGTGGTCTACGTCGGGCGGATCACCCGGCAGAAGGGGCTGCCGTACCTGCTGCGCGCCGCCCGGGAACTGCCGGCGGACACCCAGTTGGTGCTGCTCGCCGGCGCACCGGACACGGCGGAGATCGCGGCCGAGGTGGAGGGGCTGGTCGCGGAGCTGCGGGCGAACCGGTCCGGGGTGGTCTGGGTGGCCGAGATGCTGCCGAAGCACGAGGTGATCCAGGTGCTCACCCACGCCACGCTCTTCGCCTGCCCGTCGATCTACGAGCCGATGGGCATCGTGAACCTGGAGGCGATGGCGTGCGAGACGGCGGTGGTGGCCACCGCGACCGGCGGTATTCCGGAGGTGGTGGCCGCCGGGGAGACGGGTCTGCTGGTCCCGATCGAGCAGGCCGACGACGGCTCCGGGCGACCGCTGGATCCGCAGCGTTTCGTCGCCGACTTCGCCGCGCGGATGAACGAGCTGCTGGATGACCGGCAACGCGTGGCGGCGTTCGGGCAGGCGGGTCGGCGTCGGGCGGTCGAGCATTTCTCCTGGGACGCGATCACGTCCCGGACGTTGGAGATCTACCGGTCGGTGGGCGCGGCAGGCTGATCCGCTCAGAGTGCCGATCCGGATCCGGTCCGCTCAGATCGCCGTTCCGGGCGGGGACTTGAGCAGCGGCGTCGCCTCGGCCGGATATCCGCCGTGCCGGTTTCGGAGCGCGCTGGCCGCGATCCGAACGAGGTCGATGTTGACCCCGGCGGCGCCGCTCGGATCATGCACCGTGAGTTTCACATCGAGGCTGACCGCCGTTTCGCCCCAGCCCCGCGCCTCGACGTTGAGGTGCGCCACCTTCTGCGATCTCAGCTGCGGCAGGTATCCCAGCGGGGCCAACTCGACCTTGTCGGACGCCGACAACGCGTTGAGTTTGGACTGCTTCTTGGAACTGGGGTTCTCGACCAGATTACGGAAGTCCTCGGTGCCACCGAGGTTGACCTGATACGAACTGACCAGGGTGAGGCCCCGCTCCGCAAGCAGGCGCAGCAACGCGTTGTGCAGCACCGACGTGCCGAACTGGCTGGCCAGGTCGTCGCCGAGCAGCGGGAGGCCGGCCGCCGCGAAACGGTTCATCAACCCTGTGTCACGGGCGACCGGGTCGGACGTGGTGTTGATGAAGGCGACACCTGCCTGGTACGCGGCTTCGGCGTACGCCCGGGCCGTCTCCGGCCGGCCGCTCGGTGCCGAGTAGAGCAGCACCTCCGCCCCGGCCAGCTTCGCCGCCACCCGATCCACCTCGCTCGTGTCGACGAGACCCCTGGTGACGGGAACGCCCGCCCTGGGGAGATCGCAGTCGAGCGGAGGGAAGTTGTTGGGCGGCATGAAGATCGCCTCGGTCAGGTCCCTGCCGATCTTCTCCTCGGAGACGGCGAAGGCCGCGACGAAGTCGATGTCGGCCACGCCGAGCCCGTCGACCACCGGCCGGTTGACACCCACCAGGCTGCCGGTCTGGCGGTGCAGGGCGATCCCCTGCACCAGCGCCGACGTGTTGTTACCGACGCCCACGACCGCGAGCCTCACCCGTTCGATCATGAAGGCGAGGCTACTGATCTCGACCGGAATGATCCATGGCTGAGGATCCTCGAGACGAGAGCCGGAATGGCCTGTTCTCGTCATCACCGCTGATCGGTGCGCCGGGGACAGGCGGAGGCCGCGGTGGTGACCCGACCGACCTGCTTGCCGCGCGCGAGCGGAACTCGCACAGTAGGTTGACGGGGTGAGTGGACGGTTCCCGATCGAAGACGTCTCCCCCGTCGTCTCGTGTGGTCGCTATCCGGCCAAGGCCGTGGTCGGCGAGCTGGTGCCGGTGGCGGCGCGGGCCTACCGCGAGGGGCACGACGCGCTGGGCTGCAACGTGGTGTGGTCCGGCCCGGACGGCACGACCAGGCCGTTCGCCCGGATGCACCCGGGCGAGCCGGGGCAGGACCGCTGGCAGGCCGTCATCCGGCCGGACGCGGTGGGTGACTGGACGTTCCACGTCGAGGCGTTCCACGACCCGTACCTCACCTGGCAGAACGCGGTGACGAAGAAGCTCGCGGCCGGGCAGGGGCCGGCGGAGCTCGCCAACGACCTGGCCGAGGGCGCGCAGCTGCTGGACGCGGCCACGCCGGGCGTGCCGGCGGCGCAGCGGCAGCGGGTGATCCGGGCGGCGGTTGCGCTGCGCGACACCGGCCGGGAGCTGTCGCAGCGGGTCGAGCCGGCGTTGGAGCTGGCCGACCTGCTCTGGGCGTACCCGCTGCGGGAACTGGTGACGGCCGGCGACGAGTACCGGCTCTGGGTGGACCGGGAGCGGGCGCTCTTCTCCGCCTGGTACGAGTTCTTCCCCCGGTCCGAGGGCGCGGCGCCGGCCCGCTCCGGCACCTTCGCCACCGCGACGGAGCGGCTGGCGGGCGTCGCCGCGATGGGCTTCGACGTGCTCTACCTGCCGCCGATCCACCCGATCGGCCGGGTCAACCGCAAGGGCCGAAACAACGCGCTCACCGCCGGGCCGGACGACGTCGGCTCGCCGTGGGCGATCGGCGCGGCCGAGGGCGGCCACGACGCCATCCACCCCGACCTGGGTACGGCGGAGGACTTCCGGGAGTTCGTCGCGGCCGCCGCCGAGCAGGGCCTGGAAGTGGCGATGGACCTGGCGTTGCAGTGCGCCCCGGACCACCCGTGGGTCACCGAGCATCCGGAGTGGTTCACCACGCGGGCCGACGGCACGATCGCGTACGCGGAGAACCCGCCGAAGAAGTACCAGGACATCTACCCGCTGAACTTCGACAACGACCCGGAGGGCATCCGGGCGGCGATCCTGCGGGTGGTGCTGCACTGGGTCGGCGAGGGCATCCGGATCTTCCGGGTGGACAACCCGCACACCAAGCCGTTCGACTTCTGGCACTGGTTGATCTGGGAGGTCAAGCAGGTCGAGCCGGACGTGCTCTTCCTCGCCGAGGCGTTCACCCGGCCGGCGATCATGCACGGCCTCGGCAGGATCGGCTTCACCCAGTCGTACACGTACTTCACCTGGCGGACGACGGCCGCCGAGATGCGGGCGTACTGCGAGGAACTGGTCGCGGCGGCCGACTACATGCGCCCGAACTTCTGGCCGAACACCCCGGACATTCTGCACGAGTCGTTGCAGCACGGCGGCCCGCCGATGTTCAAGATCCGGGCGGTGCTGGCCGCGCTGCTCTCCCCCTCCTGGGGCATGTACGCGGGCTACGAGCTGTTCGAGCACGTGGCCCGCCCGGGCGCCGAGGAGTACCTGGACAACGAGAAGTACGAGCTGCGCCCCCGCGACTGGGCCGACGCGCAGGAGCAGGGCCGCTCCCTCGCGCCGTTCGTCGCCATCCTCAACCGGGTACGCCGGGAGCACCCGGCCCTGCACCGGCTGCGTAACCTGCGCTTCCACGACATCGACAACCCGGCGCTGCTCTGCTGGTCCAAACGGGACGCCGACACCGGCGACACGGTCATCGTGGTGTGCTCGTTCGACCCGGGCGAGGTGCAGTGGGGCAACACCACGCTGGACATGCCGGCGCTCGGCCTCGACTGGCACGAGCGGTTCACCGTGCACGACGAGCTGACCGGCGCCAGCTACGACTGGGGGCAGCGCAACGCGGTGCGGCTCGACCCGTACCTGCAGCCCGCACACGTGCTGACCGTGCGCCGCCCGGTCCCGCCCGAGCCGCCGGCCGGGTGCACCACCGCCCCGGGAGAACTCACCACCGAGTCCGTTCCCGACGACCTTTCCGGCGGCACCGCCCCGACCACCCCCGCCCAGAAGGACGACCTCCGATGGACCAGCTGATAGCCGGGGACTTCCACGATCCGCACTCCGTGCTGGGTGCGCACCCGGCCGGCGGCCGGACCGCCATCCGTACGCTGCGCCGGGGTGCGGTCGACGTGTGCGTGCTGGTCGACGGTGAGCGGCACCCGATGAAGCGGGTCCACGACGCCGGGGTCTTCGAGACCACCGTGCCGGGCACCGTGCTCGACTACCGGGTCGAGGTCGACGGCACGACACACGACGACCCGTACCGCTACCCGCCCACGCTGGGCGAACTGGACCTGCACCTGATCGGCGAGGGGCGGCACGAGCGGCTCTGGGAGGTGCTCGGCGCGCGGGTCTTCGACGAGGGGGTGGCGTTCGCCGTGTGGGCGCCGAACGCGCGCGGCGTGCGGGTGATCGGCGAGTTCGCCGGCTGGGCACCGGACGACGGCTGGCCGATGCGCTCGCTCGGCGCCTCCGGCGTGTGGGAGATCTTCGTGCCGGGGGTGTCGGCCGGGTCCCGCTACAAGTACCGGGTGCTGGGTGTCGACGGACGCTGGCGGGACAAGGCCGACCCGCTGGCCGCGTACGCGGAGGTGCCGCCGGCCACCGCGTCGGTGGTGCACCGCTCGACGTACGAGTGGTCCGACGCCGCCTGGCTTCAGCGGCGGGCGAAGACGCAGCCGCACCAGGAGCCGATGAGCGTGTACGAGGTGCACCTCGGCTCGTGGCGGCCCGGCCTCGGCTACCGGGAGCTGGCCGACGAGCTGACCGAGTACGTCACCGGGCTGGGCTTCACCCACGTGGAGTTCCTGCCGGTGATGGAGCACCCGTTCGGCGGCTCCTGGGGCTACCAGGTCAGCGGCTACTACGCCCCCACGTCCCGCTTCGGGGACCCGGACGACTTCCGTCACCTGGTGGACCGGCTGCACGCGGCCGGGATCGGCGTGATCCTCGACTGGGTGCCGGCGCACTTCCCCCGCGACGAGTGGGCCCTCGCTCGCTTCGACGGCACCCCGCTGTACGAGCACCCTGATCCGCGCCGGGGCGAGCATCCCGACTGGGGCACGTACGTCTTCGACTTCGGCCGCCGCGAGGTGCGCAACTTCCTGGTCGCCAACGCGCTCTACTGGCTCGACGAGTTCCACGTCGACGGGCTGCGGGTCGACGCCGTCGCCTCGATGCTCTACCTGGACTACTCCCGCCCGGAGGGGCAGTGGGCGCCCAACCAGTACGGCGGCCGGGAGCATCTGGAAGCCATCGCCTTCCTCCAGGAGGTCAACGCGACCGTCTACAAGCACCACCCGGGGGTGCTGATGGTCGCCGAGGAGTCGACGGCCTGGCCGGGGGTGACCCGACCGACCTCGGACGGCGGGCTCGGCTTCGGGTTCAAGTGGAACATGGGCTGGATGCACGACACCCTGCTCTACACCTCGAAGGACCCGATCTACCGGCAGCACCATCACCACCAGCTGACCTTCTCCCTGGCGTACGCCTGGAGCGAGAACTACGTGCTGCCGATCAGCCACGACGAGGTGGTGCACGGCAAGGGTTCGCTGGTCGGGAAGATGCCCGGCGACACCTGGCAGAAGTTGGCGAACGTCCGCGCCCTGCTGGCGTACATGTGGGCGCACCCGGGCAAGCAGCTGCTCTTCATGGGTTGCGAGCTGGGCGACGACCGGGAGTGGAGCGAGGAGCGCGGCCTCGACTGGTACCTGCTGCACGACCCGGCACGGGCCGGTGTGCAGCGACTCGTCGCCGACCTGAACCGCCGCTACCGGGAGACCCCGGCGCTCTGGGCGCAGGACACCGACCCGGCCGGGTTCCGCTGGATCGCCGGGGACGACGTCGCCAACAACACCGTCTCGTTCATCCGGATCGCCCCCGACGGCCGGATGCTCGTGTGCGTGGCCAACTTCTCCGCGACGCCGCTGCACGACTACCGGATCGGCCTGCCCGCAACCGGCACCTGGCTGGAGATCCTCAACACCGACGCCCAGCCGTACGGCGGCTCCGGGGTGGGCAACCTGGGCGAGGTGCACGCCGAGGACGTGCCGTGGCACGGGCTACCGGCGTCCGCGGCACTCCAGGTGCCCCCGCTGGGCGTGCTCTGGCTCAGGCGACCTTGAGTTGCTCGTCGCCGAAGTCGGCGATGAGCTTCAAGGTGCCGCCGAGGGCTTCGATGTACCGGTTGAGCACATCCTGCGTGGAGACCGCGCCGCTTCCGCAGGTCCGTCGGCCGCCAACCGCGCGCCTCGTCGAGCACCTTTCCCGTGGCGGAGTCGAACGCATCCCGGCCGCCGGCGTCTCCACCGCCCGCTCCAGATGCCCGGACTCCCGCCAACGCCGGACCTCACTCATCGCCCCGGCTCCCTCTCACGTTCCGTCAGGTAGGTCGCGTACAAGTCCTCCGCCTCGGGTATCGCGTCTCGATACGACCGGCTCCACTGCCCCGCCTTGTCACCGGTGACCAGCAGGGTCGCGGAGCGCCACGGATCGAGCACGAACAGGTTCTGATCTCGGTACGCCCGCCCGACGGCGGCCGCAGCTGCTTCATGTTCGAGATCCTCGACGCGGTGACCGTGTCCACGAGCGGTCGCCCTTGGGTGGGGGCCGTTTCGCTCGAGTACGACGATCGCGTGGTTCACCAGCCGATGGCTGGTCGGGTCCGCCGAGTAGAAAGGATCGAGGAAAGCCTGGACCTGGGACGTCATCAAAATCTCCCGCGGCTCCGCGATCCTCGTCGGCCGCTGGTGAGCCCTGCGTCACAGCGCCGCCAGCCTACGGCAGGTCGGCGACATCGTCCGCGCCGCTCTCCACCTCATCTGTTTCGAATACTGCTACCGGCCGGATTCTTGTTGAGATCACGTCACAGTTACGTAGGATTTCTGCGACCGCGCACGGACAGTGAGCCATTTCACGCAATGGCTGGATCACGCGTAGTGATCACATGCTGGACTGCTGTTGGGTCGCGGCTGGTCGTCCGTTGCACGGTTTCCTGAACGTCAGGGTAATGGTGTCGGACTCGCCTTCGTCGTCCAGGTCGCCGAGCGGCCGCAGGTCCACGGCGGCGATGTGTAGGGCGGGCAGCATCTCGGCGGCGGCACGCGTGGCGGTGGTGTCGTGTGGTGTTCGCGGCCGGGCCACACGTCGAAGGTCCAGATCGGCCAGCCGTCGCCGACGGTGATGACCTGGATATTGCCGCCGTGATTGGTCGTGCTTGGCCGACCGCCAGAGGTCGACGCCGGGTACCGGTCCCGGAGTGCGGCATCGCTCGACCTCGATCAGGACCCCGTCAATGGTGACATGGGAGCATCCGGTGGCCCCGGCCAGACGTCGGATGGTCCCCTCGCGTAGCGGTAGCACGGCGGTGTACGTGACAGTCATGTCGAGCACGACCTCTATAACGTTGATCTGTGGTCGGACCACTTTCATATCGAGGTCCTGCGTCGTTTCAAACAGTGCTTCGGCAACCGGCGCGTCCGGAACGTTCTAGACAAGACAGATAATTACTCACCGCACCCGGCTCGTTGCTCGGAATGACTTACTGCGATCAGCGTCATACCGGCCACCATAGAGGCCGTGTAGAGCCGCTCTTCAAGTCTGAAGTAGAATGCGGAATAAGATAGAAGTTTTTGATGTCCAAAGGAGAAATGATTCGCGTGACCACCGACTTCGAAGGCAAAAAAATCGTCGTGATCGGCGGTGCTAGCGGCATCGGCCTCAAGACCGCGGAGGACGTGGTCACAGAGGGCGGCAGCGCGGTGATCGTTGGCCGGCCGGGTCGGAAACTCGACGACGCCGTGACAAACCTGTCGCGCTCCGGCACCGCGTGGTCAATCGCGGCCGACCTGACGGACTGGGACCAGGTCGTCGAGGCCCAGCAGCAACTGGCGGAGAAGCACGCCGACGCCACCCTCCTCGTCAACTCGGCGGGGCTCGTCCGACTCAAGCCCTTCGTCGACCATGAGGTAGCCGACTACGACTCCTATCACGACCTCAACAGGGCGACGTTCTTCCTGACTCAGACCGTTGTCCGGGGTATGATCGCCGGCGGTCAGGGCGGCGCCATCGTGAACGTTGGTGCCATGTGGGCGCACCAGGCCCTCGCCTTGACACCGTCGTCGGCATTCTCGATGGCCAAGGCGGGCCTGCACGCCCTCACGCACAACCTGGCCATCGAGCTCGCCGGCGAGGGCATCCGTGTGAACGCCGTGGCTCCCGCCGTCACCAATACGCCCCATTTCGACTGGATCCCCGCGGACCAGCGGGAAGCCACGCTGCAGCAGATGGTCGGCCTGCACCCGCTTGGCCGTGTCGGCACCCCGCAGGATGTGGCCTCCGCGATCACCTTCCTCCTCTCGTCGGCCTCGAGCTGGACCACGGGCGCCATCCTCAACGTCGACGGCGGGGTCATGGCAGGCCGCAACTAGACACACCCACAAAGGCGTCGATCGGACCCGCCGCGCGCCAAGGAGACCGCACGGC
Organism: Micromonospora sp. NPDC005367; assembly: GCF_040606825.1. Classification (NCBI taxonomy): domain Bacteria; kingdom Bacillati; phylum Actinomycetota; class Actinomycetes; order Micromonosporales; family Micromonosporaceae; genus Micromonospora; species Micromonospora sp. NPDC005367. The sequence goes on along the minus strand of NZ_JBEXFP010000039.1, from coordinate 26,221 downwards.
AGGCGATCTGATACGGCAGCTGGAGACAGCCCAGCCGTTGCTCGTCTCCGCTGGTCAGCTGCCTGATGGAGTGTGGTCGTGAGGACGGCCGTCTCGTTCTGATGTGGCGTTACACCACATCAGAACGAGACGGCCGATCGGCCCGGCGGTAGACGACACAGGTCACGGCAGGACGTTGGGGCCTGTTGGCCTCGTTGTCTGGTTACTCCACCCGCTCCGAGACCCGGGGCTGATGGCAACGGTGGCGGCAGCCCGCACTCACACCCGCAACGTACGCCACTAGCGAGCCCGATTGACGCCGCGATCAAACCGTGGCCGGCGCTGGCCGGGACGCGATGGTCAGCGCGCTGCGCGAAATCCGGGTCGTCGCCGGCGGCTGGGACGAGTACCTGGAGCGCCACGTCACTCCGGCACAGGGGTCCGGGCACCCCCGAGGACCTGTTCGACGGGTTCACGGCGTACCTGGCCGCCCACCGCGAGGAGCTCCGGAACAGCAGTAGCGGCCTTGGACGGCCGTCCCGCCATTGATCACCCCCGAACGCCGCGCCGCTCAGTCAGACCAGGTCCGCCTCGTCCAGCAGCTTCCACAGGCCGGCACCGTCCGGGGCGGAGAACCACCGCTGCCCCACCGGGCCGGAGGCGTGCGGACGCTCGGCCGGGGCGGGCAGGCTACCGGCGAGCACCGACTGCGCCGGCGAGAGGCGGCGGATCGCCACCCCGGCCACGTTCTCCGGGTGGGCCGCGGCGAACTCGCGGTAGATCTCCTGATCGTGCTGGCCGTCGTCGCCGACGAGCAGCCAGCGCACGTCGGGGAACTCACGGGCCAGCCGGGCCAGCGTCTTGCGCTTGTGTTCCATGCCGCTGCGGAACCAGCGGTCGGCCGTCGGCCCCCAGTCGGTGAGCAGCAGCGGACCGGCCGGGTAGAGGTGCCGGGAAAGGAACCGGGTGAGCGTCGGCGCGACGTTCCACGCTCCGGTGGACAGGTAGAAGACGGGTGCGCCCGGGTGCGCGGTGACCAGCCGTTCGTAGAGCACCGCCATCCCGGGCACGGCGGCCCGGGCGTGCTCGTCGAGCACGAACGTGTTCCAGGCGGCGAGCAGCGGCCGGGGTAGCGCGGTCACCATCACCGTGTCGTCGATGTCGGAGAGGATGCCGAAGCGTACGGCCGGGTCGAGGATGCGGACCGGCGCCTCGACCGGCTCGGCGTCCGGCATGCTCAGCCGTACGGTGCCCCAGCCCGGCGGCAGCTCCGCCTCGACCACGGTGTCGATGAACCCGCTACGGTCGGTCTGCGTCTCGTGCCGCACGCCGCCCGCCTCGACGGTGACCGTCACGTGCTTCGCCGGGAGGGTGGTGAAGCTGCGCCAGCCACGGACCTTCTCCAGCCGGGCCCGCTGCCGGGTGTCCGGACGGCCGATCAGCACCCGGCACATCACCCGCACCCAGCCGGGAGCGCCGTAGCACGTGTACGCGACGATGTTGATCCGCCAGCCTGTGCGCCGCAGCCGGCGCTCGAAGAACTGGTGGATGGCATCCTCGATCCGCGCCGCCCGGTGCAGGCGTGGAACGGCCAGCTGGCCGGTGGGGGTCGGTGGCACGCTGACACCCTGCCACACGGATGTGGCGGCGGCCACGCGGGCGATCGCAGCCCGACGGGTCTGCCCCGATCACCCACGCCCACCCGGGCGAACGTGAAACACTCCGGTCGGGACGACGACGGGGGCGTGGTCGTGTCGCAACCAGTGCAGCACCGCCGGCGTCGGCGGCTCGACCGGCCGGCGCTGGTCGCGCTGCTGCTCGGCCTGGCCGGGGTCGGCTACCGGCTGGTCCTGACGCTGCTCACGGTGCCGGTGTCGAACAGCGACGAGGCCACGTTCGGTCTCGCCGCCCTGCACATCGCGCAGGGCCGGGCGCATCCGGTCTTCCTGTACGGCCAGCGCTACATGGGGATGCTCGAGTCGTACCTGGCCGCACCGTTGATCGCGCTGTCCGGGCCGAGCTGGCCGGTGCTGCGGCTGCCGATGCTCGTCCTCTACGCGGTCTTCCTCTACCTGATCCACCGGCTCATGAGACGGATCTGCTCGCCCTGGTTCGCCACGTTCGTGGTCGGTCTGCTGGCGCTGGGCCCCGAACGGGTGGTCCGCGACCAGTTGACCGTGGTGGGCGGCCGGCCCGAGGTCAAGGCGGCGGTGCTGCTGATGCTGCTGATCGCGGTGGGGCTGGGCACCGGCACGATCCGGCGGCTCAGGCCGGCCGTCGGGCTCTTCGGGCTGCTCGCCGGCCTGGCGCTCTGGTCGGACTGGTTGATCGTGCCGTACCTGGCGGTGGCCGGGCTGCTGCTGCTCTACGGGGCGCGCCGGCACCTCCTCGGCTGGGCCGGGGTGCTGCTGGTCGTCGGCTTCGCGGTAGGGGCCGCTCCGATGATCTGGGACAACCTCGTCGCGCCGCCCGGCGAGGACTCACTGTCGGTGTTCCGGGAGATCAGCACCCGGGCGGGCCCGTCACCGCCGTGGTCGCAGCGGTTTCAGGGCGGCGTGCTGGAGGGGGTGCCGCTGGCCAACGGCCTCTGCCCGATCGGCGGCTGCGCTACGTCGCAGCGGTGGTTCGGCGCGATCTACCCGCTGCTGCTCGTCGTCGCGGCGGCGTTCACGCTGATCGCGTACCGGCGCACCGCCGGCGGGCCCCGCGCGGTGCGGATCCGGTGGGTCGCGCACCTCGCGCTGGTCCTCGGCGCGGTGCTCACCCTGCTGTCGTACGTGCGCAGCCCGCTCTCCGCCACCGACCCGCTCGCGAACGCCCGGTACCTGTCGGTGCTCCAGATCTCCCTGCCGACGGTGCTCTGGCCGCTCTGGCTGGCGGCGGAGGCGTGCTGGCGGGGGACGGTGGGGGCGCTCGGCCGGTTCACCGGCGCGGTGGCGACCGGGGTGCTGGCCGGACTCGCGGCGGCCATGCTGGTGGTGACCGTGCAGTTCGCCGCGACCGGTCTGGGGGCGTCGCGCACCGAGGAGCGGGAGGCCCGGGCGTTGGCCGCCGCGCTGCGCGCCGACGGTCCCCGCGAGGTGTACGCGGACTACTGGGTCTGCAACCGGCTCGTCTTCAACACCGACGAGGACGTGATCTGCGGGGTGGTCGACGCCAATCTGATGCCCGGGCAGAACCGGTACCCGCCGTACTGGCGGCAGGTGGGACGAGCCGACCGGCCCGGTTACGTGGTGGAGGCCGGTTCACCGGCGGAGCGGCACCTGCGGGGGTTGCTGGGCGACCGGGTCGCCAGCACACCGGTACGCGATGTCGGCGGCTACCGCATCTACCACCCGGCGACTCCGTTGCGGCCCTGGCGGTAGATTTCACCGGGTGCTCATCCTGCTACCGCCCTCCGAGGGAAAGGCCGACGCCGGCACCGGCCGCCGGCTCGACCTGGACAAACTCTCCCTGCCGGAGCTGAACCCGGCCCGCGAGGAGGTGCTCGCGGCGCTCGTCGCCCTCTGCGGCGGGCCGGACGAGGCGGCGGCCCGGGCCGTGCTCGGGCTCAGCGAGGGTCAGCGGGACGAGGTTCGACGCAACGCGCGGCTGCCGCAGGTTGCCACCGCACCGGCCGCCCGGATCTACACCGGAGTCCTCTACGAGGCGCTGGACCTCCCGGCGCTGCCGCCGGACGCCACCCGCGCGGCCCGCCGCTCGGTGCTGATCAGCTCAGGGCTCTGGGGTGCCGTGCGCCTCACCGACCGGATTCCGCCCTACCGCTGCCCCATCGGCGCGAAGCTGCCTGGGCCGGGTGCGTTGGCGGCGTACTGGCGGCGGGTGCTGGGGCCGGTGATGACCGAGGCGGCCGGTGACCGACCAGTGCTCGACCTGCGCTCCGGCGCGTACGCCGCGACCTGGGCGGCACGAGGTGACGTCGCCGACCGGACGGTGACCGTGCGGGTGCTGCACGAACGTGAGGTGGACGGGGTGCCGGTCCGCTCCGTGGTCAGCCACTTCAACAAGGCGACCAAGGGGCGGCTGGTACGCGACCTGCTGCTCGCCGGAGTCCGGCCGCGTACCGCCGACGAGTTGATCGGCGCGCTGCGGGACCTGAAGTACACCGTGGTGGAGCAGCCGGCGCCGGCCGGCCGGCCGCGACAGGTTGATCTGGTGGTCACGCAGCTGTAGGAGCCTGCCGGGAACCCTGGCCGCAGCCGCTGCGGGGGTTCCCACGCTCTCTCCGGGCGTGCGCAAGATTTCCTCAAGGCTGGGCCGGATCGGTTCCGTGTCCGGCGCGTACCGGTCACGGTAGGAATACCCCGACTCCGGCAAGGGAGCACCTCCGTTGGCCCGCGAACCCGCCCTACTCGAACGGCCGCGCCGCACAGCGACGCCACCCCCGCTGGACTGGCTGACCCTGGCCGACGCGTTCGAGGCCGCCTGCCTGCTGCGCTGCATGCCACCGCCGGCCGGATCGCGCCCGCAGCGTGCGGCAGGCCGGTTTCCGGCCTCGACGGTGGAATTCAACCGGGAGGACGCCGCCCAACGGATGCGGCAGCTGCTGGAGCGGCTGGACGTTCCCGTCGAGCACGAGATGGCCTTCGGTGGCCTGCGTCGACGCTACGAACTGCACCGGCTCCGGGTGCCGCCGACGCACCGGGTGCGCTACTCGCGCCTGATGGAGGCCGGTTGGTGGCAGGGACGCCGCGAGCTGCTCGCCGCTCCGGTGCCCGGCGCGTCCACCCCGCGCCGCGTCTGGGTGCCCCGGCTGGCCGCCGCGGCCTGGCGCTCGGCCCTGCTCGCCGGAGGGCGGCACGTCCGCCGGCACATCCTGGGCGTACGGCTCACCGACCGGGAGTTGGCCGCCGTGCTGATCCGCAGCGCCGCCCTGCTCCGCGTGCCGGCGGAGCTTCGGCCGGGCACCGGCTGCTTCCTGGTCAGCGTGGCCGACGGCCCGGACCGGCACCGGATCCTCCAGCACACCGCGCTGGCGCCCGCACCGGCCGCTGAGTCGGCCGCGTCGGCCTGACCGGGGCGGCATCCGGGCCGGAGCCGCCCCGAGGCCGCCGGCACGCACCGGACGCTACAGACCGGACGGCACGGACCGGACCGGACGGCACGGACCGGACCGGACGGCACGGACCGGACCGGACGGCACGGACCGGACCGGACGGCACGGACCGGACGGCACGGACCGGACCGGACGGCGCGCGCCGGGCGATCGGCGGCGCGCCTGCCCGGATGCCGGTCAGGTCGTGGCCCATGGCGACGGCCGGAGAGGTCAGCCCGTCCCGAGCGGGTCAGCGGGACTTCAAGGCCTGCTCCGCGTACGCCCAGAGGCGGTCGGCGGCAACCGGGTCCAACGCGTGCGCGGCCACCCCTCGGGTCGCCTCGGGGCCGCCGGCCACCACCTCGGTCTCCTGGTTGTCGGTGAAGTACCGGCCGGTGACCCCCTCGACCAGTGGTGACGCCGCCAGCAGCACGGTGGTCGCCGCTCCCTGAGCGGGGCTCTTGTAGTGCGGCAGGTCGATCCGGTTGCCCGCCTCGTCCAACGCTCCGAACGACCGCAGTGCCTCCTCGGTCAGGTGGCGCTGGAGGTTGGTGTTGATGAAGCCGGGGTTGAGCGCGTTAGCGACGATGCCGTCGGCGGCCCACCGCCTGGCGATGCCCACGGCGAGCAGCACGTCCGCGGTCTTCGACCGGGCGTACGCCGACCAGGGGTCGTACGGCTGCCGCGCGAACTGCGGGTCGTCGAAGTCGAACGGCTCCCGCCGGTGCACCCCGGAGCTGACGATCACCACCCGGGCCGAGCCGGCGGCGCGCAGGTTGCCGTGCAGGCCACGGGCGAGCGCGAAGTGGCCGAGGTAGTTGGTGCCGAGCTGGAGTTCCCAGCCCTGCGGGGTGAGCTGCCGGGTCGGGATCGCCATGATTCCGGCGTTGGCGACGAGGGCGTGCAGCGGCCCGTCCCATCCCGCGACGAACGTGTCGACCGAGGCCAGGTCGGCCAGGTCGAGGGCGGCCGCTCGTACGACGCCGGGGCCGGACCCGGCGAACTCGGCCACCAGTTCGTCGGCGCCGGCCGGGTTGCGGGTGGCGACGGTGACCTCCGCACCGGCGCCGGCCAGGGCGCGGACGGTCTCGGTGCCGATACCGGAGGCGCCACCGGTGACGATCATCCGACGACTGGTGAGGTCGACGCCGTCGAGGATCTCGGCGGCGGTGGTACGGGCGGTCAACGGGGTGCTGAGTGGTGTCTCGGCGGTCATGGTATCGACGCTACGGGCGACCATTCGGACTGTCTGTAGTTTAGAGTCCGCCAGTCTTTAGGCAGCGTCCAGAGGAGCAACCGTGGACCCGTTGGAAGATGTGCTCGCGCTGGTCGGCGCGACCAGCCGGCTGTCCGCCGCGCTGGCGGCCGGCGGCCGCTGGGCGGTCCGCTTCGACCCGCCGGCCGGCGTCAAGTTCAACTCCGTCCGGCGCGGCGACTGCCTGCTGCGGGTCGACGGCGTGCCCGAGCCGGTGATCCTGGCCCCGGGCGACTGCTTCCTGCTGACCAGGCCCCGGGCGTTCACCCTGGCCGGCGACCCGGACGTCCCGCCCGAACCGGCCGAGCCGATCTTCGAGGCAGCCGTCGACGGGGTGGCCCGTGCCGGCACCGGCGACGACGTGTTCCTGATCGGCGGCGCGTTCTCCTTCACCGAACGCGCCCGTGCCCTGCTGCTGGACGCGCTGCCACCGGTCATCCACGTGCCTGCCGCGACGCCCGAGGCCGCGACCGTACGCTGGGCCGTCGAGGAGATCGACGTTGAGCTACGGGAGGCGCCGCCGGGCGGCCGGCTGGTCGCCGAGCATCTCGCCCTGGTCATGCTGATCCGCGTGCTGCGCCTGCACCTCGCCCGGTCCGGCGGCTCGGGCTGGCTGGCCGGCCTGGCCGATCCGGTGCTCGGCCCCGCGCTGCGGGCGATGCACGCCCGCCCCGCCCAGCCGTGGACCGTGGCGGAGCTGGCCCGGGTCGCCGCGGTCTCCCGGTCCACGCTGGCCGCCCGGTTCAAGGAGGTCGTCGGACGGAGCCCGTTGGAGTACCTCACGGGCTGGCGGATCGAGCTCGCCGCCGACCGGATCCGCCGCGGCGACGAGACCCTGGGCAGCATCGCCCGGGCGGTCGGGTACGGCTCCGAGAGCGCGCTCAGTGTGGCGTTCAAGCGCACCACCGGTCTGTCGCCGCGCGCCTACCGCAGCCGTTTCACCCTGGCCGGCTGAGCTCGCCACGAGACCCGCCGAGCCGACACCGGATACCCCGGGCGAGCGGCACATCGAGCCGTACGGCCAGGCGAGACCCGTAGTGGCGGGGGTTGCGCCGGCCCGGACGCCGGGCGCAGAGTGCAGCCCGTGAGTCGTACCTGGCCCGGGCGCGCCGCCCCACCCGCAGCGCTGCTGGCGGTGCTGCTCGCCGTTATCGTCGGCCTCGCCGGATGCCGGGACACGCCCGGCGAGCCGGTGACGATCCGGATCGCCACGGGCAGCCCGACCGCGGTCTACCACGCGTTCGGCGAGTCGCTGGCCGCCATCCTCAACCGGGAGCTGCCCGGGGTTCGGGCCAGTGTCGTGGTGACCGCCGCCTCGGCGGAGAACGTACGCCTGGTCGGCTCCGGCGAGGCCGAGCTCGGTTTCACCCAGGCCGACGTGCTGCCGGCGGTGCCCGGCCCGGATCCCCGGGTGGCCGCGATCGCCCGGGTCTACGACGACCAGTTGCACCTGGTCGCGTCCGGTGCCGGCCCGGTGTACACGATCGCCGACCTGCGCGGCCGGCGGGTCTCCCTCGGCCCGGCCGGCTCCGGCACCGAGATCACCGCGACCCGGCTGCTCAACGTGGCCGGCCTGAGCGGCGACCTGATCCAACGGGCCCGGCTCAACCTGGACGAGTCGGTGGCCGCGTTGCGATCCGGCCGGATCGACGCGTTCTTCTTCTCCGGCGGCCTGCCGGTGCGGGCCATCGCCGACCTGGCGTTGGGCAGCCCCACCCGGATCGTCGACCTCGGCGACTGGACCGAACCGCTGCGGGAACGATACGGGGACGTCTACGTCTCCCGGGACATCCCACGCTCGGTGTACGGGGTGGATCCGATCACCACGGTCGCCGACCCGAACTTCCTGATCGTTCGCACCGACCTGCCCGAGCCACTGGTCCGGAACGTGACCCGCCTGCTCATGGAGCGGCGCTCGGAGCTGGCCGCCGCGCACCCCGCGGCCGGACGGATGAGTCCCCGCTCGGCGATCGCCACCTCGCCGCTGCCGCTGCATCCCGGCGCGGCCGCCTGGTACCGCGCGGCGAAGCCCTGACCCGGCGCCGGTAGCGGCCGCGCGGTCGACATCGTGCAATTTCTTGTTTCCAGTGGTCTCACCACGGGTCGGAGGCCACTACATCCAGGATCGAGCACGATCTTGGCGGGTACCCGCGGGCAGCGCGGGCAGCGCGGGCAGGCGGGCGGCTTACTGCCGCACGCCCGCGACCGCCGTCGGCAGCCGCTGCGACACCGGGTCGGTATCGGACCCGGGTGGCGTCGGCCCGCCGTCCGGACCGGGAAACCAGAGCCCGGCGACCAGGCCACGGGGCTCTGCCGCCCGCATGGTGAGCCGCCCGTCCGACGCGTCGATCAGCACGGCCGCGATGGCCAGGCCGAGGCCAGCGCCGTCCACGTTCTGCACATCCGGCGCACGCCAGAACCGCTCGGTCGCCTGGCCGAGCTGACTCGCCGTCATCCCCGGCCCGTTGTCCCGCACCTCGAGCGACACTCCCCCGTCGCAGGTCGCCACGGTCACGGTCACCTCACCGCCGGCGCCGCTGAACTTGACGGCGTTGTCGATGAGCGCGTCGAGCACCTGGTCCACGGCCGTCGGGACGGTCCGCGCGTACGCCGGCGCGTCGCGGGTGACGAGGCCGAGCGAGACCGACCGGTGCCGGGCCAACGGTCGCCACGCGGCGACGCGGGAGGCCGCCACCTCGGCCGCGTCGACGGTGACCCGCTCGTTCTCCTGACGCTCGGCGCGGGCCAGGGTGAGCAGCCCGTCCAGCACCAGCGCGAGGCGGTCGGTCTCCTCCAGGGCCAGCCCGTGCTCGGTCCGGCCCTGCGGGTCGGTCAGGCTCGGGCCCAGCTCCTCCACCCGCAGCCGCAGCGCGGTCAACGGGTTGCGGAGCTGATGGCTCGCGTGGGCGACGAAGGCACGCTGGCGGTCCATGACGTCCGAGACCGCGTCCGCCATGGTGTTGAAACTGGCCACCAGTCGGCGCAGTTCCGGTGGGCCGAGATGATGCTGCACCCGGGCGCTGCGATCCCCCTTGGTGATCTCGTGGGTGACCGCGTCCAGCTCGGTGACCGGGCGCAACACCCAGCCGGCCAGCCCGAAGGCCGTCAGTACGCAGGCCAGCACGGCGAGCATGCCGGTCCCGGCGAGCAGCAGCCACCAGGTGGTGACCGTACGGCGTAGCGCGGCGGACGGGCTGGCCGTGACGACCGCCCCGAGCACCTCGCCGCCGTCGTTGATCGGCACGGCGACGATCACCGGCCCGCGCAGCCACGGCCACACCGACTCCGGGCCGCTGACCTGCTGCCCGGCGAGGGCCGCGTCGCGCGCCACGGTCGTGCCCGCCGCGGCGCGCCAGCTCGTCGAGGCGACCACGGTGCCCCGGTCCCGGTCGACCACCACCGCGCCGATGCCGTACAACTCGTCGTAGCTGCGCAGCTCGCTCTGGAGCGAGCCGGCGCTCCCGCCGCGCAGCGCCGGCCCGGCGAGCGACGCGAACCGGGTGGCGTCGGCGAGGCGGTCGGCGCGTACCCGGTCGGTCTCCCGGGTGGCCAGGATGAGCGCGAGCGGGGTCTCCAGCGCGATGAGAACCAGCACCATCAGCAGCAGGTAGCTGATCACCAGCCGACGACGCACCGGTCCACCTCACTCGTTCCGAAGCCGGTAGCCGATGCCCCGTACGGTCTCGACCAGCCGAGAATCGCCGAGCTTGCCGCGCAGCGAACCGACGTGCACCTCGACGGTGTGCCGGTCGGTCCACGTGGTGCCCCAGGCGTCGAGCAGGATGCGGTCGCGCGGCACCGCCACCCCGGGCTGCCGGGCGAGGGACAGCAGGACGTCGAACTCCTTGCGGGTGAGCGTGACGTCCCGGCCGTCAACGCTGACCGTACGGGCCGAGACGTCGATGCGGACCGAGCCGGCCTCGATCAGGTTGCGTTCCGGGGCGGCCTGCGCCGTACGCCGCAGCACCGCCTCGATCCGGGCCTGCAACTCCACCATCGAGAACGGCTTGACCACGTAGTCGTCGGCGCCGAGCCGCAGGCCGAGCACCCGGTCCCGTTCCTCGCCCCGGGCGGTGACCGCGATGATGCCGAGCTGGCTGCTGCGCCGGCGCAGTTCCCGGCACAGGTCGGTGCCGTCCCCGTCGGGCAGGGTCAGGTCGAGCAGCACCAGGTCGCACGGGGCGGCGGAGAGCGCCGCGGCGACAGTGGCCGCGTGTTCCACCTCGTAGCCACGGCGGCCCAGCGCGGACGACAGAGCGGCGGCCACCCGACGATCGTCCTCGACCAGCAGGATCCGCACCATGCCCCCATCCGTCGAACCGTTGGTCCTGGGGAATGGTGGCAGATGGGCCGGTCCGGGCGGGAGGGCCGCCCCGGTGGCAGGCCGCGCCGGACGGCCGAGGCGTGGGGGCGACTCGCCCGGCGACGGTCGCCGGGTGCGGGCGCGGGCGGCGGGTGCGCGCGCCGGTGGTCAGAGACCGAAGGTGTCGTCTCCGACGGCGTCGCGCACGCCGTCCAGGAAGCCCCGGAAGGCCGGGTCGTGGTGGCTCGCGGGCACGCTCGTGATGTTCTCCCCGGTGGCCTGGGTGACCGCGTCGACCAGGGGCGGGTAGTCGAGTTCCGCGTCCCCGAGGGAGTCGTCGTCCCCCTCCGCCAGGTTGATCACGTACTGCACGTCGTCGGAGGGAGTGTCCGGGTCCTCGGCCCAGTCACCGCCGGCCTGGTAGCACTCGTCGTACAGCGCACGCTGGCTGTCGGTCCAGTCGTCGTCGTAGTTCCGCATCGCTCACCCCTCCGCGACCCGCTCCGCCTCCGAGCATGCCGGGCCGGGCGGGCGCGCCGGGCCGGTACCGGGGAAACGGGTCGCGGGAGGTCGCCGGCCGGACCTGCCCCCGGGGGTCCCGCGTACGCTGCACAGGTGATCTACAAGCTGCTGCCGACGACCGAGTGGGACGACGCCCGTGCCGCCGGGCGCCTGAACGGCACGGCAGTGGACCGCCAGGACGGTTTCATCCATCTGTCCGGACCCGATCAGCTGGTGGAGACGGCCCGCCGGCACTTCGCCGGGGTCACCGGGCTCACCCTGCTCACCGTGGATCCGGCCCGGCTCGGTGACCGGCTGCGGTGGGAGCCGTCGCGCGGCGGGGAGCGGTTCCCGCACCTGTACGGCCCGCTGCCGGTGGCGGCCGTGGTCGAGGCGCAGGCGTTGCCGGCTGACGTGCCGGCCGTGGACACGGTGGCCGCGTTGATCGGTTGACCTCCGGCACCTTGAAACGATCGCGCCCGGTACGAAGGAGCCGTCCCGGGCGCGATCGTGGCGTTCGACGCTCAGCGGCAGAGCCGGCCGATCTCCTCCCGGAACCGGTCCATCGGGTTCACCTCGGCCGGGCCGAGCAGGTAGGTCTTCAGCTCACGCCGGGCCTCGGTCATCGGGTCGTCGCCGGCCCGGGTCACCGAAACGATCTTCTCCAGCTCGCCGCAGTCCCGCGACAGCAGGTACGCCGCCCGCGAGGTCGGGTACTGCCGGCGGAACTCGTCCTCCGGCAGCCCGCCCGGATTCGCCACCACGTACGGCCGCTCGCTCTGCACGAAGTCGGAGACCACGCTGGACACGTCGCTGATCAGCAGGTTGGTCTGGTTGAAGCAGTCGAACAGCCCCGGCGTACGGCCGGTGACCACGAGGTGTCGGGTGCCGTCGAGCGAGGTCGCTTCGACGTCGCCGCCGGCGGCCCGGATCATCTCGACCACCCGCTCGTGCACCGCCTTGGCCTCCTTCGACCGGGAGCCGGTCAGCGGATGCGGCTTGTAGATGAGGCGCACCTCGGGCCGGACGGCCAGCAGCGCCTTGACGATCCGCGGCCCCATCAGCACCAGCGAGGTGTGGTACGGGTCGTCGTCCAGCCACCCCTCCCAGGTCGGGGCGTAGAGCACGGTGAACGGCCGGTCGACCGACTCCGCGCCGAAGGTGTGCACGCCGGCGAGCTGCGGGCGTCCGATCTCGACGATGTCGGAGTCGAGCACACCGACTCCGGCGCGGGCGTACCGTTCCCGGCCGGCGAGGCCGGCGACCCACACCTCGTCGTAGACCTTGCTGTACGGGTTGACGCTCGCCGCCTTGTCGCTGTCGCCGTGCCCCACGAAGACGTGCTTCATGCCCGGCTCCCGGAGCATGTGGATGTTCGCGCCGACGTTCGCCGCGTAGAGCGTGGCGCGGATGCTGCCGAGCTCGAGGTTCATGAAGTCCACGCTGGCCGGTACGCAGATCACCGGCAGCCGGGTGTCGGCGAGTTCGGAGAACGCGTCCCGGCTGCGCATCAGCACCACCGCCCGCCGGTCGAGCGCCTCGATCGGGGCGAGCCACATGTTGGCCTGGTAGACGTCCTTGGCCGGGCCTGCGAAGTAGAGCGCCGCCTCCGGCCGGTACGAGTCGAGCCAGCGCTGCACGGCGGGCATCAGCGGACCGGGCCCGCTGCCGCGACCGCGCAGCCAGGTGACGGCGACGATCGCACCGACCACCGCCGCGACGGCCAGCGCCGCCGCGCCCACGGCGACGACCGGGGTGGCGGTGTCCCGCACCGCCCCGATCACCGCGGCGGGCGCGATCGCGATGTTGACCAGGGCCAGCCGGTCCCCGGCGAGCCGGGACGTCCAGGCCGGCGGCCGGGGTGCGAAGGTGATCGGCCCGAGGTCAATGTTGCGGACCAGCGCGGAGACCGGGTTACGCCGGTCGATCATGGTGTTGAGCGCTCCGGCGAAGATCGCGATGAGCCAGACCGCGCCCGGCAGCAGCAGGATCAGGCTCAGCTCACCCATGCTCGGGCCGACCGCGGCCACCACCAGCAGGACGGTGGCGAGGTCCCGGGCGAGCTGCCGGTAGTCACCACGCAGACCGACCTTCTCCAAGAGGGTGTGCGTGGCGGGCGACCAGCGGGCGAGCGCGTACTCACCGGCGAGTGCGACCAGCCCGGCCACGGCGAACACGACGGCCCAACCGAGTGCCCCGGCGGCGAGCAGCACGAAGTAGGCCACCAGCAGCAGCGCGCCGCGGGCGGCAGTTCCCGCCGGTCCCATCAACTTGCCGAACAACGAGTACTCCCCTACCCCGGATTCAATCCGTCGCTACGGCCAGCAACGCGTAGCAGCGACCTTAACGCGAGTCGACGTCGAACGGTCGAGCGGGTATCCGGTGACATACCGGTCAGACGACTCGCGTCTTCCCATTCCGGCAAACGGCCAGGTAACCGGCGAGCGGTGCGGACCAGCCGGACACCGCGTCACTTACCGAAGGCGTTAATAGCGCGCTCCGCTACTCTCTCCGTCGTGACGGCGGCAGTTGCCCGTCGGAAGGGAGATTGGTGATCACAACTCTCGTCGCGCTCGCCGTAGCCGTCGTGCCAGGGGCGCTGCTCGGATTCGTCGTCCCACCCGGGCGGTACCGGTGGGCGGTGTGGGCCTCGGCTCCGGCGCTCACTCTGGGCCTCACCACGGTGGCGATGGGCTGGCTGCCGAAGCTGGGCCTGCCGGAGAGCGCCACCGCGGTCCTCGTCGTCGAGCTGCTACTGGCCGTCGCGGCGATCGTGGTGTCCCGGCTCTTCCCCGCCGGCCTGGTTCCCGCCGAACGCCGGTCGGATGGCGACGGTCCGCAGACCGCAGAGACCTCGGCGACGACGGGTCGCGCCGCGCTGCTCACCCGTTTCCGGCTGCCGATGGTGCGGCCCCGTTGGGTGGACATGATCGGGGTCGGGGTTCCGGCGGTGGTCAGTGTGGCCTACGGCTGGGTCCTGCTCGGCCGGCTGATCGCGCCACCGGGTTGGGACGCGATGAACCATGGCTACTTCACCCGGCGGATCCTGGACCTCGGCAGCGCCACCATCGCCTCGGCGTGCAGTACCGGCTCCACCGAGAGTACGCTCACCTGCTCCTTCTATCCGCTCGCCACGAACGTGTCCTGGGCCCAGGCGGTGGAGCTGAGCGGCGGGCGAATCAGCACGGCGATGACCGCCTGGTCGATCCTGGTCGGCCCGCTCACGCTGATCGCTGGGGTGTACGCCTGCGTACGCCTGCTCGGTGGCCGCCCGGTCGTCGCGTCGGCCGCCGCGCTCGCACCGACCTTCATCGGCCCGCTCTGGTACTCGGTGGTCACGGGACGGATCACTCAGCAGACCGGCCCGGCGATGGCGGTGGGCATCGCGCTACTCGCCGCGCTGGCGCTGCGCGGACGTCACCCGGTCCGGCTCGGTCTCCTCACCGGGCTCGCCGGAGCCGGCCTGGTCATGTCCCACACCTACGACGTGCTGGTTGTCGCCGTGCTCGCCGTGGGCCTGCTCGTGCTGATCCGGCAGCGGATGACGGTGCGGTCGGCGGCGGCCGGAGCAGCCGCGGGGGTGATCGGCGGAATCGCCGCGCTGGCGCCTTTCCTCGGCCCGCTCACCAGCGCGAACGGCGAACGTGACTCGAACCAGCCGGCGCTGCTCGGCCAGCTCGGCGAAGCGTTCGAATACTGGGTCACCGACCAGCAGCGTTACGTGCTGCTCGGGTTCCCCCAGCCGGGCGGGGCGGATTACCAACTCAGCGTGCCCAGCATCCGGGTCGGGCTGGTGATCACCATCGCCTGCCTGCTCGCCTCGCCGCTGAGCCTGGTCTTCCGGCAGCTCCGCTGGGCCCGGCCATGGCTGCTCACCGGGGTCGTGTTCACCGCCATCGGCGTGTGGACCACCTACTCCGACTCCGCGCCCGCGATGCTGCTCTCCGGCCTCTGGTACGGCGTCCGGGAGCGACTGCGGTCGATGATCTTCCCGGTCTACGGAGTGGTCGCGGTGGCCGGCGCGGTGGCCATCGGGCTCGCCGTACAGTGGCTCGTTACCAGGCTGGTGACGCGCGCCCGCTCGTGGCGCGAGTCGACGGTACCGGCCGCAGTCGCCGCAGGCCTCCTGGTGCTGGTGGTCGCCGGGCTGTCAGCGCTGCCCGCCACGTGGCACCCGCTCCGCGGGGAGTTCAAGCGACGAGCCCCGGTTGGCGAGGACTATGTGCGGACGTACGAGTGGCTGGCCAAGAACACCCCGCCGGGCAAGGTGGTCGCGTACGACCGGCACCGGCAGTTCATGACGTGGTCGTACGTCGACTACGGGGTGCCGGTGCTGTTCGGACTGCCGCCGTTGCCGGTCTTCGACGTACAGAACTACGACCGCCGCTGGAATGCCTGGAACTGGCTTGTCAATGACGAGGCGGCGACGCCGGCCGGCTGCGACGTCAACCGGTTCGGCATCGAGTACGTGGTGGTCGGCGGCGGGCGCTACATGCCCGGCGGTTGGGAACGGCACTACACCCCGGACCTGATCAAGGTCAGTAGCCGACTCACCCTGGTGCGGCAATTCGGGAAGATCGACATCTACCAGGTCACCGACCAGGGCCGGGCCTGCACGCCGCCGGGCAGCTGACCGGAAACATCCGAATGCGAAGGGGCGCCGCTGTTCGCACAGCGGCGCCCCTTCGCATTCGGGCAGCTGGCCCGAGGCCGGTCTCAGTGCGCGGCGTCCGCCGGCTCGGCCGATTCGGCCTGGCGTGGCCGCGGAGTCCGCGGTGGAGTCGTGTTGTCCTCGATCACGGCAGCGACAGCCCGGTGGGCCGGCAGGATCCGCTGACGCTCCACGTCCTGGTCGATCCGGCCGTTCAGGATGTCGAGGAAGTGGTCGAGCTGCGCGGCGAGCGGCTCCCGGTTGGAGACCAGCTCCGGCACCTCCATGATGCTCTGTTGCCGGTAGCCTCGCCCGTCCGGCGTCGCCGCGTCCAGTGACACGTGCCGGTAGATGGTCACGTCCTTGCGGATCAGGTCCGCCTCGATGAGCCGGTCCACCTCGCTGATCACCAGTCTTCGCACCTTGCGCTGGCCGATCCTGCTCGCCGAGACATTGGCGATGGCCCCGTTGCCGAAGGTGAGCACCGCCTCGGCGACATCCTCGGCCCCACCCTCGGAGGCCGGGTGGAAGTAGCCGAGCGAGCCCCGTACCCTGGCCGGCTCCTGGCCGCCGAACGCCTCGATCGCCAGGTCGACGTCGTGCACCAGCAGATCCCAGGCGACCCCGGTGCGGATCCGCGGCGCGTAGGGCGAGTGCCGCGTCACGCTGAGGTGCACCGGCCTGTCCACCAGCGCCAGCGCGGTCAGCACCGCGGGATTGAACCGCTCGAGCAGGCCACAGAGCAGCGGTAGGTTCCGCTTTTCGGCCGTGGCTACGATCTCCTCGGTCGCGCTGAGGCTCCCGCAAACCGGCTTTTCGACGAGCAACGGCTTGTCGGCGGCGAGCACCTGCTCGGCGAGACCGTGGTGGTACTCGGTCGGGGCTGCGATCACGACGGCATCCACGTCTGCGAGGTCGCTCAGGTCCGGCGACCAGGCGGCACCGTAACGGTCGGCGATCTCACGGCCAGCCGTCTCACGCGGCTCCACCACGGTGGCCAGCTGCGCCCGCCCGGACTGGGCGATGACCCGGGCATGCAGGGAGCCCATCACACCCGCACCGACCAGCGCAAAACGCACCGGGGCGGTCATGCGGCCACCGCCTTGCGAACCGCCTCGACCACCCGGTCGACGTCACTGTCGGTCAGGTGATGGTGCACCGGAAGGGAGATGCACTGCCGGACCAGCCGCTCGGTGACCGGCGCGGGGTCGGCGACGACCCGGGGGTGGTCGCGGTAGCAGTCGTAGTCGTAGACCGTCTTTGGGTAGTAGATGCCGCAGCCGATCTCCTGCTCCGTCAACCGAGCGATCAGCTCGTCCCGGCTCACCGGGGCCTCGTCGGTGACCAGCACGGTGTACTGGTGCCAGACGTGCGAGCGGCCGGGCAGCTCGGTCGGCAGGCGCAGCCCGGGGACGTCGGCCAGGCCGGCGGAGAGCCGGGCGGCGTTGTCCTTGCGGCGCTTGACGTTGTCGCTGTACGCGGCGATCTGCGGAATGCCGAGCGCGGCCTGCAGGTCGGTGAGGCGGTAGTTGTGACCGGCCACCTCGTACTGGTAACGCTGGCGCATGCCCTGGTTGCGCAGCACCCGCAGCCGATCGGCGAGCGCCTCGTCGTTCGTCGTGATCATGCCGCCCTCACCGGTGGTGAGGTTCTTCGTGGCGTAGAGCGAGAAGGTGCCGAGCCCGAAGCTGCCCGCACCGCGTCCGGAGATCGTCGCGCCCAGCGACTGGGCGGTGTCCTCGACCAGGCCCAGGCCGTGCCGCTCGGCAAGCGGGGCGATCGCGTCCATGTCGGCGGGTTGCCCGTAGAGGTGGACCGGCATCAGCACTTTGGTACGCGGGCCGATCGCGGCGGCGAGCGCCTCCGGGTCGACGCAGAAGTCGTCCTCACGGATGTCGGCGAACCGCGCGGTCGCACCCGCCTCGAGGATCGCGTTCAGCGTGGCGACGAAGGTGAAGGGGCTGGTCACGACCTCGTCGCCGGGCTGGAGGTCGAGCACCTCCAGCGCTGCGACCAACGCGGTGGTGCCGTTGTTGACCGCCACCGCGTGCCCCACTCCGACCACGTCGGCAAACTCGCTCTCCAGTCGAGCCACCATCGGCCCCTGGGCGATTCTGCCTGATCGGATCACTTCGACCGCCAGCTGTTCAGCCGCCTCGTCGAGCTTGACGACGGAAATGGGGATCACAGCGTCTCTCCTCGGGGGGTTGGTGGCAGCGAGCAGACGTCAACGGCGGCGCACGCTCACAAATTACGCTGCCCGCCGCTGGATACGGAGGCCACGTCGGGGTGCGTGGCGGCACCAAGCCTGGGCTAGTGTAGTGCCTTGCTTTGTCAACCCCTCCCCCGATCGGGTGGACAACGACGCGAAGGCAGATAACCAGTGGTAGATACCGCTACGCGGCCTGACGCCGACGCCGACGCCGCCCCGGCCGCCGCTCCTCGCAGTTCCCGAAAGTGGCTGTCGCTCGCCGTACGGGTCGTGGTCATCGCCGCCATCGTGGCCGGGATGGCCTGGAGCGTTGTCGACCAGTGGCCCCAGGTTCGCTCGACCTGGCTGGGCCTGGCCTGGCCCTCGGTCGCGCTGTCGGTCCTGGCGGCGCTGCTGGGAATGGTGGCCAACACGATGGCCTGGCGGGCCGCCGTGCACGACCTGGAGCACCGCGTCTCGGTCGCCGCCGCGCTGCGCATCTGTCTGGTCGGCCAACTGGGCAAGTACATCCCCGGCAGCGTCTGGGCGTACGTGCTCCAGATCGAGCTGAGCAAGCGGGCGGGGCTGCCCCGCGCGCGGGCCTTCCTGGCCACCCTGGTCACCGTCGGTCTCGGTGTCACCGCCGCGCTCGGCCTCGGCCTGCTGAGCCTGCCCTCGCTGCGAGAGGCGGCGGCCGGCGCCGATTCCAGCTACGCCGAGCCGGTCCGGGTGGCGCTCTGGATCGTAGCGGTCCTGTTCCCGATCGCCCTGGTCTGCGCGATTCCCCGGGTGCTCACCATGCTCGTGCAGCTCGCCCTCAAGGTGCTGCGCCGGCCGCCCCTGGAGCACCGACTCACCTGGCCGGGCGTGTTGCGGGTCGTCGGATGGAGCGCGCTCGGCTACGCGATGTTCGGCGTGCACCTGTGGTTGCTGGCGAACGCCCAAGCCGCTCCCGGTCTCGGTGGCCTGCTGCGCAGCATCGGTTCGTTCGCGATCGCGATGACCGTCGGCATGTTCGCCTTCCTCTCGCCGTCCGGGCTCGGCGTGCGGGAAGCCGTGCTGGTGGCCGCGCTGGCACCGTTCCTGGTGGGCGGTGGTGGGGTCGGCGCCGCGGTGGGCATCGCCCTGGCGTCCCGGCTGATCTTCACCATCGCCGACGTGCTCGCCGCGGGCATCGCGGCCCTGTCCGGCATGCGGCAGCTGCGCCGCAGGCCCGAAACGGTGCCGACCGGCACGTCCTGACCTTTCCAACCGACAAGGGCCGGTACGCCACGTGCCGTACCGGCCCTTGTCGTACGGGCGGGTCAGCGGGCGATGACGCTGGTGATGCGGGTGAACTCCCGCATCAGGTCGTATCCGTCCCAGGTGGCGGCGAAGCTGAGCGCATCGCCGATCGGGACGATCCGGTCCACACCGCGACCGGCCACAGTCCGCGCGAAATCGACCAGTTCATCGGCGTTGAACCCGAAGTGGGTGACGGTCTGGTCACGGCGGACCACGAGCGGGGCGAGCTCGGTCAGCGTGTCGACCCGGGCCTGCGGGAAGGTGCCGACTCCGAGCCAGCGTCGCGGGATGTCAGCCGGATCGGCGAGCTCCACCGTCGCCAACTCGTTGCCGTCGAAGCGGATGGCAGTCGCCGTGCCGTCGACGGCCAGCCCGTACGTGGCGACCCGCTTCTCCACTGCCATCGCCGCGTCGACTTCCGGCCGCTTGCCGTCCAGCACCACCCGCAAGCGGGCCAACAGGTCGGCCCGCGCCGCCTCGGTGGCCGCCGGGTCGCCGATCCAGTACAGGGTGCGCGGTGAAGAGCACGCCGCCTGGTCGAACCAGTACGAGTCGTTGTATAGGCCGAGAGCCGCCGCGTCACGGTCCCGCTCGTCTGCGCCCAACCAACCGGCGCTGCTGAGAACGGTGAAAGACGAACGGTCCGGGAAGGTCACGTCGCGGGCGTGCGGAGCGAGCGGGTGCCGTCGGATCTCGTTCACCGAGCGGTCCCCGCCCCAGATGACCCGGAGGTCGGCCGCAGCGGAGAGCGTTCCCGTGACGACGTCGTCACGCCCGTACGTCACCATCCGCTGAGTCTGCCGAACCGCTTCGTCCGCCTCGGCCAGGGTGTCGTTCAGGGCGTCGAGAACGGCGTCCGCCGCGCCTGCCGAGCGGGACGAGATGCGAACAACGTTGGCGTTGCCGGCCAGCGCGGAGAGCGCCCACGAGTAGACGAAGATGGTGTCCACGTTCGCGGGCGGCACGTGGAA
Organism: Micromonospora sp. NPDC005367; assembly: GCF_040606825.1. Lineage (NCBI taxonomy): Bacteria > Bacillati > Actinomycetota > Actinomycetes > Micromonosporales > Micromonosporaceae > Micromonospora > Micromonospora sp. NPDC005367. The sequence continues at coordinate 6,051 of NZ_JBEXFP010000039.1, read as the reverse complement.
GACCGTGCCTCGCGGAAAGCGCAGCTGTCCCGGCTCGTCGGAGACTCGGGCCAACAGTTTGTTGATCTCCGCGCGACGCAGGAAGAAGCCGAGCGAGCCGAGTTCGGGGTAACGTCGGGCGACGGCCGGACGGAGCAGCCGCCGCGCGAACGCGACGAGGAACTCCACCACCCGCTCATCACCGACGGTGAGCGGCCCGGCCGCTGGGGTGTTCCGCAGGGACGCCAGCAGGTCGTCGACGTCGATCGCACCGCCGGCGGGGAACCTCTCGATGACCTTGCTCATGCCGCCTCCGCAAACGTGTCGCTGCAGCCACGGGCCTCCGCCCGCGGCAGGCGTCCAAGGATCGAGAAGCGCTTACCCGGCCAGACGCCGTCGTCGACGCCGTGCACCACGCCCTGGTCCTCGGTGAGCAGCAGGTGCCCGGGGTACGACCGTGGCAGGGTGCTGACCACCTGGACGACGCCCGGCGTGCCGACCGGCACCTCCTCCCAGGTGCGGGGGTCGCGGATGATGATGTCGGAGAAGTCCGGGCAGTACAGCCCCCCGCCGTCCGTCCCCTCCAGGAACGTCAGCCCGATCTGCTCGACCATGCCGTAGAAATTGTGAATCCGCCGCAGCCCGGTGTCCGCGGCGAAGCGGCGCCGGAACTCGTCGTTGTCGACCGCCCGGTCCGCCAGCTTCTTCCACCCACCACTGTGGATCAGGATGCCGTTGCTCAGGTCGAGCTTGTTCTCCCGCGCCAGCTCGTAGAGGTAGAGCCAGGTCATGAAGGTGAAGCCGAAGATGAGGAACGGCTGGTCACCGTGCTTGTCGAGGAACGCGCGCACGGCCTCCAGGTCGGGCCGGTCGTTCTCGTCGAGCACGAACGTGTGATCGCGGCCGAAGTTCATCAGCCCGAGCACTCCGGCGCCGCGGGCCGAGAACGACCGACGGTCCTTGAACAGTGCCCGGGTGTCGACCAGCAGCATCGGCAGCCGGCGCGGCCCGATCACCGGGCTGAGCGTCGCGGACAGCATCTTCTGCTGCAGCCCGGCCGACTCCTTGTCGAGGTAGATGCGGCTCACGTCGCCGGTCGTACCGGACGAGGTGAGCACCTTGAACACCTCGTCGTCGGTGATGCTCTTGAGAACGTGGTGCTTGAACAGCCGTACCGGCAGCCAGGGCAGATCCGCGATCCGCTCGTAACGCCGTCCGGGATGATGGCCGAGCGAGGCCAGCAGCCGCGCGTACTCCGGACTGTTGGCCCGGTGATGCTCGGTGAGCTCGACCAGCTCCGGCAGCAGCCGCGCTTCGCGAGTGGCCTGGTCGAGGGTGAACAGGGTCATACCTGCGCCTCCAGGGAGCGGTAATCAATCTTGCCGTTGGGCAGTTGCGGCAACCGCTCGACGGTCCGGACGTCGAACCCGGACCGGTGCAGCTTCAGCCGCTCGGCCAGCCGGCCGACGAGGGCGCGGGCGGCGTCCTCCTCGATGCCCTCGACGAAGACGACGACCTTGTCCGGACCGGACACCGCCACCACCGGGCCCTGATCCCGGACCATCTCCTCGATGTCGTGCAGGTTGACGCGAATGCCGAAGATCTTGCCGAATCGCTTGAGCCGCCCGCGCAGCCAGACGAACCCGTCCTCGTCGAGATGGCCGAGATCGCCGGTGCGCAGCACCCCGGCCTGATCGTCACCGCGCCCCAGGTCGGCAGAGTTCTCCGCGTACCCCATCATCACGTTCGGGCCTCGGTACACCAACTCGCCGACGACGCCCGGCTCGTCGGTCTCCGCGCCGTCGGAGTCCAGCACCGTGAAGGAACCGCCGGCCAGCGCGGGTCCGACCGAGCCGACCCGGGCCGGCAGCGCGTCCGCGGGCAGCGTGCTCATTCGCGGGCCCGCCTCCGTGCAGCCCCACATGACGTGGAACCGGCCACCGGCCGCACTGATCTTCTCGTGGAAGGCGAGGATCATCTCGTCGCGCAGCTTGCCGCCGGCCTGCGTGAGGGTACGGATCGACGGGTACTTCGCCGGTGACCAGCGGATGCGGTGCAGCATCTCGTAGTTGTAGGGGACACCGGCCAACGACGTCGCGCCGTACGTCTGCACCGCCTGCCAGAACTCCCGGGCCAGCACACCGCCGTCGACCACCAGCACGGTAGCGCCGGCCGCGAGATGGCTGTTGAGGACGGACATGCCGAAGCTGTAATACAGCGGCAGACTGGTCGGCGCGATCTCGTCCGGGCCGATCGCCAACGCTTGGGCGATGGCCGCGGCGTTCGACGACACCGCGGAACGGGACAGCCGGACGAACTTCGGGTCACCGGTCGAACCGGAGGTGGCCAGCAGCACGGCCAGGTCGGGGTGCGGCTCGTCGTCCGTGGCGTGCTCGCGGACCCACACCGGGCCGAGCGTCGGGTCGTCGACCTGCCGGTACTGCTTGGGGCGCTCGCCGGGATCGGCGCCCGCGCCGCCCCCGGAGAGGCCGACCACCACCGCCGGCTCGAAGCGCCGGATGAAGTCGGCCAGCACCGCCGGGTCCAGTGCCGGATCGAGCAGCGCCACCGGCCGGTCGGCACGCATCGCGCCGAGGTAACGCAGCACCGCCGCCACGGAGGCGTCGCTGCGGGCGAAGACCACCCCGGCCGGGAAGGCGCGGTATGACGCGGCGTACCGGTCGATCTCAACGGACAGCTCGGCGCCCGCCAGGATCACTCCGCTGGCGGCGTCGATCAGTCGGGCGGTCGGGGCGACCAGGTTCATGCGATTCATCCTCCCGGCAGCAGGCGTCCGATCAGCGACCGGCAGTCATCCGCGCGAAGACGTCCAGGTGTCGCCGCGCGACGACGTCGAGCGTGAAGTTGGCGTGCACCAACTCGCGCTGCGCCTTGGCGATCCACTCCCGCTCCTGCGGCTCGTCCAGCAGCCGGATCACCGCGGCCGCCAGGTCCTTGGGGTCGTTCGGGCGGGCCAACACGAAGTTCTCCCAGTTGCGCAGCTCGACGGCCGGGAAGTTGGTCTCGGTGATGGTGCCGATCGTCGCCCGGCCCGCCGCCATGGCCTCCAGGCTGGCCGTGCCGAAGCCGCCGCCCTGCAGATCGTGGGCGACGATGTCCGCGGCGGCGAAGAAGGACGGCACGTCGGCGGGGGGCACCGCGCCGGTCGAGATGATCGCGTCGGAGACCCCGAGCTCCTCGGCGCGCTTGAGGAACGCGTCGTAGTAGACCCGCCCGACCACCATGACCTTGGTCCGCGGGTGCTTCGCCAGGATCGCCGGCAGCCCCTCGACGAGGGCCAGGCGGTCACGGAGCTGGATCACGTGCCCGAGAGACACGATCAGCGGGGCGTCGTTGACCTCGTACTCGGCGCGGACGTCGCGGGTCGGCGGCGCCTCGAACCGGCTCGGCTCAACCGCCACCGGGAGGTACTCGAACTCGTCCTTCGTGGCGCCGTAGCGCTGCTCGCAGTACGCGCCGCAGAGCTCGTCCATGATCACGTACCGGGGCCGATACCGGCGCAGGATCGGCTTGACCAGCCACCGGTCGAGCGCCTTGAACATTGCCATGTACTTCGGGTCCGGGCTCTCGAGCCGGGTGTGCACCGAGAGCAGCACCGGGACACCGCGGCGGCGGGCGTACCAACCGGAGAGCCAGGTCAGGTCGAAGAACTGCCCGTGCTGGTGGATCACATCCGGCTTGAACTCGTCGAGCAGCCGATTCACCCGCCGGCGGTTGCCGGGACGGGCCATGGTGAAGGCCATGTCGAAGTCGATCGCCAGACCGAGCTGAGGCATGGGCATCGCAGGCATCCGAACCACCCGGTAACCGTCCCGCTCCTCCTCGGCCGGGCTGTCGCGGTACGCGGCGGTGAGCACGAGCACCTCGTGACCCGCGGCGACGTATCGCGCGGCCAGCGCCGCTGCCAGATGAGAGCTACCACCGGGCCTGGGTGGAAAGAAGTTGTTGACAACAGCGATCCGCACAGTGGTGGCTCCTGTCGGCGGTGGCGGGGACTCCGGGGACGGGGGTGGTCCGGCCTGGACAATTGTAGGGAGCCGTCGGAGTGACTCCCGGACGCACCGCGCCACGGTACCGTAAGATGGCGGCGCTCACCCCGGACGCCCGGCCGCTTTCCGTCGGCGAACATCGACGTGGCCTGGACCGGCGGGACTCGATCGGCGGCCTCCGGAGGGCGAAGCCGCGCACGCTCCCGACAGCCGGACGCCGATCTACGGTCGGGTAGGCTGGCCGACCGACAGCCCAGGCCGGTCTCGGCGGCACCGGACCCGCCTGACCGAAGGCGTAGAGCGGACGAGTATGGCTAACAGAATCCACCCCACCGCCGTCATCGGCCCGGACGTGGAACTCGGCGACGGCAACGTCGTCGGCCCCTACAGCGTGATCGTGGGCCCCTGCCGCATCGGGGACGGCAACTGGATCGGCCCGCACGCGGTGATCGGCACCCCAGCCGAATACCGTGGCGGTCCTCACCCGGTGGGCTGGGACGGTGAGTCCGCCGGCACCGGCGTGGTGATCGGCGACAACAACACGATCCGCGAGTTCGTCACCATCAACCAGGGCACCCAGGAGATCACCCGCGTCGGCGACGACTGCTATCTGCTGGCGCGCAGCCACGTCGGGCACGACTGTGTGGTGGACGACGCGGTGACGCTGTCGGACGGGGTACAGCTCGGCGGCCACACCCACGTCTGGTCGTGGGCGAACATCGGCATGGGTACGGTGGTCCACCAGCGTGGCCAGGTCGGTCCGGGTGCGATGGTCGGGATGGGCTCCGCCGTGCGGCGCACCGTCGAACCGTTCACCATCACCGTGGGCAACCCGGCCCGGGCCAGTGGCGTCAACCGGGTCGGCCTGTCCCGGCGCGGCTGCACGGACGACGTGATCGACGCCTTCGAGACCTATCTCAAGGGCCGCGCCGACCTCCCGGACGGCCTGCCGACCCAGGTGGCGGAACAGCTCGCGGCCTGGACGAAAATCATCTCTGCCGAGAAGGAGTAATCATGGCGCTGTCGGACCGGCTCCGGGCCGTCTTCGTCGACACATTGGAGCTCGGCGACGACGTCGACGTCGAAAACCTCAAGTACCGCGAGATCGAGCAGTGGGACTCGCTCGGTCACATGACCCTGGTCGGTGCGATCGAGGACGAGTTCGACGTCCAGCTCGACACCGAACAGGTCATCGACATGAGCAGCTTCAAGGTCGCGCTGGACATGCTCTCCGGTATGGGTGTCCGTGACTGACACGGCCCCCACCGCGACGATGCGCGGCCGGGTCGCGGTGATCACCGGTGCCACCCGGGGCATCGGACGCACCACCGCCGAACTCCTCGCCGAGGCCGGCGCCACGGTCGTCGTGACCGGACGCGACGGTGGTCGGGCCGAGGAGGTGGCGAAGGAGCTCGGCGGCGACGCCCGAGGCTATGAACTCGACGTCACCGACCCGACCTCGGTCAGCATGGTGTTCAAGACGATCGCGGCGGACCACGGCCGGATCGACGCCCTGGTGGCGAACGCCGGTGTGCTCGAGGACGCGCTCATCGGCATGATCCGCCCCGAGCTGATCAGCCGGATGCTCGACACCAACGTCGCCGGCACGATCGCCACCGTTCAGGCGGCCGCGCGGGTGATGATGCGCAAGAAGTCGGGCGCGGTGGTGCTGCTCGCCTCGATCGTCGGCGAGCGGGGCAGCGCCGGGCAGACCGCGTACGCCGCCAGCAAGGCGGCCGTTGCGGCGGTCGCCCGGTCGGCCGCGAAGGAACTGGGCCCGCGTGGTATTCGGGTCAACGCCGTCGCCCCGGGGCTGATCGAGACCGACATGATCAAGCATCTGCCGGCGGACCTGCTCGAACGGCGAGTCGCGGACACTGCCCTGCGCAGGTTGGGCCGGGCGGAGGACGTCGCACGGACGATCCGGTTCCTGCTCAGCGACGACGCCGCCTTCGTCACCGGGCAGGTACTCGGCGTCGACGGAGGCCTGGTGCTCTAAAGTTCGCGCCTGCCCGGAGGGGCGCAACGGACGGAGGCCCGGCGAGCAGCTGCTCGCCGGGCC